>JBIKXP010000018.1:0-25897 GCA_044355685.1 Phycisphaerales bacterium
TCGCAGGTCGTGATGCGGAGGAATCCGTTCGCGAAGACCGGCACGCGGTACCAGAGGTCGTTCGGGAAACCATCGCTGCCCGACGAGCATTGGTCGCCGTCGTGATCGGGTCCGTCGTTGTTGGCGTTCGTGTTGTTGAACGCAACCGACGAGTCGCCGCCCACCACGGTGGCGTTCGGCGCGCAGTCGTTCGGGTAGCCCGGAGCGCTGCAGTTGTAGAGGAACACGCCGCAGGACGGAATCGTCGCAGCGGTGATGACGCAGTTCTGATCCCACGCGCTCTGGCAGCAGGCCTCGTCGATGTCGCAGACGAGCGTGCAGCAGGCGGCATCCGAGCAGCCCGGGGTGGTCTGCGCAGTGCCGCAACCACCGGTGCCGGGGCAACCAGCGGCAATCGCCTGGAAGGTCAGGGTGACCTGACCGACGCCGGACTCAGGGGGGATCGTTGGAGCTGGGGCGTCGTAGCCGCCAACGCGAACGTAGTACGTGGTGCCGGTCGTGACCGTGAAGTCGGCGATGCGGGAGTAGTACTGCTGGCAGACGGTCTGCTCGGGTCCGTCGCCGTTGCAGGCAACCTGGGTCAGCGCGGCGCAGTCCGTGCCGGAGTAAAGCACCATCGAGGTGTCATAGCTGCCGGTGCTGCAGGTCGAGACAGTGATGCGACCACTTCCGGGCGAGACCCACTTGAACCACACGTCCTTGTTGGCGGTGCCCCAGCTCAGGTAGGTGCCCGTGCACTGAGTGTCACTGACGGGCTCAGGGCTCGTCGTCGCGGCGGTCGTGTCGAACGCCGTTCCAATGCCGGACTCAAGCGTCACGGCGCCGGAACACTCGTCATTCACCTGGGCCATCGCCGTGGTCGTGAATCCGGCCGTCAAGACGGCCGTCACGAGCAGGCTCGTACCACTGAAATTCTTCATCGCATCGCTCCTAATTGTGTCCCCACCACGGGGACCGAAGGCTGAAGGTCTGAGGCCACACGACCTCAACCGGGACTGGTGGCGGCGTCCGACACAACCGGAACCGCTTCGAACAAACCGTGGCCGCTCGACGCACGCGCTCTGCCATGGGCAGAGGGAGGGCGCAGAGAGACGTTTCAAATTTAGTGCGATGATCGGACGATCCAAACGGAATCTTGGTTCGGGAAGAGATTTCAACGCGATTGGTCGTCGAAGGCCTGCGGATCGGCGTCACAGACCTACTATGCAGCCCAAAGATGGACCGAGAACCATTGGTCTGCGCAACGGTCCTATAAAAAACTGCCTTGGTCCGCCCGGCCCGGATTCTGTCAGTGAGACGCCGCAAGATCCACCCATAGGACAACTGCGGCGGGCCTCGCGCTCTCGCAGGTTATTGCGCTTGCCAAACTGGAGGGTCAGTGCACCGGCTCGATCGTCACCGTCAGCTGCAGCGAAGTGAGCTGTTCAGCGACAAGCTCCGCGTGCTCGCGGTGCGTGGCGATCACAAGCGAGAGGCCCTTGCGATGCGCCTCCATCGTGCAACGGGTCGCGGCCGGAACACTCAAGCGAGCGAAGCGGCAAAGGGACTCGATCACGAAACCCATCTCGTTCACTTCGTCGTTGTGAAGCAGCACCCTCCAAGGCGGAAGGGTGTCCGTCGAGGTCCGATCATTCGGCTTGACGGACGGGCTGGCAGGCGCGCGCGTTGCGGAGGGGGTTGGCGGAGTCGCTGATTGGCTCATCGGTGGTGTGGCTTCGGGACGCTCGCGGAAGAATCCTCGCGGGACGCAGTATAGGCCCTGCACAGGAAAGTCTGCTGCGGGGAGTCTCCACTTTCGACGGAAATCCTCACTCCTCAGCCGCCCTTTCGCCAGTCGACCACCAACTTGCCGAACTGCTCTCCCGCCTCGAGCCGGGCGAATGCCTCGCGCCCCTCGGAAGGCGCAAAAACCCGGTCGATCACCGGAGAAATCGCGCCCGAGCGGAAGAGCGAGACGACCTCGCGGAACTCGCGCATGTCGCCCATGGTCGAGCCGACGACGCGGAGCTGATTCCAGAAGATCCGGGTGAGGTCTGTGGTGGCGTCCGGCCCGGTGGTGGCGCCGCAGGTGGCGTAGGTTCCGCCGCGCGCGAGGCTCTTGATCGAGTAGAGGTGGATCGACTTCCCGACGCTGTCGACGCAGAGATCGACACCACGACGCCCGGTGAGCTGACGCACTTCGCGCGACCAGTCGGCCCCGGTGTCGAGCACCGTGTGGTTCGCCCCGAGCGCGCGGGCGCGGTCGAGCTTCGACTGGTGGCGGCTGGTCACGATCGTCTCGCAGCCGAAGTGACGGGCAATGGCAAGGGCCGCGAGTGCCACGCCGCCGCCGATTCCCGTGATCAGCACGGTCATTCCCGCGCGGAGCCCGGCCTGGGTCACCATCATCCGCCACGCGGTCAGGTGCGTCAGGCCGAATGCTGCCGCCTGCACCGGATCGGCCTCGCCGATCGCCAGGACGTTCGACACCGGCGCCACGAACTTCTCGGCGAGGCAACCTGGCCCATGCTCGCCAATCATGAAGATGTCGGCGGGAGCGGGCCGAACTGCCGGGTGCGCCGCGTCGGGCTTGGGGACGGCCGCGTTGAGAAGGACGCGGGTGCCGATCCACGCCGGGTCGACGCCCGCCCCCACCGCCTCCACCACTCCGGCTCCATCCGACCCGGAGATCGCGGGGTAGCGGATGTCGATACCGGGAAGACCGCGCCCGACCCAGAGATCGAGGTGGTTCAGCGCCGCTGCCTCGGTCCGGACGAGCACTTCGCCGGGGCCGGCCGTTGGGTCGGGGTGGTTGGTGACGTAGGCGACGTTGGGGAGGACGGGTGCGCCCTGACGCTCGATGATGATTGCGCGCATGGCGGCGAGTGTAGGGATTTGCAGCGGCGTCGGGCGCGAGCCGTATGATCGCCACCATGCACAGCGCCATCCCGTTCGTTCGACGACGTTCCGCCCGATCGCCGCATCGCCGAGGAGCCGTCGCGTTCCTGGCGGGCGCGCTGGCCGTCGCGCTCGCGGGTAGCGCATTCGCCGTCCAGTCGGCCTCCGCCGCTCCCGGCGGCCAGGCGCGCCCGCAGCAGAAGAAGAGTTCCGACCCGAAGAGCATCGAGATTCCAGGGCCGATCAAGGCCGAGCCCGCGACGGTGAACTTCGGCATCGTCGAGCCGGGAACGACGGTCGCCGCCACGATCAAGCTCACCAATCCGCTCGATCGCGACGTGACCATCTCCGCCGCGAAGCCGAGCTGCACCTGTACGACCATCGACATGGTCGGCAAGGTCATTCCAGCCGGCGGATCGATCGAAATGCCCATGTCGATGAAGATGGCGCACACGCCGGGCGTGAAGACGGCCGTCGTGAACATGGCCTTCGCCGGCGTCACGCAGGTGATGGTGCTGCAACTCGAGGCAGAGACGGCGTACGCGGTACGTGCGACTCCGACCTTCGTGGACGCACTCAAGCCCGAGCGCATGACCGGCTCGATCGAGCTCGTCGCGCGCGACGACGTTCCGTTCATGGTGAAGTCGGTCGACGGCAAGCCTCCCGTGACAGGCGACGGTTCTCCCATGAAGCCCGCGACGAAGCACACGCTGCGGTACGACTTCACCTCTGCGAGTCCGCTGACGAAGGCCTACAACGCGGTGCCGCCCTTCCTCGTGATCGAGACCGATCACCCGAAGTGCCCGATCGTCGACATGCGCGTGCGCCACGAGACGACGCGCATCACGCCCTCCCTCGCCTTCGCCGAGTTCCGAGCGAACTGCGGCGCAATCCCCGCGAAGGGTTCCGCGGAATTCGAGATCGAGATCAAGTTGATGGGAAGTTCGCGCATCGACTCGGTCCAGAGCCTCCACCCGTCGTTCAAAACCGAAGTGGTTTCCCAGAAGCCAGATGACTCCTCGGTGCTCGTCACCGTGCGCGTGACCGACCTCGGCGCGCAACCTGGCACGTTCCTCTTCCCCTGCCGCTTCTCGGGCCGGGGAAAGCAGTCGGACTTCTGGATCTTCGGCGTGGTGCGCTGAGCGCGCCCACGGCGCGCAAGCAGCGCCATTCCGCGGAGAAATCCCTGTTTTTGCGCTCGCAGTGGCATCCCAGACGAATCGTCCGAACTTCCTGCGCGATGGCGAATCCGGCGACGCCGCGCGGCGAAGCGCGCAGCATGATCCTCCAGGCTCCATCCACCGATGTGATCCGTATCCGCAAGTACCCGAACCGGCGTCTCTACGACACCAGTCGGTCGACGCACCTGACGCATGACGAAGTTCTTGCGATCGTGCGCCGCGGCCTGCGTGTCCAGATCTCGGACAGCCGCACGGAGACCGACATCACGAACGAGGTTCTGCTTCAGATCCTCATCTCGCGCGACCCGGCCCTTGTCGCGGCACTGCCGACGAACGCGCTGCTGTCGATCGCCCGCTCGACTCCGGAGTCAGTCTCCGGCGCCGCAAGTGGCCTCGCCCAGATCACCGACGCAGCACGACCGTCAGCGAACGCGGGTGCGTCCAACGCGACCGCTTCGGTCGCGCGCGCCCGCTGAGGGCGTCCGCAGGTTCGCCTGCGGTCGATCTTGGCGACATGCTGCTCCAAACAGAGGCAGCGCTCAAGGATGGTGTCCTTCCATCCGTGAGCGCTGCGTCGCTTTTGCCGCGCGTACACTGCCCTCATGCAGCGCACGCTCCTTCTCGCACTGGCTGTGGCATCTGGCGTCGGCGTCTCATCGATCGCCTCTCCGCTTGCATCGCAGGATGCACCACCGAAGCCCGCCGTTGACGCGCGTGTTGACCGCTCGAAGGTGACGACGCTGCCACGACCGGAGGTGACGACCGTCGCCGACGTTGTGCGAACGACGCCGCCCGCGCCGGTTCACCGTACCGCAGCGCGCGCGAGCGACGTGCCGACCACGGAGGCCAACTACGCGAAGGCGCGCCAGGCGATCGAGCGCGGGCTCGCCTACCTCGAGCGCGTGCAGTCGGCGGATGGATCCTTCTTCGTCGGCAAAGACGTCACGCCCACCGACATGGAGCCGCGCAAGCGCGCCGCCAGCGTCGCGGTGACGGCGCTCGCGCTCAAGGCATTTGCGCAGGCGGGGCGCCTCGAGAGCGATGCAGGCAAGCGCGCGCGCGCAGCCGTCGAACGCGTGTTCGCCGACGAACAGTCACTCGCTGCCGCGACCGGTGGCGGTGTCGGCAACTACGTGATGAGCGCGGTTGCAAGCGGACTTGCTGCCGTCGGCGACGTGGATGCGACCGGCGGCGCATCACGCGCCATCGAGTGGCTGCGCCGGAACCAGTGGGATGACGGCGAAGGCCTCGACGCGACCACCGACTGGTACGGCGGCGCCGGATATGGCAACGGCAAGCGACCCGACCTCTCGAACACGCAGATGATGATCGATGCGATGCATGATGCCGGCGTGTCGCCCGAAGACCCCGCGATGCAGCGTGCGCTTGCCTTCGTCGCGCGCACCCAGAATCGCAAGGCTTCGAACCCGGCGGCGTGGGCCCAGAACGGCTCGGGCGACGGCGGCTTCGTCTACTCGCCTGCGAATGGCGGCGAGAGCTTCGCGAGCGAGGACGCGGGCGAGGGCCGCTACGGCGAGAAACTCGCGGTGAAGAGCCTGCGCAGTTACGGCTCGATGACCTACGCGGGCTACAAGAGCCTGCTCTACGCCGGCCTTTCCCCGGAGGATCCGCGCGTGAAGGATGCCCTTGGCTGGATCTCGCGGAACTTCACCTTCGAGGAGAACCCGGGCCTCGGCCAGCAAGGCTACTTCTACTACATGCACGCGATCTCGCGTGCCATGCATGCGTCGCGGCTCGACGCCATCACCGACGCGAAGGGCTCTGCGCGCGACTGGCGCGCGGAGATCGTCGATGCGCTCGCGGCACGCCAGCGTGAAAACGGTTCGTGGCAGAACGGCACGCCGCGCTGGGAGGAGTCGAACGAGGATCTCGTGACGATCTACTGCGTGCTCGCGCTTCAGGAAGCAATCAAACCACGCGTGACGGCGGAGTGACCAACGCAAGCGGCTCGACGCCGCTCGCTGGCTGCGGCACGAGCCGGAGGCTCCACGCCGCGAGCATGGCGGTTGTGGCGAGCAGCACGGCGCCGAGCGCCTGGTGGGCGGATGTCGTGATCACCTCGTAGGCCGGAATCCTCGCGTCGACCCGGATGAGGACGACAACGAGCGCCGCGATTCCCAGCGCAAACTGCAGTCCGACTCCATGCACGAGGCCCTTGCCGAGGATGCGCAGCGGCCGATGGTCCTTGCCTCGGCTCGATGCGTGCGCCCCTGCGATCACCGCGAGAGCCACCACGACGAACGCGCCGAAGATGTGGCCCCAAATCGGCCACGCGGGGTGGACGGCGGGGTTTCCGTCAGACGGCGGAATCTGCAAGTGCCGGTACGAGGCGCCGAGGAAGAGCTGCACGACGAGGACGACGAGAAGGGCGATCGGCAGCGTGCGCAGGCGCGATGCATCGGCGATTCCCGTCGCGGTCGACGCGGATTTCCACGCATTGCTCGTGATGCACGCGATCACGCAGGCGGTTGCGAAGATCAGCTGGCCGAACATGCCGTGCACGATGGCAAGCGCCGTGCTTGGCGTGAGCGCGGTCGGATCGGTCTCGACGGTGAGTCGGCCGGTCACGCGAAGGCCGCCGAAGAGCCCCTGCACGCAGATCGCGGCGAGGAACGCGAACGCGACGCCACGCACCCAGCCCCGCTTGTCCTCGCGCCACACGACGACGAGCAGCACGAGCGCCGTGACGCCCACGAGCATCCCGAAGAGCCGGTGCGCGTGCTCGTAGTAGATGCCGCCCTTCATCTCGCTGATCGGGTAGAGCAGCATGTTGTGGCCGAACGAGTTCGGCCAGTCGGGCACCGCGAGCCCGCTCTCGAGCCCGGTGACGAGACCGCCGGTGACGAGCAGGATGAAGACCGTGAGCGCCGAAACGGCGCTGAAGAGACCGGCGCTCGACGGCAACCGGAGGGGCCGTGCGTTGCGCGCGAGGAAGCCGCCGAAGGCCGCGAGCGCTCCGCTCGCGACGAAGAGCCCGACGACGTAGAGGAGCGGCGCAACGTAGGCGTCGAACGTCGAGGTCACGCCATCGCCGCGCAGGAAGGCGCCGATGATGAGGAGGTTCGCAAACGCGCTGACGAGGCCGACCTTGAGTGGCGACGCCCCGCCGCGGCGCGCGATGGCGCCGAAGAGGACCGGCATCGCGAGCGTGAGGATGAAGAGCGCCTCGCCGATCCAGAGTCCGGGCGCGATCATCGCCACGTACCCGATCGCCCACATGGCCGCCGTGGTGGCGAATCCGAGCGCGAGATGCATGGTGGTGATCCGCGAGGCGATCCACGCGACGGCCGCGGCCGCGACCACGAAGAGGGCAAGGCTGAGCCAGAGCGGCATGACCTTCGCCGCTGAGCCCAAGGTCGCTGAGCCCAAGGTCGCTGAGCCCAAGGTCTTTGAGCCCAAGGTCGCCGTACCAGAGTCCGCCGTGCCAGAGGCCACTGCGATTGCTACTGCGTCCGCAGTCTGGGCGAGCATGAGGGGAAGTTCGATGTGCATCGCGTTTCGTCCTGTTTCGGTCGACGCTGCCTCGGCCGAGATGAAGCGTATAGTAGGATTTCGACCCCGAGACGCAGATGCCCGAAGCGGCAGGAAATCACGCAATCCCGACCACCGCAGCGAACGACGGCAACGCCGCGGGCGCCGATGGTGACGCGATCGCGTCAGATCCCCGCGGCACGGCCACTCCGCGCGCGCGCAGCGTGCTCGGCATCTGGTCCGAGCTCACGAAGGTCCGCCTGAACGCGCTGGTGCTTGGCACGACCGCCGCAGGTTTCGCGCTTGGACAAGTCGGCGCCATCGACTGGCCTCGCCTTGGATGGACTTGTGCGGGCACAGCACTCGCGGCGGCAAGCGCATCGCTCTTCAACCAGCTGTTCGAGCGTCGACGCGACGCGCTCATGCAACGCACGCGCGGGCGACCGCTGCCTGCGCGGCAGATCGGGCCTCGCACCGTGTTCGTCGCGGCCGTGGTGACCGGCTATCTCGGCGCGGCCGTCCTCGGCCTCCAGGTGGGTCTCCTGCCCGCTGCGATCGCGGCGCTCAACATCCTGCTCTACGCGCTTCTCTACACGCCGCTCAAGCCGCGGACCACGTTCAACACGCTCGTCGGCGCCGTCTGCGGCGCGCTGCCGCCTGTGATCGGTTGGACTGCGGCGACCGGGCAACTCGACCCTGGCGCGTGGCTTCTCGGCGGAATCCTCTTCGTATGGCAACTGCCGCACTTCCTCGCGCTCGCGTGGATGTACCGCGAAGACTACGCCCGCGGCGGACATGCGATGCTTCCCGTCCATGACGACGCCGGCGAGATCACCGCGCAGGCGATCCTCCTGACGTCGGTGCCCCTCATTCCGCTCGGCCTCAGCGCGACCATGATCGGCCTCGCCGGAATCTGGAGTGCCGCGGTGTCGCTGCTCCTCGGCCTCTGGCTCGTCTGGCTTGCGCTGCGCTTCTACCGAAGCCGCGACGACGCGAGCGCCCGGCGCGTGTTCCTCGGCAGCATCACCTACCTTCCGATCGTCCTCGCCGTCATGACAGTCGACCGCGGCTCGATCAGCGCCGAGGCGTTCCTGCGCGGCCGCAGCGAGGCGAAGGCCGTGCTGATGACTCCGCAACCTCCAACGACTCCATCGGAATCCACTCCATGAGCGAAGCCGAACCACCTGCGGTCCAAGACAGACCACCTGCGGGGCAGGGCGAGCCACAACGACCCGAGCGTGCGGGCTCGCCCACGCTCACCTTCCGCGGCGGCGGCTGGGTCATTGCGCTCTCCGCCGTGCTGGTCGGCCTGATCCTGCTGTGGAGCCTGCTTCCGGTCTTCCTCGGGCATCGGCCCGTGGGCGACGGGAAGTCGCTCGAGAGCTACGGCTTCGATCTCTCTTCGCTGCTCGTCGACCGTGAGACGCTCATTGGTTCGGGTAACCCACGGGGGTTCCTGCCGTCGCTCGACGACCCATCGCACATCCGCGGCAGCGAGATGCTGGTGTTCAACGAGCAGAATCGACCGAAGTACGTGGTGACCACCGACCGCGTGATGGGCATCGTGATCAACGGTCAGGCGCACGCGTGGCCGCTTTCGCTGATGAACGTGCACGAAGTGGTGAACGACACGGTGGCTGGCGTTCCGGTGACGGCGACCTACTCGCCGCTCTGCGACGCCGCGATCGTGTTCGAGCGCACGATCGGCGGGCAGGTGCGCACCTTCGAGGTGAGCGGGCTGCTCTATGACTCGAACCTCGCCTTCTGCGACAAGGTTCCGGAAAGCGCAGCCGGCACCCCCTCGGCAGGGCCCGACGGATCCTCGGCGTCGAGCCTCTTCAGCCAGCTGGAGCGACGCGCGATCGCGGGGCCGCTCGCGCGCGAGGGCCTCACGCTCACGCCGCTGCCGAACGTCTGCATCACGACGTGGGCCGATTGGCTGGCGCGGCATCCCACAACGACCGTGACCCTGCGCGACCCGGACATGATCCGCCGCATGAAGGAGATCACCTACTCGCACTACTTCCTCTCGAACCACTTCCAGGCGCCGTTCAAGCCGGAGTTGCCGGAGGGCAAGCTCGAGAAGATGGGACTTCGGCCGAAGAGCCCGCTGATCGCCATTCGGACCGAGGAAGGCGCACCGTGGACGCTGGTGGCGATCGAGTCGCTTGTTGCAGAGGGCCTTGGGCCAGACCGCACCGTTCGCAAGACGATTCTTGGCGTCGAGTATGCGTTCACGATCCCGACCGGGCCGGCCGTGGCGCGCGTCGAGCGCCCCGATGGCGGGCCGGTGCATGCGGTGCCGGTGCTGGCGTTCGCGGCGAACGCCCTGCTCGGCGAGCGCGAGGGAATTCGTTTCCTCGACGGCGAGCGAGACGGACAGCAGGCACCCTGACCTTCAGGTCGATTTTCAAGAATCATGGCGGGATTGCGGCGCGACGACGCGCTGACGTCGCATGGAAAGAGTGCGGTTGAAGCGGTTCGACTCCGACCGATCCGCGCGCCGACCGTCCGATGGTGCGGTCGGCTAGGTTCTGTCTGACGGATCGCCGGCCGTCGACCCACGCCCCGTGGAGGATTGCGATACGGGGCGTCTCGGTCAGAGATCTCGGTCAGGGATCCCGGTCAGGGATCTCAGTCAGCCCACTCTTTCGCTCCGGGTGGACACCCCGCCGCCGCGCACACGCGCGGCGGTGGCTCTTTTCGGCGTGGTCTCGAGGGCCCCCTACCGCAGCGAGCCGATCCAGAGGGTGGCGTAGAGCGCGATCCAGACTCCGTCGAGGAAGTGCCAGTACATCGCGCAGTAGACGATGCCCCGGTGGTCATCGGGGCCATAGCGCCGGCGGATCGCCTTCCACGTGCTTACGGCCAGGGGCGGCAGGCCGCCCACGACGTGGGCTGCATGCAGGCCGGTGAGGACGTAGAAGGTCCAGCCGTAGAGGTTGTCGGTGATCGTCAGGTCTTCGCGGACAAGCTCGACCCACGCAATTCCCTGCATCGCGAGAAACACGAGCGCGAGCGCCATGGTGACCACCATCATGCCGCCCTGCGCCGGGTCGCCGGCACGCGCGGCCGCCACGGCCCGCTGCATGGTGTAGCTCGAGACAAGCAGCGCCACCGTGCTGAAGAGCAGCAACTTCGGCGGCGGCGGCGCGCCTTCAGGGACGAACGAGCCCGCGTTGTCGATGCGCACCACGAGGTAGCCAAGGATCGTCGCGACGAAGAGGACGGCCAGCACCAGCAGGAACAGCCACATGCCGATGCGGCCCGCGTCGAAGCGGGCCGCAGGGTCGTCGAATGGGGTGTCGCGTTCCTTCATGGCCGGCACTCCCGCCCGCGTGCGGGCGCGTGCGCCGCGCGCGTCAATCGGGAATCACTTCTTGGTGGTGACAGGCGCGTACGGCGCGTTCGCTTCGAGGAAGGTCTGCACCTTCGCGGGGTTGCCCTTGTTCAGCGTCGCCTGGTACTGGCCGACGTCCATCATGCAGAACACCATCATGAGCACCACGAAGAGCATCGAGCCCACGAGCACCATGAGGTTGAAGGGACGGTCCCAGCGGAGGTGCATGAAGAAGAGCGACACCAGCGTCGCCTTCACGACGGCGATGCCGATCGCGAGGTAGATGTTGGCTTCGCCGAGATCGATGTAACGCGCCGCGACCGTGATGACGGTCAGGAACAGCAGCGCTCCGCCGGTCGCGAAGAGCGTCGAGTAGGGAACGAGGTGGCCGACGAGCGGATGGGGCTCGTTGCCGTGCGAGTGGGCTGCGTGCGAGGCGCTTGCCATGGTGCGTTCCTTCGGTCGTTCGGGCCGCGGAGTGGTCGCGGTGCCGTCAGTGGATGAGATAGAAGAGCGGGAAGAGGAAGATCCACACGAGGTCGACGACGTGCCAGTAGAGGCCGACGAGATCGACCGGCGTGAAGTAGTCGCTGCTGTACGCGCCGCGCATCGCCATGACGAGGAGCCAGGCGATCACGCCGACGCCGATCAGCACGTGGATGCCGTGCAGACCCGTCATGATGTAGTAGATGGCGAAGAACCGGTGCGTCTGCGGCGGGAGCATCGGATCGAGGAGGTGATCCTCGGCCTGCGGCTTGTAGTGCACGGGCTCCTGCGCCTTCTCGACGAGGGCAACGGTCGCGACGCCGTCCGGGCCGGCCTTCGGAAGCGCGATCGCGCTGCGGTCGACCGGGGGAAGCGGAACGATCGGCTCGACCTTCGCACCTGCGGAGGGATTCGGCGCTGCGATCGCGAGCACCGGATTCTCGACCGGCTTCGGCGCCATCTTCACGGTCTCGGCGTCCTGCGCGTCGATCGGCTGGTAGAACGCGATGCCCCACTTCAGGTTGTGCTCGAACTTGTGCCTGTACTCGAAGTACTTGATCACGAGGAAGCCGATCGCGCCCGCAAGGGTCAGCGCCAGGCAAGTGACCAGGAGGCCCTTCTTGTTCGTCTGCGCCGCGCGGACGCCCACAGCCATCGTGAGACTCGAGAGGATCAGCACGCAGGTGTTGATGCCGCCGAGGATGGTGTCGAGGTAGTTGCTGGCGTACGAGAAGACCTCGGGGTTCTTGAAGCGCATGATCGCGTACATCACGAACAGCGCGCCGAAGAAGAGGACTTCCGTGGCGAGGAACACCCACATGCCGAGCTTGCCCGACTCGAACTGCTGGTTCGGGGTGTCGAAGTGGTGTGCGAGGAACGGGTACTTCGCGTGATCGCCGTGGCCGTGATGTGCATCGTGGCCGTGGGCGTCATGCGAGTCCGCTGAATGCGCGTTCGACACGAATCAGTGCCCCTTTCCTGAGGTTGCCGACGAGGCGTGCGCGTCGGCGTCGACCACGTAGCCCTGCTGCTTCTCGTCCCAGTGCACGGCGCTGAAGTCGTAGCAGTCGCCCACGCGCGGGGTCTTCGAGAAGTTGTCGTGCGGCGGCGGGGACGTGCACTGCCACTCGAGGCTTGCTCCGCCCCAAGGGTTCGCCGGCGCCTTCCGGCCCGCGAACAGCGAGTGCAGGAGGTAGATGCCGGTGATCACGAAGCCAAGCGCCATGATGTACGAGCCGCCGGTCGAGATGTGGTGGTAGATGCGGAACGTCTCGGCCATGCCCTCGACGTACCCGGGGATGCCCGCGCTCGTGCCGTCGTAGGCGTAGTAGCGCCGCGGCATGCCCTGCGAGCCCAGCATGAACTGGGTGAAGAACGTCAGGTTGAAGCCGACGAAGACCAGCGCGCAGGCGATCTTGCCCCAGAACTCCGAGTACATGACGCCGAACATCTTCGGCCACCAGTGGTGCAGTCCGCCGATCATGGCGATCAGCGCCGAGCCCATCATCACGTAGTGGAAGTGCGCGACGACGAAGTAGGTGTCGTGCAGGTGGATGTCGGTCGAGAGGACCGCGAGCGGAATGCCCGTGAGACCGCCGATGGTGAACAGGAAGATGAACGACAGGCCGTACAGCATCGGCGTGTTCAGCGAGATCGAGCCCTTGTAGAGGGTGGCGAGCCAGTTGAACACCTTGACCGCCGACGGAATCGCCACCGAGAAGGTGATCGCCGAGAACAGCACGTTCATGAGCGGCGACTGTCCGCTGGTGAACATGTGGTGGCCCCACACGAGGAAGCTGAAGATCGCGATGGCGATCGAGCTGAACGCGATGAAGCGGAAGCCGAAGATGTGGCGGTGGCTATGGACCGAGATGATCTCGCTGATGATGCCCATGCCCGGCAGGATCATGATGTAGACAGCCGGGTGCGAGTAGAACCAGAAGAAGTGCTGGAAGAGCACCGGGTCGCCGCCCATCGACGGATCGAAGATGCCGATGTTGAAGGCGCGCTCGATCACGAGGAGCGCGACGGTGATGCCGAGGACCGGCGTCGCGAGCACCTGGATGATCGCGGTCGCGTACAGCGCCCACAGGAAGAGCGGCATGCGGAACCAGGTCATGCCCGGCGGACGCAGCTTGTGGATGGTGACGACGAAGTTGATGCCGGTGAAGATCGACGAGAAGCCGAGGATGAAGACGCCGACGAGAACGGGGATCACGCCGCCGGCCTGCGAAGTCGAGCTGTACGGGGTGTAGAAGGTCCAGCCGGTGTCGAAGCCGCCCGCGATGAGCGACCACACGGCGCAGATCGCGCCGAGCATCCACAGGTAGAAGCTGAACAGGTTCAGCCGCGGGAAGGCGACGTCCTTCGCGCCGAGCATGATCGGCAGCACGAAGTTGCCGAGCGCCGCCGGAATCGACGGGATGATCACGAGGAACACCATGATCGCGCCGTGCAGCGTGAACGCCTTGTTGTACTGTTCGGCCGTCATCCAGGCGACCTCACCCGGGAAGAGCAGCTTCGTGCGGACCAGAAGCGCCATCACGCCGCCCACGAAGAACGACGCGAGCACGGCGAAGAGGTACATCACGCCGATCCTCTTGTGGTCGAGCGTGAAGAGCCAGGAGAGGAGCCCGCGCCGGAACGTGAGGTAGTTGTCCGGGGCTTCGGCTGCGATGGTGGGTCGTGCGTCGAGAGTCGTCATGGCGTCGCTCGGTGAAAGTGGCGTTCGTTGCTGATCGCGGGGCGGGGAGGGTTACTGCATGCTCCGTCACTCGGAGCCGGCGGGCGCAGGACCCATCGAGCCGATGAACCTGCCCTTCGCGTCAAAGTTCGGCTTGCCGTCCTTGTCCTTCAGGTTCTTCATCATGTCGATGAGCACGTCGACCTCGGCGTCGCGGAGCTGACCCTTGAAGGTCGGCATGACGTTTCCGTAGTTCGAGACAACGTGCTCGCCGGGATTGAGGATCGACGCGCGGAGGTATGCCTCTGGCGTCTCGTACTGCTTGCCGGGGCCGATGAAGTCCTGGATCGGCTTGCCGCCGTCGACCTTGTGGACGGCGCCCGCCTGGATGCGGTCCCACACGTCGCCCGAGCCATCGTAGTTGCCCCACGAGGGACCGGTTCCCGGCGCACCGTCGATGGTGTGGCAGCTTGCGCAGCGCCCGTAGAGGCGCGGCCCGCCGACCTTCCAGAGAATGCTGGCATCGCCTGGGTTCTTGACTGCGAGTTCCTCGAGCCAACGGCCCTGCTTGGTCACCCAGTCGGAGAACTGCACCTCGCCCAGCACGTACACGCGCTGGTTCATGCGCGAGTGGTCCTTGCCGCAATACTCGGTGCAGAACAGGCGGTGGTACGTCTCTTCGCCCGTCGCCGCGTCGGCCTGGAACCACAGCGTGGTGTAGCGGCCGGGAACGACGTCCTGCTTCACGCGGAAGTCGGGGATGTAGAGCGAGTGAAGCACGTCGTTCGAGCGCATCACGAGCTTGACGGGCTTACCGGCCGGCACGTAGAGGTCGGCGCTGGTGGCGCCATTGGGGTACTTGAACTGCCAGCTCCACTGCTGCGCGGTCACGTCGATCTGATAGGCGTCGGCGGGCGGCGTGCGCATGCTGACGTAGCCCTTGAAGCCCATGAAGAAGATGACGACCACGATGATCGTGGGCAGGATCGTCCAACCGAGCTCGAGGGGAAGGTTGTGGTTCGGCCCGCGCGCATAGACCTCGCGGCCCTTCTGTCGGTACTTCCACACGAAGTAGCACATGATGGCCACGACGAGCACGAAGAAGAACACGTTGATCCAGTTGATGAAGTGGAACACCCAGTCGACCTCGGCCGCGAAGTTCGAGGCGCCCGCGGGCATCCAGAACTCGGTCGACTTGATGCTCGTCGGCTCGACGGGAGCGCTCGTGGAAGCCGCAGCCGCCGGATCGGCGGCCGTTTGCGCGAGGAAAGAGGTGATGGAGTTGAGCACGGTCATTCGCCTCGTCAGTTCGCCGCGGTGACGTCGGTCACAGCGTCCTTCTTCTTCCTGAGTTCCGCGCGCCAGAACAGCCCGAGGCCGACCGCAAGGACGACCAGCGTGACCGCGCCACCGAGCGACATGACCCGGCGCGCCTGCAGCACGTAGCCGCGGGCGGAGGGGTCGTACATATGACACCAGAGGATGAATCGATCGAGCGTGGATCCGATGCGTCCTTGCGACGCCTCGAGGAGGCCAAAGCGCAGATCCTTCGGCTCGAACTTGGTTCCGTACATGTAGCGGCTGACCTTGCCCTCCGGAGTGAGGAGGATCAGCACCGCCGCGTGCGAATACTCGCCGTTCTCCTGCAGGCGGAACTTGAAGCCGACGGAATCGGCCACCGCCTTCGACATGAGTTCGTCGCCGGTGAGGAAGTGCACGCCCTTTCCCGCACCGGGGCGCTCAAACTCGGCGAGGTAGCTTTCCTTCTTCGCCTTCGCAAGCATCGGCGTCTCGGTCGGGTCGATCGAGACCGACAGCACCTCGAACTCCTCGCCCGGGTTCCAGTCGACGCCCTTCAGGCCATCGAAGGCTCCGTTCAGCACGAGATTGCAGAGCATCGGGCACTTGTTGTAGCCAAGCTGCAGGAGCACCGGCTTCTTGCCCGTGAAGTACTGGCCGAGCACGACGGGGTTCCCGGCGTCGTCAAGGAAGCGCGCCTGCAGCGGAACCGGGTTGTCGAGCTTCTCGATGATGTCGACGCCCTCGAGCTCCTTCGGCGCCACGTTGATCTGCGCGAGCGCTCCCGTGAACGCCCACGCCGCCACGGCGGCCGCGATGGCTGCGTGCAGACGATGGATGCCGGGAACGCTGGAGATCATGGCGGTTGCACTCACTTCGCTTGCTTGGCCTTCAACTCGATGGCTCGGTCGATCGGAATACGGATCCGCTCGATCTTCTTGTCGTCGACTTCCTCGGCGTAGGTGCCGTACTGGCCGAGCAGACCCTTCTGCTCGTTGCGAAGAGTCGTCGACAGCGCCGGCTTCTCCTCGACCACGCGGTCCTGGAAGAACTGACGCTCGACGCCGAAGTACAGCACCGACACGGCGAGGCAGAAGACGACGAAGAAGATGATGCCCACGAACGAGTAGAACCAGGTCGAGCCCATCTCTGGGTCGTCAAGTTGCTCGGTGGCGGCTGGTGCTTCGGATTGCATGCAGTGTTCCTGATCGTTCGTCGGTGATCACATGTTCTCGAACCGGAGGCTCTCGCCGAGGCGCGGGTCCTTGGTGGGGACGAGCGATGCGCGGGAGAGCGCGGTGATGGTTCCGGCGGCGACTGCGGCGAGCGCTCCGATCGCAAGCAGGAAGTTCACGGGGTTGCCGAAGTTCGTCGAGGTGTCGGCGTACTTCTCGGAGAACTCACGATAGGTCGTCATGCTGCTGAGGTCATGCGGAATCTCAGGCACGATCAGCCAATACAGGTCGACGTAGTGGAAGCAGAGCATCCACACCGCGCCCGCAGCAAGGATCATCGGATAACGCTTCGGCCACTTGCTGATAAGACCGACGAACGGCAGCACGAAGTGACCGAAGAGCAGCGCGAAACTGAGCGGCGCCCAGCCACCCACCTGGCGCGCGAGGAACCATCCGGTCTCTTCCGGGATGTTCGCGTACCAGATCAGCATGTACTGGCTGAAGGCGATGTAGGCCCAGAACACCATGCCGAAGGCGAAGAGCAGCTTGCCCATGTCCTGGAAGTGCTCTGCGCTCACGAGCCCCTTCATCACGCCCATCGACTGCAGGCGCACCGTGAAGAGGATCATGCCTGCGAAGCCGGCCGTGGCGCAGCCGCAGAAGAAGTAGACGCCGAACATGGTCGAGAACCACACCGGCGAGAGCGACATGATCCAGTCGAAGGAAGCGAACGTCGTGGTGAGGCCGAAGAGAATGATCGCGGGTCCGGACCACTTCTGCATGCGCTCGGTGGCGCGGATGTCGCCGGTCGAGTCCTGCGCGCGGCTGTTGCCGACGAAGAACCAGGCGAGGAACGCCCAGGCCGCGAAGTAGATGCCGGCGCGGATCCAGAAGAACGTCGGGTTCAGGAATCCGACCTTCTTCTTCACGACCGTGTAGTCGAACTCGTTGATCGCCTTGAGCGACTCGAGGTCGGCCCAGATCCACAGCAGGTTGCCCTTGCCCGTGAACCACAGGATCGCGAACGGGATGAAGAGCAGCCAGTACCACCGCAGGTTCGAGGCAAGCGCCTCGGCCGGGCGGCGCACGGCGACCGACCAGCCGGCGCGCGTGAGGTACTGGATCAGCACGAAGAAGAGACCTCCGAGGCACATGGTGAGGCCGAAGAGGTAGGCCACGAGGTACGCGCGCCAGAAGTGCGCCGGCGAAGTGCCGAGCGCGCCCGTGTAGCCGATCGCTGCGCCAGCGCCGAGGCCGATCACGGCGAGGGCGATGGCGGCGTTCCGCAAGCCGAAGGCGGAGGCGGGGAGCTGGGTGTTCTGCGCGCTCAGGTCGAACGCGTGTCCAGTGGCATGAGCCATCACTTCACCTCCGTCGTCGCGGCCGAAGTCGTCGTGGTTGGAACGGTCGGGGCGCCGCCTTCCGACTGCACGACGTTCTTCGGAAGCTTGTCGCGAAGCTCCGTCGGAACATCCTGAATCGTCGCGTTCTGCGAAAGCTGCAGCGCCTGCACGTAGGCCGCGATCGCCCAGCGATCCTCGAGATCGATCTGCGCACCGTAGCCGGCCATGTTGCGGATGCCGTTCGTGACGATGTTGTAGAGGAGGCCGACCGAGTGCTCGCGAACGAGCGGATCATGCAGGCTCTTGGCCTGCACCCACGCCGTCCCCTGCACGGGGCCTTCGGAATTCGCCATCAGCTCCATCGCGCGCTTGTTGACGGGGCCGTCGCCGAAGCCCGCGTAGCCGTGGCACACGGTGCAGTGGATGTTGTAGCGCTGCTGGCCGCGCTTGATGAAGGCCTCGGTCAGCTCGAGGCCAGCGGGAAGCGTGTCGGCCCACTTGCCGTCGACGACGCCCTCGTAGCGGTGGACGTCAAGCTTGGTTTCGCCCTGCGCGACGGTGCCGGCGACGTCGTAGCGCTGCGCGCGGCCGTCTGCGAAGAGCGGGTTCTCCGACTGCGGCTTGAACTTCGGCTGGAAGTCCATGTCGAAGAAGATGTGGACAGCGCGGTTCGGGTCGGGCGTCGCGCGGACGCGGGCGATGATGAACGGCGGAAGCGCGGCGGCAAGGCCGCCGAGGACCGCGACGAAGATCATCCAGCGTGGAGGCTTGGGAATCATGGGTTTAGTCCTCCACCGCCTCGATCGCGACCGGATCGAGCGTCTTGAGGAACTCCTCTGTCTTCTTCGGCAGGAACTTCGGATCGCGCGCTTCGATCGAGATGAAGAAGCGGTCGTTGCTGGCGCGACGGAAGCGGTGCGACTTGAGCAGCGGGTGATAGAGCTGCGGCAGGCCGTTGAAGAGGAACATCAACAACACCGTCGTGAGCGCCGCGAACAGGATGGTGACCTCGAACATCACCGGGATGAAGGCCGGGAGGCTCATCGCCGGCTTACCCGAGATGAGGAACGGGTAGCCCGTCACCCACACGCCCGCCCAGATGGTCCAGCCGAGCGAGTTGGTGAACGCCTGCAGCACGAAGGCTGCGGCTGTTCCGGCGGCGCCGGCGAAGAACACGATCACGGGAAGGATCGTGCGCTTGATGCCCATCGCCTTGTCGAGTCCGTGGACGGGGAACGGCGTGTGGCAGTCCCACCACTTGTAGCCCGCGTCGCGGACCTTCTCGGCGGCGGCCATGAGATCGCCGGGAGTCTCGAACTCGGCGATGTAGCCGTAGAGCTTCGCCGGATTGACCGGCTGGCCTGGCTTGGTTTCAGAGGGGCTGGTGACGATCGTCGCCATGGTGTTGCCTCGAGGTTGCGTCGCTCAGTGATGTCCGTGACCGTGGCCGTGATCGTGATCGTGGCCGTGATGTCCGTGCTTGCCCGCGCCGGCGCCGTGCGGATCGGCCTGCGGCATGACTGCCTTGACCTCTGCCATGGCGATCATGGGGAGGAAGCGGCAGAACAGCAGGAACAGCGTGAAGAAAAGCCCGAACGCGCCGACCATCGTGCCGATGTCGACCCAGGTCGGGGTGAAGAGATCCCACGAGCTCGGGAGGAAGTCGTTCGCAAGGCTCGTCACGATGATGACGAAGCGCTCGAACCACATGCCGACGTTCACGAAGAGCGACAGCACGAACATGATCGGGATGCTCGTGCGGATCTTCTTGAACCAGAAGAGCTGCGGCGTAATCACGTTGCAGCTGACCATGATCCAGTAGGCCCACCAGTACTGGCCGAAGGCGCGGTTGATGAACGCGAACTTCTCGTACATCGCGCCCGAGTACCACGCGATGAAGAACTCCATCGCGTACGCGTAGCCGACCATGCACCCGGTCACGAGGATGACCTTGTTCATGTTGTCGAGGTGGCGCATCGTGATCAGGTCCTTCAGGCCGAACAGCTCGCGCGCGGGCACGGCGAGCGTGACCACCATCGCGAAGCCTGAGAAGATCGCGCCCGCGACGAAGTACGGCGGGAAGATCGTGGTGTGCCAGCCGGGGAGCTGCGAGGTGGCGAAGTCGAAGGACACGACCGAGTGCACCGAGAGCACGAGCGGCGTCGAGAGCGCGGCAAGCAGCAGGTACGCGCGCTCATAGCGGTGCCAGTGGCGGTTCGAGCCGCGCCAGCCGAGGGCGAAGATGCCGTAGGCGAGCTGCTGGACCTTGCCCTTCGCGCGATCGCGCAGGGTGGCGAGGTCGGGCACCATGCCCGTGTACCAGAACAGGAGCGAGACGGTGAAGTAGGTCGACACCGCGAACACGTCCCAGAGGAGCGGCGAGCGGAACTGCGGCCACATCTCCATCTGGTTCGGGATCGGGAAGAGCCAGTACGCGAACCACACGCGGCCGACGTGGATGCCTGGGAACGTGCCGGCGCAGATGACGGCGAAGATCGTCATTGCCTCGGCGAAGCGGTTGATGCCCGTGCGCCACTTCTGGCGGAACAGGAAGAGGATGGCGCTGATGAGCGTGCCTGCGTGGCCGATGCCGACCCAGAACACGAAGTTCGTGATGTCGTAGGCCCACATGACTGGGTTGTTGAGGCCCCACACGCCGACGCCGGTGAAGATCAGGTAGCCGATGCAGATGCCGAGCACTCCGAGGAGGCCGAGCGCGCCGGCGAACGCCACATACCACGCGAACGGAGCCTTCTCGGCCTCGCTCACGCGGCAGACGGTCGCCGTGACCTGATTGAACTTGTCCATGTTCAGGACAAGCGGCGCACGTTCGCCGGGACGGTCGACGGTGTTGTCGACGAGCGGTTGGTTGGGAGTGAGCGTCGTCATGAGGTGCGCTCCAGATCAGTGGGCGTGATCGTGGCTGTGATCGTGGTCGTGGCTATGGCCGTGGTCATGGCTGTGGTCGTGTCCACAGTCGTGCGTGTTGCCGACGCCGGGGTTCTTGACGCGCGCGAGGTACTTCACGCGCGGCTTGGTGTTGATTTCCTCGAGGAGGTCGTAGCTCAGCTTGCTCTTCACAAGCTGGGCCACCTTGCTCTTCGGATCGTTGAGGTCGCCAAAGACGATCGCCTGCGTCGGGCAGGCCTGCTGGCAGGCGGTAATGACCGCGCCGTCCGCGACCGACCAGGTGCTCTGGCCGCTGTCGACGCCGCCGGCCTTCGCCCACGCGTTCTTCGCGCGGATCTTCGCCTCCTGGATGCGCTGCATGCAGAAGGAGCACTTCTCCATCACGCCACGCGAGCGGACGGTGACCTCGGGATTGAACTGCATGCGCGGCCAAGCGTCGGCCGGATTGTCGATCGGATAGCTCGTCTCCGCGATGTCCTTGTAGTAGTCGGGCTGCACCTTGAGGAAGCCTTCCTCGCGGCCCGGCTCGCGCTTGTGATAGTCGAAGAAGTTGAAGCGGCGCACCTTGTACGGGCAGTTGTTGCTGCAGTAGCGGGTGCCGATGCAACGGTTGTAGACCATCACGTTGATGCCCTGATGGTCGTGCACGGTGGCGGCGACGGGGCAGACCTGCTCGCACGGCGCGTTCTCGCAGTGGAGGCAGGTCATGGGCTGCATGGCGAAGCCCTTGGGGCTGTCGACGCTTTCGCCGCGGAAGTAGCGGTCGACGCGGATCCAGTGCATCTCGCGGCCGCGCGCCACCATCGCCTTGCCGACGATCGGGACGTTGTTCTCGGCTTGGCACGCGACGACGCACGCGCTGCAACCGGTGCAGGTCGAGAGGTCGATCGTCATCGCCCAGCGATACTTCGCGCCGTCGAGGTTCGATTCCTCCCAGAGCGAGAGGCGGTGCGCGACCTTGGAGCGCTGGCGGGCGAAGTCGGGGTGAACCTTGTACTCGGCGAGGACGGCCTCGCGCACGAGGACGGGGAGGCGCGCCTGCACGCCGTCGGTGGGCACGTTGCCGACGAGCGCGTCGGCGACGCCGTGATCCTGCGTGTGGGCGAACGTGTAGGTGCCGGACGCCTTCGCGACCGACGCCTTGCCGCCGCCGAGCGCGGTGCTCGTGCGCAGCGGATACGCGTTGAAACCAGCGCCGACCGCGATGCGGCCGGCGACATCGCCGCGGCCGTAGCCAAGCGCGATCGTCGCGCAGTCTTCCGCGTGGCCGGGCAGCGCCCAGACGGCTGCGTCGACGGACGCGCCTCCGACGGAGACCTTCGCCATGTCGCCCTTCTTGAAGCCGAGCTTGCGCGCGGTCGCGGGCGCCATGAGGAGCGCGTTGTCCCAGGTGATCTTGGTCGCGGGGTCGGGAAGCTCCTGCAGCCAGCCGAGGTTCGCGAAGTGGCCGCCAGCGACCTTGCCGTCGATCTGGAAGCCGACTTCGAACTCGCCGCCGAGACCGGCAGCGGCCTTGCCGCAGAGGTCGGCGAGCGCGCCCGCGTTCACCGTGCGCGCGACCGACTTCCACGCGGTGCCTTCGACGGCGCCGCGGTCGAGATTGCTCCGCCACCATGACTCGAAGGCGGTGCCGGAGAGTCCGCTCACCTTCATGTGGGCGCGACGGACGATCTCGTAGCTCGAGGAAACCTCGTCGGCCGTGAGGGTCGCGAGAACCTCGAGGGCATTGCGGCCGCCTTGCGCCGAATCCATGAGCGGAAGGATCAGCGGCTGCTGCGGGACGACCGTTCCGTCGATCGCGCGGCCATCGGCCCACGACTCGAGGCTGTGCGAAGTCGGCACGTGCCAGGTGCACGCGGACGACTTGCTCGTCTCGTTCGCGTAGAACGAGACGTGGACGACGTCCTTCGCCTTCGTCATCTTCGCAGCGAAGTCGACGTCGGCCGGCGCGTCATAGGCGGGGTTGCCGCCGAGGATAACGAGCGTGTCGATCGCGCCCGAGGCGAGCGCCTCGCCGAGCTGGCGAACCTGCGCGGCGTGGCCGTTGGCGGGGCCATCGACGTAGGAGACGGTGTTGCCGACCGCGCCGAGCTTCTCGTTGATGGCGGCGGCGATTGCGTGCGTGGCGGCGTCCTGCATGGGGCCCGCCACGACGAGCGCGTCGCGGCCCGCGGCCTTGAGGTCGGCGACGAGCGCCGCGAAGCCTTCCTTGCCGCGCGCGTCAAGCAGCGCGCCGGCGCGGGCGTTGCCCGCAAGCGCATCGACGCCACCGATGCCGAGTTCCTTGGCGACGAGCGCCGCGAACACGGCCACGTCGCTGCGGCGCAGCGCAAAGCGCTCGTCCGAGCTCATGCCGGTCACCGTCACCGACGGCTCGGCAACGTACATGCGCGAGAGTTCCTGCTTCGACGGATCGGCGGCCTCGACGCGACGGTTCTTCGCCCACTCGGCCGAGTGGAACACGCCCGTCGACGGACAGCCGAGGAGATCGGCGTCGAGGACGAGCGCAACCTTCGCCTTGCCGAGGAACGGCAGCGCGAGAGCGGAGCCGCCGAGAACGGCCTTCGATGCATCGACCGCTGCGTCGGCCGCGAGCGTGTTCCACGAGCCCCACCACGCCTTCGGGTAGAGCGCGAGGAAGCGCGACTTCATGTCGTCGAGCGTCGGGCCCGACGCGCCATCGGTCAGCACCGCGAGGCCAGCGCCGCCGTTCTGCTGGAACTTCGTGTTGAACTCGCCGGCCCAGCCCGCGAAGGCCGCCCAATCGCTCGGCAGGCCCGACTTGAGCAGCGTGCGGCTGCGGTCTGGGTCGTAGAGCTCGAGCACGCGCGACTGAATGACGGCGTTCGAGCCGCCGCTGTAGCCGAGCGTGGGATTGCCTTCGAACTTGATCGGCCGACCGTCGTAGCTCTTCGCGACCACGGGCCAGGAAACTCCGAGCACATCGACCGAGGTGGCGAACCCGACGGGGATGCCGGGCGTACGACCGACCTGCGCCTGCGAGAAGGCCACGATCTTCGACTCGGGCCAACGACGGCACGCCGCGAGTCCGGCGAGGGCGAAGCCCGCGCCCATCAGCTTGATAAACGTGCGGCGCTCATCGCCATTGGCGAGTTCCTGCGCGTTCGGGCCGAATTCGTGCGCCATCAACTCGCGGAATTCCGGCGTCTTCTCGAGGTCTTCCGCGCTCCGCCAGTACTCCGCGCGCGCGAACTTGATGCCCGCGTCGGTCGTCGTGGTGTCGCAGCCTGTGCGTGATTCTTGCATCGAGAGTCCCTTGGCTTCGGCTTCATGCCGCGCACGACCGCCGCTGTCGGGGCCGCGCGCGGAGCGTGGTGGTCAGCGGTGGCAGGTCGAGCAGTCTTCGCTCGGGGCAATGTGGAACTTGTTCTTCAACTCCAGGCGCTGCGCGTCGGTCAGTTCGGTCGCCGGGTCGTAGGAGAGGTTCGTGATCTGGTCGATCGGGCGCAGGTTCATGTCCGGATTGCGGTGGCAATCGAGGCACCAGCCCATCGAGAGCGGCGACTTCTGATAGACGATCTCCATCGTGTCGATGCGGCCGTGGCAGCTCACGCAGCCGATGCCGCGATTCACGTGCGCGCTGTGGTCGAAGAACGCGAAGTCGGGCAGCCGGTGAATGCGCGTCCACTCGACCGGGAGTCCGGTCGCGTAGCTCTCCTTCACCTTCGCAAGCTTCGGGCTCTCCGGCCTGACCTGCGCGTGGCAGTTCATGCATGTCTGCGTCGGAGGAACCGACGCATGCGCGGCCTTCTCGACGGACGTGTGGCAGTAGCGGCAATCCATGCCCAGCTCCCCGGCGTGCAGCGCATGGCTGAACGGCACAGGCTGCTGCGGCTGGTAGCCGACCTCGAGCGTCTTCGGGCTCAACCCGTAGGCGACGAAGAAGATCGCGTAGACCGGAAGAGTTGCGCCGACCAAGATGATGGTCGGCAACAGGAGGTTCGACCAACGGGGAAAAAGGAACCTGCTCATCTGATGGAGAGCTCCAGAGAAAGCGGGCGAGAACGCGACACGGACCGTGGAAAACGGAACCAAACGACTTCGTGCCAAAATTCACGAAGTCCAACCTGCCATAGTAGACCGATATGGCCAAACCGTCAATCGAAGGGAACCATCATCGCATCCGCAGGTCGTCGGTTATCGGTGACGCTTGCCCACGAGCGTGAATCGACGGCGAGGTCAGCGCCCTCAGCCTTCTGGTGCGGTGTGCAGACCGAAGAATCGAACGGCGTTCGAGTGCATTTGTTCTCGGACGTCTATGCGCTGTGCGCCCCAGAGGTCGGCAAGGGCGTCGGCCACATGCACCACGTACTTCGGCTCGTTCGGGCGCACCGTGCGATGCGGTTCGGGGGTGAGGAACGGCGCATCGGTCTCGACCATCACCCGGTCGCGCGGGGCAAGTTGGGCGGCCTCGCGGGTCTCGCGCGCGTTTCGGAAGGTGACGACGCCGGTGAAGCTCACGGACGCCCCGAAATCAAGGAGAAGCCGCATTTCACGCGGGCCCGCCGTGAAGCAGTGAAACACGAAGCGGTCTGCCGGCAGCCCCGACGCGCGGAGCCGAGGGATCAGCTCGTCGAACGCCTCGCGGCAGTGGAGGATCACGGGTTTGTCGAGGCGCGGGTCCTCGCGTCGCCACGCCGCGAGGTGGGCGAGCTGGGTTTCGAGCAGCGGCACCTGGACCTCCTGCGGCGGATCGGCGTAGTGGCGGTCGAGGCCGAGTTCGCCCCACGCCACGCACTTCGGATCCAGTCCTGCGCGCCGCATCTCGGCCCAGTCGGCGGGTTCATCCGAGTAGAGCGGATGCACGCCGGCGCTTGCCCACAGCCCAGCGTGCTCGCGTGCGAGCGCCACGGTCCGGGTGGCGTCCTGGGTGGTGGTCGAGATGGTGATGGCGCCCGACACCCCCGCTTCCCGGGCCGCCGAAAGGACGTCGGCAACCCGTCCGGCGTACTCGGGGAAGGTCAGGTGGCAGTGCGTGTCGATCACGGCGGGAAGCGTACAGGCGCGGCCGCTGCCGTACACTCGCTTCCTCATGTCGCCCAGCGACCAGCCAGAGTCGAGCTCGGGATCCCCCCTCGGGATCATGAGTT
>JBIKXP010000019.1:0-25865 GCA_044355685.1 Phycisphaerales bacterium
GCGGCGATTCACTCGCCGCGAGGCTGACCAGAGGGAGCGGCCGCAGCCGCGACCGCTCAAATCACGGCTTCGCGATGCGATGCCCGCATTTCTTGCAGGTCGAGAGCACTGGGTCGGCCCAGAACTCCTCCATCGCACGCGCGAAGTGCTGCACGATGTCCTTGCAGTCGAACACCTTGTCGTAGACGAGCGAGTTGCACTTCTCGCAGAAGAAGATGAGGTGCTCGGGCTCGCCCTGCGGGCGGCGGCGCTCGACGACGAGGCCGAGCGTGTCCGGCCCGCGCTGCGGCGAGTGCGGCACGTTCGGCGGGATGAAGAAGACCTCGCCTTCGCGGATCTTGTGGACCTTCACCACGCCTTCCTCGATCGTCTTCACGTGCACATCGCCCTTCAGCTGGATGAAGAACTCCTCGCTGTCGACCTGATGGAAGTCGTTGCGCGCGTTGGGGCCCTTGATGATCATCACGAAGAAGTCGCGGCCCGAGTAAAGATACTTGTTGCCGACCGGCGGCTTGAAGTGCTCGCTGTTCGCGGCGACCCAATCGAGCAGGTTGAACGGCGCCATGACGGAGCCATCGGCCATGAGCCCGTTCGGCTCGCCCGGCGTGTCTGGAATCGACTGGAAGCGGGAGACGACGCCAGGCTTCTGTGACGCGGACGGCGCGGGGGTGCTCGGGGTCATGTCGCCAATCGTACTGCGGACGTGTCATCCATTACCATCCCTCTCGATGGCCGTCTCCGACTCCTTGCTCGATCGCATTCCCTTCTCTCAGTCGCTCACAGGGCGGCTCGTGGTGTTCGGGGTGCTCCCCGCGGCAGGGCTCATGGCCGGGGTGCTGGCCTGGGGCGCCGCGGACAAGTTCGACGATCTTGAGCGGATGGCGGAGAACGAGCTTCTGCGGCATGCGCTCTTCACTGCCGCGCAGGTCGAGGAATCGAACATCCGCGCGATGGACACCGCGAGGCTGCTCGCCGTGCAGCAGGAAGCGGGGCTCTTCGGCCAGCGCGCGCTGACGGTCGATCTCCTGAAGCGCACGCTCGAGTCGAGCCCGGATCTTGAGGCCGCCTACGTCGCCTACGAGCCGAACGCGGACGGCAACGACTCGGCGTCGCTCGCGTCCGATCCGAAGGAGTGGCTTGATGCTGCGGGTCGCTTCATTCCGTATCCCTTCCGAGACTGGACGAAGGGCGACAGGATCGCCGTCAAGGCGCTCGTCGACTACGAGGCGGGCCTCTACTACGACGGCGTGCGCCGCGCCTTCGCCGAGACCGGCAAGGCCGCAACGCTCGTGACCGAGCCGTATCTCTACGACGGCCAGTTGGTCGTCGAGCAGTCGCATCCGATCGTGATCGGCGGGAGATTCCGCGGGATCGGGGCGACCGATCGCACGCTTGCGTCGTTGGAGGCGATCGTGCGTGCGCGGGCGGAGGAGTCGGGCGCGATTGCGTATCTCGTCTCTTCGCGCGGACGCTTCATCGTGGCGACGACGGACCCCGAGGGCACCGCGGGCCCGGCTGCTGCGAGCGATGTCGCGCTGCGCACGCGCCCTGTGTCGGAGACGGCCGTCGCGCCGCTGGTTGCGCCGTTCCTGCGCGCGTCCGATGCGGATGGCGCCGTGCTCGACTCGACCGATCCGCGCGATGGGTCGCGCCTTCTCTCGACGGGCGTGCGCATCGAGAACGGCGGTTGGACGCTCGTCTTCACGAAGCCGCGGGAACTGGTCGTCGCGCCGATCCGCGCGGAACTGCTGCGCAATGGCGTGATCGTGTTCGGTGCGCTCATCGTCGCGGCGGGGGTGGTGATGGTGGTGGCGGTGCGCACGGCGCGCCGCGTCCGCGCGGCGGCGATCGCTGCGAACCGAATTGCCGACGGCGATCTTCGTTGCGAGATCGCCGCGTGCCGGAGCCATGACGAGGCGGGCGTGCTGACACGAAGCCTTCAGCGGATGCAGACGAATCTCAACGCGCTGCTCACGGGCATCAAGAGCGCCGGCGTTACGCTTGATTCGAGCGCGCTGGAACTGGGCACGACGAGCCGCGAGCAATCGCAGATGGCGCTTCGCTTCGGTGAGACGACCGCGCAGATCGCGGCTGCCACGCGTCAGATCGATTCCACCGGGCGCGAGCTCTCGAGCACCATGCGCGACGTCGAAGGCGCTGCCGAGCGCACGGCAGGCCTTGCCGACGGAACCCGCGCCGGGCTCGAGGCGGTCGACCGAACCATGCGCGAACTTGCGGAGGCGACGCAGGGAATCGCCGCGCGCCTCGCCGCGATCAGCGAGCGTGCGTCCGGCATCAATGGCGTGGTGACGACGATCGCGAAGGTCGCCGACCAGACGAACCTGCTTTCGGTCAACGCGGCCATCGAGGCCGAGAGGGCCGGCGAGCAGGGCCGCGGGTTCCTCGTCGTCGCGCGTGAGATCCGCCGCCTCGCAGACCAGACCGCGGGCGCGACGCTCGACATCGAGTCGATGGTGCGCGAGATGCAGTCCGCGGTCGGCGCTGGCGTGATGGAGATGGATCGCTTTGCCGAGAAGGTGCGCCGCGGCGTCGACGAGGTGGTGACCTCGAGCCGGCAGATGACTTCGATCATCGAGGAAGTGGGCGCGAACGCCGACCGCTTCCGCAGCGTCGCCACGGGCATGTCGAGCCAATCGCAGGGCGCCGCCACGATCTCGCAGTCGATGAGCGAGCTTGCCGATGCGGCGAAGCGCACCGTCGCAAGCGCCGAGGAGTTCGGCCGCACCGCCGAGGAACTCCAGCGCGCGAGCCAGCGGCTCCGGGAGAGCGTCGCTGCGTTCTCGCTGCGCGATGCACGCTAGGGTCTGTCTGTCGGGGTTGCCGGACGGCGGCCCAGGAGGCTCGGTGGCGCCGTCAGCCGGGTTTCCCGGACGCGTCGTCACCCTCGCCGGATGCGCCTGCGCAGCATCCGCCGGAGCGGGCGCTCTCCGCTGCCTCGAGCATGCGGCAGAGGTAGTCGACCGATCCGCGTTTCTCGAGGAACTCCGAGAACTCGCGCAGATGCTCCGGGTTGGCCAGCGTCGCGGCCACGGGGGTGATGAACTGGATGACGGCGGCTCCGAGGCCGTTCAGGGGCCGCGACATCTCCAGGAAGGCGATCGTCGGGCTGGTCAACCGTCGCTTGGCGATCTCGCCTGCGAGCTTCTCGAGGACGACGCGCTGGCTCGGGGTCGGCTCGCAGGGCTTCCCGTCGTCGAGGGCGAAGGCGTTGCGGAGAAAGTCCCTCACGTCGCTACCTTACCCGCATGTCCGTGCCGAGTCACCCTTCCCCTGCCGCGCTTTCCATCGATCCTTCGAAGCTCCGCTACATCCTCGCGACGGATTGCGGCTCGACCACGACGAAGGCCATCCTCGTCGAGCGCGTCGGGAACGGCTGGCGACAGACGCAGCGCGCCGAGGCGCCGACGACCGTCGAGGAGCCGTTCGCGGACGTCACCATCGGCGTGTCGAACTCGCTGACCGAGATCGGCGAACTCGCTGGACGCCGCTTCATCGCCGATGACGGCACCATCATCCGGCGCAAGGGCCCGAACGACCCGGACGGCTGCGATCTCTACATCTCGACTTCTTCCGCAGGTGGCGGACTGCAGATGGTCGTCGCCGGCGTCGTCGCGCAGATGACGGCGGCGAGCGCGAAGCGCGCCGCGCTCGGTGCGGGCGCCATCGTCATGGACACGATCGCGTCGAACGACAAGCGACGACCGCACGAGCGCATCCAGCGAATTCGCGAACTACGCCCGGACATGGTGCTGATCTCGGGCGGAACCGACGGCGGCAACGTGCAGCAGGTCGTGCAGATCGCAGAGCAGATCGCGCCCGCGAAGCCGAGGCCGCGATTCGGCGGCGAGTACGAACTGCCCGTGATCTACGCGGGCAACAAGGATGCGGCGCCGCAGGTGCGCGGAATCTTTGGCAAGGGCTTCGACCTCGCGGTGGTCGACAACCTGCGCCCGACGCTCGAGCAGGAGAACCTCGGACCTGCGCGCGACAAGATCCACGACGTGTTCCTCGAGCACGTGATGGCGCACGCGCCCGGCTACGACAAACTCATCTCGTGGAGCGACGCGCCGATCATGCCGACGCCCGGCGCCGTGGGCGACATCCTGCAGCGGATCGCCGCGCGCGACCGCCTCAACGCCGTCTGCGTCGACATCGGCGGCGCGACCACCGACGTCTTCAGCGTGTTCGACGGCACCTTCAACCGCACGGTGAGCGCGAACCTTGGCATGAGCTATTCGATCTCGAACGTGTGCGCCGAGGCCGGACTCGACAAGGTGCTGCGCTGGGTGCACATCGACATGGACGAGCGCGAGCTGCGCAACCGCGTCAAGAACAAGATGATCCGACCGACCACGATCCCGCAGTCGGCGGAGGCGCTGGTCTTCGAGCAGGCCGTGGCGCGCGAGGCGCTTCGGCTGGCGTATGTCCAGCACAAGGAGTTCGCCACGACGCTGAAGGGCGTGCAGCAGCAGCGCACCGTCGGCGACCTGTTCTCGCAGCAGGCGAGCGGACAGACGATCGTGGACGACATGCGACTCGATCTCCTCGTCGCGTCCGGCGGAGTGCTGAGCCACGCGCCCAAGCTGGAACAGACGGCTGCGATGCTCGTCGACAGCTTCGAGCCGCAGGGTTTCACGCAGCTGGCGAAGGACTCGATCTTCATGATGCCGCACCTCGGCGTGCTGGCGAGCGTGCAGCCAGAGGCTGCGATGGAGGTGTTCGAGCGCGATTGCCTCGTGCGCCTCGGCTGGTCGGTGGCGGCGAAGGGCGAGGGCAAGTGGGGCAAGAAGTGCTTCTCCTACCGGGTGTCGGGCGCTGTGAGCGCCTCGGGCGAACTGGCCTGCGGCGACGTCGCCCTGGTCCGCGTCGGGCCCGAGCAGGAGGTCGAGGTGGTTGTCGAGCCCGCGAAGGAGTTCGACCTCGGCGCCGGTCCCGGCAAGCCGGTGACGCGGCGTGTCAAGGGCGGCACGGTCGGGATCCTCTTTGACGCACGCGGAAGGCCGCTGGTGTTGCCCGAGAATCCGGCAGATCGACGCGCGGCGGTGGCGCGCTGGGCGAACTTGTGGGAGACTCGCTGAGCGATGGCGAAGGCTTACACGCCCGGACTCAAGGTTTCTGCACGCGCGGCCTACCGCGGCCGCCGGCTTCTTCCCGTGCACGGCGAGGTGCTCGTCAAGGTCGGCGACGCCGTCAAGGCGCGCGACGTCGTGGCGCGCACCTACATCGAGGGCGACGTGACGCCGGTCGCGGTCTCGTCGCAGCTCGGCGTGCCCGCCGGCGACCTCGCGTCGCTCATGCTGGTGAAGCAGGGCGACGCCGTCACGGCCGGCCAGCCGCTCGCGCGCTCGAAGGGCATCTTCGGCCTCGGCAAGAAGGAGTGCGCCTCGCCGGCGGCAGGCACCATCGAGTCGATCAGCACGACGACAGGGCAGGTGATCCTGCGCGGCGCGCCGCTTCCCGTCGAGGTGAAGGCGTATGTCGACGGCCGCGTGGTCGAGGTGTTTCCGAACGAGGGTGCGCTGATCGAGACGGAAGCAGCGTTCGTGCAGGGAATCTTCGGTGTCGGCGGCGAAACCGTCGGCCCGATCCGCATGGCCTGCACCCGTCACGACCAGCCGCTCGACGCCACGCTGATCAAGCCCGACATGAAGGGCGCGGTCGTCGTCGGCGGCGCGCGCGTGACGGCGGCCGCCGTCAAGGCCGCGCAGGCAGCGGGTGTCGCGGCGATCGTCTCTGGCGGCATCGACGACTCGGATCTCAAGGAAATCCTCGGCTACGACCTTGGTGTCGCGATCACGGGCACCGAGAAGATCGGAATCACGATCGTGATCACCGAGGGATTCGGCGACATCGCGATGGCCGAGCGCACATTCGCCCTGCTGGAGGGCTTCGCGCGCGACGGTGCGGACGGCACGGGTGAACGGCTCGGCGGACGCGAGGCGAGCGTGAATGGCGCGACGCAGATCCGCGCAGGCGTGATGCGTCCAGAGATCGTGATCGCGCGCCGGCCAAGCGATGCACAGCCTGCGCAGGGCGCGCGGCCTGAGGAGGGAGCGCTCGAGATCGGAACGCAGGTGCGCCTCATCCGCGATCCGTACTTCGGGCTGCTCGGTTCGGTCTCGGCGCTGCCGAGCGAGCCCGCAGTGCTTGGCTCGGGCTCGAAGGCGCGTGTCCTCGAGGTCAAGCTCGGCGATGGCCGCAGCGTGACGGTGCCGAGGGCGAACATCGAGTTGATCGAGACCTGAGCCTGTACTGGCTTGACGCGCCCCATGGCGCAGCAAGGAGAGTTCATGCAGCGACTGAGTTCAAGGCGATTGCACACCGGACTTGCGGTTGCTTCGGCGGCGATCCTCGTGCCCTGCGTGGCGGCGCTTGGCGATGTTGGCGCCGGCGCTGCAGATGCCGCCGCCGCCGTCGCTGCGGAGGGGACCTGGTTCAAGATGGACCGTCTGTCGCTCTTCGTCATGCTGGTGGTTGTCGGCGTCGCGATCATCGTCGCGATCGAGCTCGCGCGATCGGGCCGGGTCGTCAAGATCCGCCGGATGGCGGCGCTCGATGCAGTCGACGAGGCGATCGGACGCGCGACCGAGATGGGGCGGCCTGTCCTCTTCATCCCGGGCATCATGGACATGACCGAGATCCAGACGGTCGCCGGCGTCACCATCCTCGGCCGTGTCGCGAAGACCGCGGCCGAGTACGACGCGAAGCTCGAGGTGCCGACGAGCCGCTCGATCGTCATGTCGGCGGCGCGCGACGTCGTGCAGGCCGCGCACTTCGAGGCAGGCCGGCCCGAGACGTACGACGCCGGGAAGATCAACTACATCACCGACGAGCAGTTTGGCTATGTCGCCGCGGTGACCGGAACGATGATGCGCGAGCGCCCCGCCGCATGCTTCTACATGGGCGCGTTCTACGCAGAGAGCCTGCTGTTCGCGGAAAACGGCAACTCGATCGGAGCGATCCAGATCGCCGGCACCGCTGAGCCGTCGCAGCTTCCGTTCTTCGTGGCGGCGTGCGACTACACGCTGATCGGCGAGGAGTTCTTCGCGGCCAGCGCGTACCTCTCCGGCGAGAAGGTGCAACTCGGGTCGATCCAGGGGCAGGACTTCGGCAAGCTGATCGCGATGGCGCTGATCGTGGTCGGCGTCGGGCTCTCGACCGTCGCGGCGATCGTCCCGGGCGAGATCGGGAAGTTCATGACCGGATTCAAGGATCTCATCGGAGGCTGATCCATGATGCAGCGAACCATTCCAATCGCGATCCTCTGTCTATCGGGCACCATCATGGTCGCCGCGTACTTCCTCTCGTTCGCGCAGAGCTGGGGCGAGACGGTCACCACGTGGTTCAACATCCTCGCCGCGGTCGCGCTCGTGCTTGGCGCGGGGAACCTCATCGCGGTGAACCTCGAGAAGATCTCGTCGCAGCGCGCGGGCTGGGGCTATGCGGCCATCACGCTCGGGTCCTTCGCGTTCATGCTCGTCGTGGGTCTCCTCAAGGTCGGGGCCGTGCCCGATCCGAAGCATCCGGGCGTCGCGTTCGCGGGTTCGTATGAATCCGCCGCGTCGCCCTTCGGATGGATGTACGAGTACGTGATGTCGCCGCTGACGGCGACGATGTTCGCGATGCTCGCGTTCTACGTGGCGAGCGCGGCGTTCCGCGCGTTCCGCGCGAAGAACGTGGAGTCGATCCTCCTGCTCGGCACCGCGTTCATCGTGCTGCTGGCCCAGACCGCGGCCGGCATGTTCCTGACCGGTTGGATTCCCGAGGACAGCGCGTTCGCGTTCCTGCGCCTCGACCACATCAAGACAGGGATCATGAACCATGTCCAGACCGCGGGCATGCGGGCGATCATGATCGGCATCGCGCTCGGCATCGTGGCAATGAGCCTGCGGCTCATCCTCGGCATCGACCGCAGCTACCTCTCCAAGAACTGAATCCGCACGATCCTCACCGAGGTGATGCATGACGAATGAAGCTCAAACGACCAAGGCGCGCGGATTCATCGGCGTCCTGACGCGCCTCGACCGGCGCTGGATCTTCCTGGCGATGGGACTGTCGATCGCGGTGCCGATCCTGCTGAAGCTGCGCTTCCCCGAGTATCCGGGACCGATGGCGAAGGCCACGTTCAACGCGATCGAGGCCGTACCGGAGGGGTCGACGATCCTGATCTCGTTCGACTACGACCCCGCGAGCGCCGCAGAGCTGCAGCCGATGGCGAGTGCGCTGGTCCATCACTGCGCGTCGCGTCGGCTCAAGATGGTGTTCACCGCGTTGTGGCCGCTCGGCAAGCAGCAGGCGGACCGCACCATCGAGACGGTGCTCAAGCCGTTCCACCCCGAGTACAAGGAGGGCGTGGACTACGTACAGCTCGGCTTCCAGGCGGGCAATGAGGGCGTCATCAAGCTGCTGGCCACGAACCTGCCCAAGCAGTACCCCAACGACGCTTCCGGCGAGGCGATCGAGAATCTCCCGCTCCTCGAGGGTGTCGAGGACCTCGGCGCGTTCAAGCTCATCGCCTCCGTCTCCGCCGGCTACCCCGGCGCGAAGGAGTGGGTGCTGTACGGAAACGGCGCGATGCCTGATGCGTTCAGCGTGGTCGCAGGCTCGACAGGCGTTCAGGTCGGACAACTGCTTCCCTACTACCCGCAGCAGCTCGAGGGAATCCTCGTCGCCGTCAAGGGCGCGGCGGAGTACGAGACGCTCGTTGAGGAGAAGTACCCCGCGCCTGACTCCACGGTGATTGGACAGGGCCGCGTGCGCATGGGCCCGCAACTCGTCGCGCACCTTCTCATGATCGGCCTGATCATCCTCGGAAACGTCGCCATGATCGCGGGTCGCCCGCGCGGAGGTGCTCGGTGAACGACCAAGCAGGCAATGAAACCACCGACCGCCGTCCCGCACCGCGACGCCACACCCTCCTGTGGATCTCGCTTGCCGCGCTCGGCGTGTCTATCTGCGTGCTGAGAGTGGCGGCCGCCGCCCAGACCGGCGACGCCTCGGCAGCGGAGGCCGCGCGGTCGCTCTGGCAAACCGTGGGCATCTGGGTCGCCGCGCTCATGACGCTCGGCATCTTCTCCTTCCTGTTCAAGGACAACCCGCTGTACAAGGTGTGCGAGAGCATCCTGATCGGCGTCTCCGCGGCCTACTGGATGGTCTATGCCTTCTGGTCGACGCTGGTGCCGCAGCTCTTTGCGAAGCTGAGTCCGACGCTTGTCCGGGAGCACGTGATGCCGTCGCTGGCAATCTCTGCGACGCCGACCCAGGATTTCCTGCTCTCGCTCGTTCCGCTCGTGCTCGGCGGGATGCTTCTCTGGCGGCTTGCGCCGAAGGGGCAGTGGATCTCCGTGTGGCCGATCGCGATGATCATCGGCGTGACCGCCGGACTGCGCATCACTTCGGCGCTCGAGTCCGATTTTCTTGCGCAGATCGCGGCGACCATGAAGCCGCTCGTCGCGTTCACGTCGAGCGTTGACGCAGCCGGCGTCGAGATCCGGTCCTTCGACTTCTGGGGTTCGGTGTCGGGAGTCGTCGGAGTGGTGGGGGTGCTGAGCGTGCTCACCTACTTCCTGTTCTCGGTCGAGCACAAGGGCGCTGTCGGTAAGACCGCGCGCCTTGGCATCTGGTTCCTGATGATCACCTTTGGTGGCGCCTTCGGCCTCACCGTCATGGGACGTATCACGCTTCTCGCGCAGCGCTTCGAGTTCCTCTTCCGAGAGTGGCTTGGCATCGCGTGACGTCGGGGCCCGAGCCCATGGAGCAACGAGCTCGTCCGACAAGTCCCGAGACCCCGCCCACGCCAGCGCGTGGGCGGGATCTCTTTTGGGAGGAGTGACGGCATTCGACGGCATCGCTCGCACGTCCCGTACAGGCCGATGCGCTGCGGGTCCTGCGAGATGGCCCCGTCAGACAGAACCTAGCGGCGCCGTCGCCGCGCGACGCAGCCAGCGACGCCGAGCAGCGCAAGCGTTCCCGCGGGCGCAGGCACGGGCGTGGACGTCACCGCGAGGTTGTCGAAGCGGATGCTGCCCGTGCTACCCGTCGCGCCGTCGACGACGACGCGCAGCGCCAGCGTTCCCGGCGTCAATGGGGCGCTGAGGTTGAGCGCGTGGGACTGCAGCTCCCATGCGGTCGTGCTTGCGCCGAAGTTCGCGAAGCTGATCCACGAGAAGCCGCTCCAGTAGTCGAGGCGGTTACTCGCAAACCCAGTGGTCGACCGACGCACTGCGAAGCTCACCGTCAGCTCGCGAGCGCCGACGGCGCCAAGATCGAAGTAGAACGCCGACTTATTGGCGTCCGTCCCGACGATGGCGAGCGCGTTGCCAGCGGTTTCGCCCGGCAACGCACCGAGGGTCGTTCCTTGCATCACGGTGTAGCCTGGGGTCAGCGCGGTGCAGTCGAGCGTGCCCGAGCCGGTGGATGCGGCGACGACGGGGGGGTCGCCAGCCATGATTCCATTGAGGTTCCAGGAGGCAATCAACGACGCGTTCGCCGCACCGGCAACGAGCGCCGAGAGCGCCGCACTGCAGATGGCGGCGCGCGACGGCGTCGAGATCGGGCGGGCTGCGCCAGCGCTCGAGGATCCGGGCCCAGCCGGTCGGCCTGGCGACCGATCGCGCCCGCGCAGGCGTCGGCGGCCCTCTTTCGCAGATGCGTGACCTCCAGTACTGGCCTCTGAACGCGATGCGAGGCCACCATTCGATGTGACAGCGAGAAGGGACATGGTCCCACTTCCTTTCCCGGGCATCTGCCCGTCTTGCGATGGATTCCAGACGCTTGCATGCGTCCGACAGGACCCGGAACCTATCCGACGTTCCAGCTGCGCCTTCCGTTTCCTACACTTTTGCAGGAAGATTTCTCCGGTTGGCGGCGACCCGGTCCGACGGTGAAAGCACGGCTTGGGTGCGCCGAAGAACAGTCCCTCGATCGTGGTGCGCGCCGACCATCGTCGCCTGCCCGTGTCATGACCTGCGAGAGCGCGATCGCTTCACTCCGGTTTCCATGCAGCACTCGACTTCCTCAACTCCGGGCTGGTACTGGTCGCAGCGTGGAACTGCGATGGGACCTGTCGAATTCGACGAGCTTCGGCGTCTTGCGACCGCCGGCTCCATCACGGGCTCGACGTGGATCCACGATCCGTCGCGCGCGACGTGGATCGAGGCTGCGGCGATTCCGGGACTGGTCGACTCCGCAACGGCTTCATCGGCGCCGTCATCGCCGGGATCTTCCGCCGGCGCATCGTCGCCGGGGTTCCTCTTCTGCCGCTTCTGTGGCGAGCGTCACGAGATCGGGGTCTCGCACTGTCCGGCGTGCGCGCGCTCGGTGACGGCCGCAGCCATCTCCGGGCTCAACCCGAAGCTGGCGGCCGTGCTATGCCGCGCGAGCATTGCCGCGTCGGTTGCGATCCCAGTCGGACTGGTGGTGGTCCCGGCCATCGTCTGGGTCGTCGGTAAGGAGAACGCGGGGATCGTGCGAGAGGCGAAGTCGGCGCTGAACTGCCACATCACCATGCTCGTCGCGTGGGTTCTCTCGATCATCGTCGGCATCGTTGGCCTTCTGACGCTCATCGGGCCGTTCATTGCCGCCGGCATCGCGGCGGCTGTGTTCGTCTACGCAATCGTCGTTGGCATTCTCGGCCTCATCGCGTCGGTGCAGGATCGACCATTCAGCTATCCGCTGGCGATTCCGTTCATGAAGTGACGCAACGTGCGCGGCCGTGGCGAAGCGCGTCAGGTCGCGCTCAGCCGCACGGCAAGCTCGATCGCAGCGCGCATCGAGCCTTCGCTCGCCTGATTGCGGCCAGCGATGCCGAACGCAGTTCCGTGATCGGGGCTCGTGCGCACGATCGGAAGCCCGAGGGTGACGTTGACGGCCTTGTCCCATCCGAGCAGCTTGACTGGAATGAGCCCCTGGTCGTGATAGATCGCAACGACCAGATGCCACGAGCCAGCCGCCGCATCGATGAAGATCGTGTCGCCTGGGAAGGGACCATGCACGTCGATGCCGCCGCTGCGCGCAAGATCGATCGCGGGCTTGATGACGCGGATTTCCTCGTCGCCGAAGAGACCGCCTTCGCCGGCGTGCGGATTGAGTCCGCAGACGGCGATGCGCGGATTCGCAATGCCCAGGCGCTGACAGAGTTCATGCCCGAGCACGATCGGCTCGTGGACGCGTCCGATCGTGAGAAGGTTGCGCAGCTCCATCAGCGGCACGTGCGTGGTCGCAAGCACCACGTTGAGCCGGGGCGAGACGAACGCCATCGCTTGCCGCTTGGCCTTCGTGCGCGCTGCGAACAGTTCGGTGTGGCCGGGCCAGCGAAAGCCAGCGGATGCCCACGATTCCTTCGAGATCGGCCCCGTGACGACCGCATCGAGGCGGCGGGGGTCGCCGTGCGGCCGCAGGGCGTCGACGATCGAGTCCTCGACGAATGTCTTCGAGGCGAAGCCGCCAGCCTTTGATGGCTCGTGCGCGCTGCCAAGCGTGGCGGCGATGCCGTAGTCGATGACGGTGAGGTCGCCGAGCACCATGGTGCCGTCGCGCGCGTGGTCGCTCGAGGCGCGGAACCAGGTCGGCGTGATCTTGGCGCGGTCGGCCGCGGCCAGCAGCAGTTCGTTGTCGCCGTATATGACGAACCGAGCCGACGCGCGCAGCGCAGGATCGGAGAGCGCCTTGACGACGACCTCAGGTCCGATGCCGAGGGGGTCGCCCATGGTGATGCCGACGAGTGGCTTGGCCATCGCGTGCAGCGTAGCGAGCGATGGAGTCGATGGCGGACAGCACCAACAGGGTTGGCATCGCGCGGCTGGGATCGTCGGAGTCGGAAATGAAGGGTGGCCGCAGGGTTGAGTCTGCGGAGGAGGTGATGTTCGCCGTCGACTCCGGCGCGTGTCGTTCCGGGGACTCACGTCCCCGGGCACCCGTAGTTTTTGGCGCTCGCGAGTCGCGAGCGCCGAAAATCACGTCGCGAGCGCTCAACTACCGAATCTCGACCTCACAGCCGTCGCCAAGCGTTTCCCAGACGATCGCGATGTCGTCCGCGAGGAGCCGCACGCAACCGAGGCTCTGATCCTGTCCGATTGAATTCGGCTCGATGGTGCCGTGCATGCCGTAGCCGAGGAGCGCCGAGTTCGAAGGCTCGATTCCCTCAAGGCCGAGCCAATGCTCGCCGATCGGGTTCGCCGGATCGTTGGCGTTGAAGAACTCACCAGTGATTGGGTTGCGCCACTCGGGGTTGAGGAGCTTCGAGCCCGCACGCACCTTGAACCGCCCGACCGGCGTGCCGTTCGACTTGCCGAGACCGCAGGGCAGCGACATGAACACCACGCGCTCGGAGCCAGCGCCGATGCAGAGGTCGACGCGGTAGTCGCGCTTCGAGACCACCGCGCTGAAGGGGCCCTTCGGCAGCTTCAGCCGCTGGCCCACGCGGATCGCCTCGGGCTTCTTGATGTTGTTGATGCGCGCCACCAGACGCCAGTCGCAGCCAAGCTTGTGCTTGCGGACGATCCGCTCGAGCGAATCGCCCGATTGCACCGTGTACTGGAAGAACAGCTTGTCGTTGGCGTTGAAGTTCGGCGTGAAGAAGAGTTCGGTGCCGAGCTTTGCGAGTACATCGGACACCTGCTTCGCCTCGATCGGCCCGAGCGTTCCCGAGAGAATCGACTGCGAAAGCGCTGCGCGGGCCTCGATCGGATTCGTTGCTGCCAGCGCGAGTGCGTCGGCGACGGAGTCGCTGTGTCGGGGTGCGCCGCCACCTGCAGACGGTGCGTTCGTCGGCGTTCCATCGAAGCCATTTCCGACGGGCGCCTGTGGCGCAGCGGGTGCGGGCTGCGGCGATGCCGGCGGGGTCGTGCCGGCGGGCTGCGTCGCGGGCTGCGTCGCGGGCTGCGTCGCGGGCTGCGTCGCGGGCTGCGTCTGTCCGTTCTGGGCCGCGGCCGGAGTCTCGGCAAGGAGCGCGCGCTCTGCGTTCTCGCGGTGGATCTCGGCGCGTGCGCTGTTCGCTGCATCGGACATCGCGAGTTCAAGCGCGCTCGAGCGTGCGCTGGCCGGCGCGATCGGCGTGGCCGTGACCGTCGGATCGAGCCGCGCAAGCGACGCATCGCTTGCACTCGGGACGCCTTGCACCGAAAGCGCGGGCGCTGGCGCCTCTCCCGACTCGCTTGCCTGGTTGCGCATGAGCCAAAACGCGCCACCAAGCGCGGCGGCGGCCGCCACTCCGACGACGAGCCCGCGGCTCGCCAGCGACGACTGGCTGCGACGACTCGAGAGAACGGGGCGGTCGGATCGGGTGGATTGGCTAGCAAGCGCCATGAGTTTGCCTCGTGATTTCGCGCCGGGCAGGGTTGCCGGCGAGTGCATGTATGCGAACGCGGACGCACGGCCGACTCGGTCCATTCCGACGCAGTCTGCGCAGCGCGTGTCCGAACCCGGCGATCGTAGCGAGGTTCGCGGCGAAAGGGTACGGCCCCGACCGCCGGACCCTCGCCCGCCCGTCGTGGCGCGGTGCGGGCGGCCAGCTACCCGCGCGCCGCAGCCGCGCCGCGCCCCGCGCGGTGGCAGCGCGTGATACCCCGGTCGGTGACAAGCCACGCGACGGGCCGATCGTGCGGGTCGACAGGCACGGATTCGACGACCTGCTCTGCGAATCCGACGCCGACCGTTGCCGCACGCGCATCGGGCCGCAACGCGGCGAGCAGCTTGTCGTAGTGCCCCTGGCCGCGCCCAAGGCGGTTTCCGAGGCGGTCGAAGGCCCGGCCTGGCACCAGCACGGCGTCGACTTCCCGTGCGCGGACGCGCCGCGTGTGCTGCGGTTCGACGCGAGGAGCGCGGATCGCGTGCGCATCGAGCGTCCAGCGCGTGGAATCGAACACGTCGGGCATGCCGGTGTCGGTGCGCAGTTCGACCAATTGCATTGCGCCACGCGCATCGACGGTTGGAACGGCGACGCGCCAGCCGCGCGCGGCAAGAGCGGCGATCGCGGCATCGACGCACGCTTCGTCAGGCAGCGCGCGGTACGCAAGCAGCAACCCGCGCCCGCCGAAGGCCGGGGCGCGCAGGGCGAGGTCGGCGACGCTGCGCGACTTGCGCTCGCGCTTGAAGCGCGAGAGCGCACGGATCGCGGCGCGCACCTCGGCTCGCAGCGCGCGCTTCGCGGCACGCGAGACGTCGGGCGCGTTGTCTGCAGCGGCGTCGTCCGCAGCCTTCGCCGGCATCGCGGTCTTCGCGGTCTTCGCGGTCTTCGCGGTCTTCGCGGTCTTCGCGGTCTTCACGGTCTTCACGGTCTTCACGGTCTTCACGGTCTTCACAGGCTTCACGGGCTTCGTGCCCTTCGCTGAAGCCTCGGACTTCGCCGGATTGAGAGGCTTCGCAGATTTCTCTGCGGGATTCTTCGCAGACTTCGTCGCGTTCGTTCGAGGTGCAGGTATCTTCATCGTGATCCTCGTCGCATCATGGTGTCCTGTCGATCGTCGATGGAACGGTACCGTCGCGCACGCACTGCCTGGTTGCGCGAATACGCTCGAGATGCTCTCCGATCGCCTGCTCGAGCCCTCGGTTCGTCGGGCGGTAGTAGATTCGCGACACGCCGAGATAGTCCTGCGTGCCGATGCCATCGGCGCGATCGTGCGGATACTGGTACGCGCCAGCGCCAGGAGCGAGCGGGGCGCCATCGTCGCCGGTGCGCGTGAGGCGCCGCTTGGTCTGGTCGAGAATGGTGAACGGCACCGGCACGGTGCGCGCCTCGCGCGCGTCGGCAATCGCTTCCCATATCGCGCACGCGGCAGCATTCGACTTCGGTGCGACGGCGAGAAACGTGACGCACTGCGAGAGAATCAGCTGGGCTTCGGGCATGCCGACGCGCTCGACTGCGCTCCAGCACGCAACCGCCGTCTGCAACGCGCGCGGGTCGGCGTTTCCAACGTCCTCGCTCGCGAAGATGGCAAGGCGCCTGCAAATGAAGCGAGGGTCCTCGCCGCCGACAAGCATGCGCGCGAGCCAGTAGACGGCGGCGTCGGGGTCGCTTCCGCGCATCGACTTGATGAGCGCGCTCGCGAGGTCGTAGTGCTCGTCGCCATCGCGGTCGAATACCGGAATCTTCCCATCGAGCGCCGCGCGTGCGAGCGCGAGGTCGATCTTCGGCTCGGCATTTCCGCGTACGGCCGCCGCAGCCGTCTCGAGCGCAGAGAGCGCGCGCCGCACGTCGCCATCGCATGCGCGCGCAAGATGTGCGCACGCGTCGTCGTCAAGCGAGAGCCCCGCGACGCCGACGCCGTCGGCATGGATGAGCGCGCGGCGCAGCACGATCGCGACGTCTTCCTCGCCGACCGGCTGCAGACGGAAGACCGTCGAGCGCGACAGCAGAGCCGGTGCCACGGCCCACGTCGGGTTCTCCGTCGTCGCGCCGAAGAGGATCACGCTTCCTGCCTCGACTCCCTCGAGGAGCGCATCTTGCTGGTTGCGCGCAAGGCGATGGATCTCGTCGACGAAGAGCAGCGTGCGCCGGCTCGACTCGCCGAGACGACGTGCGGCCGACTCGATCTTCTCGCGCAGTTCCTTGACGCCCGTCGTCGCGCCGTGCGCGCGTTCGGTGCATGCTCCCGTGCGCGCCGCGATCACTTCGGCGAGCGTCGTCTTGCCGGTGCCGGGCGGACCCGACACGATCATCGACGAAAGCGCGTCCTGCTCGATCAGGCGCCGCAGCAGCGCACCTTCGCCGAGGCAGTGCCGCTGGCCAGCGATTTCATCGAGCGTTCGCGGCCGCATGCGAACTGCAAGCGGCGCCGCCTTCGCGCGGCGTTCCGAGCGGATCGGAGACCACAGGTCCTCTGCCATGCGCGCATGGTACGACGGCGACATGCGGGAAAATCGTTTGAATCTCAGGGATTTGCGCTTCACTTCCGTGCCTTGCCTTGCGAGACTGCGCGGATGCAGCGATCGATTGCGTGTGGACTGGCGGCCTTCGGAGTCTTGCTTGCGGCTGCGGTTCTGCTTGCGGCGCTGCCCACCGTGCTTACGCGTCCAGGCGCGCGGGAGGGCGCGCTCGGCGAGGTGCGCGCCGCAGCGAAGGCCGCGATCGACGCGCCGCTGCCGGTTGCGCCGACGGCGCCGCGTCGACAGGCGCTTCTTGCCGCGCCATCGTGGATCTGGCAGGTGGGCGCGGTGCGCGCCGACGCCACGGCGACCTTCTTGCGCGCCTTCGCCGTTGAAGGCGACGCCCGCGATGTGCGCATCGTGGTTGCCGCCGACAACAAGGCCACCGTGTCGCTCGATGGGCGCGCGCTCGGCACGTCGACCGAGTGGTGGGAGCCGAGCGAATTCACGGTCGGCGCGCTGGCCGCCGGTCGGCACGAACTCGTCATCGAAGCGCGCAACGAGGGCGGCCCCGCAGGCGTGTGCGCGGTGATCGAGTGGACAAACGCGTCGGGCGGTCGCGAGCGCATCGCGACCGATGGCGCATGGACGGCGCGTTCCGTCGACGGCATCGACGCAGGCGCGTTGGTCGTCGCGAAGCTCGGCGAGGGCGCATGGGGCGACGGCGTATCGAGCGCATTCGGCGCGACGGTCGGCGACATCGACCGCTCGATCGCGGTGCCGCCGGGGTTCATCTGCGAACTCGTCTATGCGGTACCGAAGGCGCGCGGCTCTGTCGTGGCGCTTGCTCCCGACAACCGGGGCCGCATCATTGCGAGCGCGCAGTACGGGCCGCTCTTCGCGATCACGCCCTGCGCCAATGGCGCCGATTCCGCAACGACGAAGGTCGAGGCGGTCGAGCCGGCGATCGGGTTCGCGCACGGCCTTCTTGCGGTCGACAACGATCTCTTCGTCGTGATCAGCGAAGGCGGGCCCGATGCGCGCGGGCTGTGGCGGCTGCGCGACGCCGACCGCAACGGGACCTACGACGAGAAGAAGCTGCTTGGATCATTCGCGCGCGATGGCGGCGAGCATGGGCCGCATCAGGTGGTGCTTGCACCCGACGGTTCTCTCTGGGTCGTCGGCGGAAACCACTGCGCGCCGCCCGACGAGGCCGTCGCCAACTCGCGCGTGCCGCGCGTGTGGCAGGAAGACATCATCGCCACGCGCATCTGGGATCCGAATGGCCATGCGGTCGGCGTCATGGCGCCAGGCGGATGGATTGCGCGCACCGATCGCGAGGGTTCGAAGTGGGAACTCATCACCGCGGGATTCCGCAACAGCTACGACGCGGCGTTCGATGAGCTTAGTCGCGCATACACCTTCGACAGCGACATGGAGTGGGACATGGGGCTGCCGTGGTACCGCCCGACGCGCGTGTGCGAACTTGCGAGCGGCGTCGACTACGGGTGGCGCTCGGGCAGCGGCAAGTGGCCCGCATGGAGCCCGGATTCGCTACCGGCAGCGGTCGACGTGGGCCCGGCGTCGCCGACCGGCGTCCTGTCGTCTGCGGGCCTCCAGTTCCCCGCTCCGTGGAACGACTGCATGTTCTTCCTCGACTGGACCTTCGGCACCATGTGGGCGGGCTGGCCGACCGAGGATTCGAAGGATGCTTCGACGCCGACGCTGCGCATCGAGCCATTCCTCGCTGGTCGGCCGCTGCCGCTCACCGACGCGGTCGTGATGGAAGGCGCGATGTACTTCGCGGTCGGCGGGCGCAATCTCCCGAGCGCGATCTACCGCGTGCGTGCGGAGAATCCGATCGCGATCAAGCGCGCGCCGAAGGAGCCGCCCGCCGCGCTCGTCGAGCGGCGTGAGCTCGAGAAGTTCCACCGCCCGATGGATTGGGCGGCCGGCCCTGCGGCCGTCGCGCGTGCCTTCGATGGCCTGCAGTCCAAGGACGCCGGCGTTCGCAGCGCCGCGCGCATCGTGCTTGAGCACCAGAATCCCGCGCAGTGGCGCGAGCGCGCGGTCGCATCGGCCGACGCACAGCCGTCGATCCTCGCGCTCGTCGCGCTCTGCCGCACGGGCGAACCGACGCTTGACGCCGCTCCAGTCGCAGCACGGCTCGTCGCGCTCGAGCCGCAAGTCCGCGGCACGGCGCTCGAGCGCGAGTGGTTGCGTGCGTGCGAACTGTGGTTTCTGCGCCTTGCCACGAAGTCGGACGACCTTGCGGATGGCGACGCGCTCAGGCGCGCGGTCCTTGCGCATTTCCCGGCGAAGGATGGCGTCGACGGCGCGCATGAGCTTGACGCGCACCGCGCCGCATGGCTTGCGAAGATGAACGCACCAGAAGCCATCGTCGTCGCAGTCGCGCTTCTCGAGAAGCCCGACGTGCGCGAAGCGCCGGGCCTCGGCAAGGGCGCCGACGCGGCGCTCCTTGCGCGCGGCGGCCCATATGGCCGCGCGGTGCAGGAGATCATCGCCAACGCTCCGGCGCCGCGGAAGATCGCGATCGCCTACGCCGTCCGCGACGCGAAGAACGGCTGGACGCCCGACCTTCGCATGCGCTTTGCACGCGCGATCGCCGATCTCCGTCGCGCAAGCGGCGGCAACTCTTTCGCAGGTTTCCTCGGGCGCATCAGCGCCGAGTTCGTGGCGAACGCGCCGGAAGGCGACCGCGACTTCCTTGCGATGACCGCAGCCGGCAAGCAGGCGGAAGAGGCCGTGCTCGTTGCGCGGGGCCCGGGCCGCGCCTGGACGGTGGATGCGATCGTCGCGCTCGCGCCGCAGTTCTCCGCAGGCCGCGATCACGCCGAGGGCATGCGCGCCTACCGCGCGGCGCAGTGCGCGCAATGCCATCGTGTCGGCGGAATCGGAGGCAGCGGTGGGCCGGAACTCACTGCGGTTTCGCGGCGATTCTCGCTCGAGGACCTCGCGGCCTCGCTGGTCGAGCCAGACAAGACGATCAGCGACCAGTATCTCAACAGCGACGTCTTGCTGACCGACGGCCGCGTGATGACAGGACGCATCGTCGCGGACGCGACCGATGCGATCGAGCTTCGCCCAAGCCTGCTGTCGGACGCACGCGAGCGCATCGAGCGGAGCGCGATCAAGTCGATCGGGCCGAGCAAGACTTCGCCGATGCCGGCGAAGCTCCTCGACACGCTTTCCGAGGGCGAGCTCCTTGACCTCATGGCATACCTCCGCTCAGGCGGCGATCCGGCGGACCCGGCGTTTATGAAGATCGACGACGACGGATTCCTCCAGATCGTCTCCAGCTCGCAGGCAAGCACCGGCCCGGCTTCGCCGCTCGCCGCCTTCAGCCACGACCCGCGCTTCTGGTCGGTCGAGCATGGCGAGATCGTCGGCCGCACGACCAGCGCGAACCCCGCGCCGCACAACACGTTTCTCGTGTGGAACGGCGAGGTCCGCGACTTCGAGCTCGAGGTCGAGCTGCGCGTGATCGGCAACAACTCGGGCATCCAGTACCGCAGCGAGCTGTTCGAGCCGTATCGACTCCGCGGTCCGCAGATCGACGCGCATCCTGCGCCGAACTACACGGCGATGTGCTACGAGGAAGGCGGTCGCGGGATCCTTGCCGAGCGGGGAAATCGCCTTGAGATCGACGCGGCTGGCGCCCGCACGCTGACGCCCATCGCCGGGCCGCCGCAGCCAGCGGCCGACATCTCCCAGTGGCACACCTATCGCGTGGTCGCGAAGGGCAACACCATGCGCCATTTCCTCGACGGCAAGCCCACCGCGACCGTGGTCGACGACTCGGGCGAGCGCGCGCGAGGCGGAAAGATCGGCATCCAGATCCATTCCGGCGAACCGACCGAGGTCCGGGTGCGCAGCATGCGCCTCAAGCGACTGGACGGGTAACGTCGACGCGAAGTGGTTGATTTCGCGTTATCAGACAGCGAATCGATGCGGGGCTGTTCGACGGACGCGCATCCTTTGCAGAAGGCAAACCCCACCTGTGCCGATGTACGCACGCGAGGTTCGACCGCGTCGAGGCGTGGCCGTACCCTTCTTGTTTCTTCAGAACCTCTGGAAACCCAATCATGTGCGGAATCGTCGCTTACATCGGTCGTCGTCAGGCCACGGACATCCTTCTCGAGGGCCTCAAGCGGCTTGAGTACCGCGGCTACGACTCTGCCGGCGTCGCCGTCATGAACGGCGGTCTCCATCTCGCGCGCGCCGTCGGGCGCGTGGCGAACGTCGAGAAGACGATCAACGACCGCGGCGGTTTCAAGGGCACGCTCGGCATTGCGCACACGCGCTGGGCGACCCACGGCGGCGTCACCGAGTCGAACGCGCACCCGCACCGCGACGACGCGAAGCTCGGCCATGGAATCGCGATGATCCACAACGGCATCATCGAGAACTACGCGGCGCTCAAGAAGTACCTCGAGGAGAAGGGCCACGTCTTCACAAGCGAGACCGACACCGAGGTGCTTGCGCATCTGATCGGCGAGCTCTACGCGGGCGACCTCGAGAAGGCCGTGCAGTCCGCGCTCCGCGAAGTGACCGGCGCGTACGCCATCGCCGTCGTCTGCGAGAAGGAGCCCGACGTCCTCGTCGTGGCGCGCAAGGGTTCGCCGCTCATGGTCGGCGTCGGGAACGGCGAGTACGTCGTCGCGTCGGACGCAAGCGCCATCGTCAGCCACACCACGCAGGCGATCGCGCTCGGCGACTACTCGGTCGCGCGCATCACCCGCGAGGGCTTCCGCACCACGACCGTCGACAACATCGAGATCACGCCGGAGATCCGCGAGCTCGAGTTCGACCTCGAGCAGATCGAGCTCGGTCACTACGACCACTTCATGCTCAAGGAGATCTTCGAGCAGCCGCGCGCACTGCGGATGACGCTGCAGGGCCGCGTCGACGTCGCGAAGGGCGAGATCCGCCTCGGCGGCGTCGGCGAGCACGCGCGCAAGCTCGCGAACGCGAAGCGCGTGGTCTTCATCGGACAGGGCACCGCGCTCCATGCGTGCATGATCGGCAAGTACCTCTTCGAGGACCTCGCGAAGGTGCACGCTGAGCACGACTTCGCGAGCGAGTTCCGCTACCGCAATCCGATCGTCGAGGACGGCACCGTGGTCATCGCCGTCAGCCAGTCGGGCGAGACGGCCGACACGCTTGCGGCGCTCACCGAGGCGAAGCAGCGCGGCGCGCTTGCGCTTGGCGTCGTGAACGTCGTCGGCAGTTCGATCGCGCGCGAGACCGATGCAGGCGTCTATCTGCGCGTCGGCCCTGAGATCGGCGTGGCGAGCACGAAGGCCTTCACCGGCCAGGTGATGGTGAACTCGATGCTCGCGACCTTCATCGGCCGCCGCCGATACCTCTCGCAGGAGTACGTGTCGCATCTCCTCCGCGAGCTCGAGCAGGTGCCCGCGAAGATCGAGCGCGCGCTCGCGTGGTCGGAGCGGATCCGCGCAGCGACCGCGAAGTACATCCACCGCGAGAACTGGCTCTTCCTCGGCCGCGGCGTGAACTATCCCGTCGCGCTCGAAGGTGCGCTCAAGCTCAAGGAGATCTCGTACATCCACGCCGAGGGCATGCCCGCGGCCGAGATGAAGCACGGGCCGATCGCGCTGATCGACAACGGCATGCCGGTCGTCTTCGTCGCCACGCGCAACTCGCAGTACGAGAAGGTTCTGTCGAACATCGAGGAAGTCCGCTCGCGCGGCGGCCACGTGATCGCGGTCGCGACCGAGGGCGACGACCACATCAAGACGCTCGCGAAGGAAGTCTTCTACGTCCCCGACTGCATCGAGATGTTCCAGCCGCTCCTGACGGTGATCCCGCTGCAGTTGCTGGCGTATCACGCGGCCGTCATGCGCGGCAAGGATGTCGACAAGCCGAGGAACCTCGCGAAGAGCGTGACGGTGGAGTGATCCGGCGCTTTCAGCCCACGGCGATTCACTCGCGGCGGGCCTGACCAGAGCGAGCGAAAGCGAAGCGAGTCGCGAGCGCTGATAGTGACGCGTCCCCAGGCCGCCGCGATTCACTCGCGGCGAGCCTGACCAGAGGGAGCGGCCGCAGCCGCGACCGCTCAAGTCACGCCGCGAGCGCTCGGATCACGGCTGAAGCCCGCGGGCACCCGCGATCTGCCTGTCCTGCAGCTTCCAGAACATCATCACCGCCAGCGTCGCGCCCACGAAGCAGAAGAACATGTCCCACTGCGCGTCCCACGCATCGCCTTGCGCGCCGAGGAAGTTGATGCCGGGCTCGCCCGCGAGCACCGCCATCGCGAACTCGAACAGCTCGAACAGCGCGCTGAACGCAAGGCACATGCCGACCACGATCACGGCAAGCCACCCGCGCATCACCACGATCGCGTTGCGGATGAACACCTCGCGCCAGACGAGCGCGGGCGCGAAGCCCTGGATGAAGTGCCCGAGCCGGTCGTAGTCGTTGCGCGGACGGCCCATCCACTCCTGCACCCAGATCCCGGCGGGAACCTTCGAGTAGGTGTAGATCCCGCCCACGATCAGGATGACGCAATGGATGACGACGAGCGTGAAGGTGACCGTCGTCACGGGGTGCTTGCGCAGCCATACGGCCCACATCACGATGACGATGGCGACCCAGAAGACCTCGAGCGCCCAGACGATGCGGTCGTTCGGCGCGATTCCGCTCCACACGAGGAAGAACGTGATCGCGATCACCGACCAGTCGGCGGCGCGCAGCCTGTCGCGGTTCGGAACCATGCGTGCAGCGTACGCGGAATGCGGCGCGTTCCGAAGTGGGGAAGCCTGCTTACGGAGCGGCGGGAGCGGCGGGGGCCGGCCTTTCGGCCGATGGTGCCGTCGTCGGCGTGGCTGCCGGCGTGGCCGACGCAGCAGGCTTCTCGCCCGCAGGAGCCGGCTCCTTCAACGCCTTCTCGAGCGCATCGATCAGACGGCTGCTTTCCGGCGTCACCGTCGACGCGAAGAACTGCACCGTCTTCCCGTCGCGCGACACGAGATACTTCCCGAAGTTCCAGCCCGGCAGCTCGCCCGTCTTCGTTCCAAGCAGCGCGAACACATCCGACTGCCCCTCGCCCGACTTCACCCGGCACTTCTCGAACATCGGGAAGGTCACGCTGAACTTCGTCGTGCAGAACTCGCGGATTTTCTCGGCCGAGCCGAACTCCTGCCCGCCGAAATCACCGCTTGGGAACGCGAGGATCTCGAACCCCTGCGACTTGTACTTGTCGTAGATCTTCTGAAGCCCGGCGTACTGTCCCGTGAGGCCGCACTGGCTCGCGACGTTCACGACGAGCGTCACCTTGCCCGCGTAGTCCTTGAGATCGGCGTCCTTCCCCTCGAGCGTCTTGACCTTGAGCTCATGCAGCGAGGCTTCCTGCCACTTCGCCTTGAGTTCCGGCGTCTGCGGCGCGGTCTGCGAGCACGCGACTCCAGTGACGGCTGCGACGGTGGCTGCGACGGCGGAGGCAACTCGGGTAAGCATGGGATTCGGACCTTCGGATCGGGCGTGAAGCGCAGGGTTTGCGCGGAAATCTGGCGTGCCGGGCGATCGCTCGGCCCCGCGCCGAACCTTCGGTCGCGGACGGGAGTCTTCGTCGGGGGCCGCCCGCGGATGCAGCGCGGCGAGGAACCCCGGTAGGCCGTAGAGTAGCCCCATGCACCGTGGAACCGCGATCGCAGCCCTCTCCGGCACGCTTCTGTCTCTTGCACCCGTCGCCGCCTTCGGACAGAACGACCCTGCAGGATTGAAGGATCTCGATCGCGCGCTGTCCTGGATTCCTGAAACCGCGATCAGCTTCGTGGTCGTCCCGCAGGTGAAGGCCGCAAGCGACGACCTCGCGGCGCTGGTCGAGGCGACGGGTCAAGGCGGCTTCCTCGCGATGGGGCGGCCGGTCGACGTGCTGAAGGCCCAGTTTGGGATCGGCGCGAATCTCGACGAGAGGGCGCCAATCGCGGTCTACTTCCCGCCATCGACCGATGAGGGCGACGAAGCGCGGGGAAAGAAGGCGGAGGCTGGTGCCGGCGGCGCCGAAGCGGACGGGGGCGCAGGCGATGGCGACGAGGCGTCTGTGGCGTTTATGGCGCGCCCGGTCGTCGTTCTCGGTGTGACCGACGCCGACGCGTTCCTCGCCGCGAATCTCACCGCGGCACCCGACAAGGGCGAAGGCGCGTACACGACGTCGAACGGCATGGTCGTGTTTGCGCGCAAGCTCGATGGGCGCGTGGCACTCGGGCCGACGCCGGAGTCGCTGCCCGCCGCCGACGCGCGCGGCATCGGCGAGCGCTTCCGCGCACGCCTCAAGCCCGACGAGGCGGAGTGGCTCGCGCGCGCCGACCTTGTTGCGTGGGGCTCGCGCGACGCGATGCACGCGGCCGCCGAGGCTGGCCGCAACGCCAGGATTCCCGAGGTTGCCGCAGAGGGCGCTCCCGCCGGATTCGCCGGTTCGCGCGAGCAGCAGGAGGCCTTCCGCGCCAAGAGCCTCGAGGTCATCGACATGCTCGCCGACGGCGTGATCGTCGTCGACATCGATCCGCTTGGGCTCTTCATCGGATCGGTCGGCGTGGCCGAGCCGTCGAGCCCGCTTGCGGCCATCACGGCGGGCGGCGTCGGTTCGCCCGCGAAGTTCGACCGGCTTCCGGGAAATCCGTTCTACCTCGCGCTCGCGGCCGACCTCGATGGCCTCGGCGGCGCCGCCAAGCTTGGCGAGCTGCTCGACTTCGGCGGCATCTCGCGCGCCATGCTTCCCGAGTGGGTCTTCACAGACGGCGCGGACCTGCGAAGCGTGCAGTTCGCTGCGTATCCGTCGAAGCTTGGCGTCGCCATCGGCGGCGCGCTCAACGACTCCGCGCTCTTCGTGTCGACCCGCAATCCGGCGGGCACGGTCGAACGCATCCGCCAGTCGATCGCGGCGTTTGCGGGCGAGGCGAACGGCGTACGCCGCGAGCCGAACTGGACGCCCGAGAAGAAGCTGAAGTCGGGTGATGTCGCGACGGCCTTCGAACTGAAGGAAACGGTCTTCGACG
>JBIKXP010000020.1:0-25845 GCA_044355685.1 Phycisphaerales bacterium
CAAAACGAAGGACATGCTCCGCGACCTGCTCCAGGCCAGGGAACCGCGGCGCGAGCTTGGATCGTAGACGGTCGAGAGATTTGTTCATTCGTCTCTCCCTATGTCGACTGGCGAGTCCGTCCGAGACTGGTCGTATTGCACGTAGCGGTCTCCCCCAAATCTGACGTCGTTGCCCTCAGCGTTCCGGTACCACACCATCAAGCGCTGACATCCCTCGACTATGGCATCCGGCGCTTTCTCCCATTGGCCAATATGGTCGGCCGCCCGCGCCGCGACCGCCTCAACAGACTGCACTGTGTGTTCATCCCCCAGATAGATTCCGGTGGCCCGCTTGCTCGTTTGCGACACGATGTTCGTGTGAGGAGACTGACGCGACCAATCAACCGTGAACCCTGCATTCAGATCGGCCAAGGCGGGCGGCAGGGAGCCTTTGAGGGCTGTGACAAGTCGGTGAGCATTGCGAAGGCGCCTGACTCTGAATTGTTCAGCCAACTCATCTGTATCGTGACAGGCTGTCACGCGCTTGATGACCTCGGACGTTGTAATCGCGCAGGAATCCAGGTGGTCCACTTCGTGCCACGCATAGTTATCAATGCAGCCAGCGGCTAGAGCCAATGCCCTTTCCGCGGCGAAGGGATTCGCCCCCGCCAAGGCGACAAGATCGCTCTCCGCATCGCCGCTCACATGGACTACGGCTGAGAATCCATCATCGACGGTCGCCGCACTCACCCATCGCGACGAGCCTGCATCCCAGTACCTCGTGTCGCTCAATTGTGGGCCACGCCGCCGAGAGCTAGACGCCACTACTCCGATGTGGGCGACTTTGGAAGCAACAATCTTGAACACAGCAGGCTCGTAGGCGAAAAAGAGAGCGTGACAGCGATCGGCTTTCAGGCGCGTGTAGTACAGCCCCTTCCGGTGGTTCGAAATGAGCGTGGTATCCTCGCGATCAAACTTGTCAGGACGAAGGTACCAGGCCGTTCCGGAGATATTGTTCCAGGGTTTGCACTCTCCACCGAAGCACTCGTGCACGTCCTTTGCCCAATTCAAGCAGAGCAGCTCCGTTTGGTCGCCGTTAAGGCGCATCAGGCGACTGCGGTACTCGCGGTACTGTTCCTGGCGAGGCTTTGGATTGAGTTGAATATGAATGAGGAGCGTTCTGTCGTACAGCTGCTGCGCTTCGGTATCGCGAAGCGCGAACGCATCCGAGCACAGAATTGTTGCGAGCCGCAAGGTCGTCGTGCCATCGCCGAAGTAGTAGACACGTGTCCCGCAGTGTAGTCCGTTGATCTCAAAGTGTCGGTCATCCCCCATGGGGTGCGTCTTGAACTGGATGACCACCACACGGACCGGCGGGGTGCCGGCGGATGTCGGAAAGGTCTGAAAAAGATAAAGTACCGGATCCAAGAATCGGCCCGGGGCCTCCGTCAACGGCTCATGGAGTACGGTGGCGACACCCGACACGCTCTTGATAAACGCATTCAGCTGCGAGACCGTTGTGCTCTCAGCGCCAATGACCCACAATGCGCCAGGCCCTGGAAACACGTCGCGTTGGATTGATTCAGAGAGCGTGCGCCACGGAGTTGAGTATTCAGGAGTGATGGCTATGTCGACTTTCTCCGTCGCCGCGTCGGAGAGAAAGGCGGCATGCTGTTGACTTGCGGCTGCTTTATCTGCATTACGCACGCCATTGGCATCGGCTTCAATGTCTCCCTTGGGCTGAAGAAGTAGCGCGGTGTAGTTCTCGTGGTTCGGGGTGAGCACCTGCAATGCCGGAGGCGCAAGCCCCGCGTCGGCAAGAAGTTTGGCAATCGCATAGAGCTGCATAGACCCTGCTCAACTCGTGTTCAATGCGCCGATTCTACTCCTCGGCTGGCGAACAGGGCCAATACCGCATCCAGTTTCTGAGACAAGTTGAAGTTGGTATTCACGCGGCCTTCCCCAGGAGGATGCGTCGGTGCGCTGCGGGCTTTCGGTAGCCGATCCGCACGATGATCCATGGTGCGCTGCGCAGTTTCCTGAGACACACCTTTGGGACTCGAGGGCACAGTGCACGACGCCGGGAAGAAGCGGCGACGATGGCGCCAAGTTCGACAAAGTACGCTGGTCGAGTCGCCGCAAAGCGAGATCGTCCGCCGCCTGTTCCGCTTCGAGGCGCTCGACGGGCGCACGCTCCTCGTCGGCTCGAACTCGGACGACATCGCGGGCGTGGTCGACAACGACTCCGCGTGGGTCTTCCGCCGCGACGCTGGCGCGTGGGCCGCCGAAGCGCAGCTGCGCGCGGCAAACGGCATGGCGGGGGACTTCTTCGGGACGAGCGTCGCGCTTGCCGAACCCGTCGACGCCGCCGGTGCGATCGGCCCCGAGGGCGGGCTCGCGCTCTGCGGCAGCATCTTCGACGCGCCCGAGGGCCCACCCTGCGCCTCCCTCGCTTCCGTGGACACCAAAATTGACGAGGATGCCCGCCAGCAGGTCAGATCGAGTGAAAGCGCGACAGCGGACAGCCGCTCGGCGAGGTGTATCGGAACGCGGCGAAGGCAGTGCACGAGACAGGTCGTCTGGCGACTTTGCAATCACCCGCTGATACCGTGAACGGCTTCACTGGATGTCAACCGCCGAAGGCTGCTTTGATGGCCAGCCCCGCGGCGGTGAGTGTCGGAACAGCATTCGGATTGGCCGCCGCACCGTCGGGCCCGAGGTGTCCCGTCGGTGCGCGGAAGATCTCGAGCTTCACGCCAGCGGCTTTGAGTTTCTCGGCGTACAAGTCCTGTTCAGCGCGCCAAGCGTCAGAGTCGCCGATCGCGATGAATGTTGGGGGGTGGTTGGCCGGCACAGCGCTTAGGAGCGGCGAAAGACTCGGGTGCGAGGCGTCGGCATCCTTGGGCAGATACGCGTTGACCATCATCTCCGAGAAGCCGCGAACTTCGGGATCCTTGATGGTCGCGAGCGTCATGTCGACGACAGGGTTGATGAGCACCGCCAGGGCGATCGAGTTCGATGCCGACTCGCGGGCGATGACGGCGGACATGTTGCCGCCAGCGCTGTCACCGCAAACTGCCAGAGGGCGAGCCGCGAGCCCCGCGCTGGGCCCCTCGCGGTTGAGCCAGCGGATGACCGATCGGATCTCATCGAGCTGCGTGGGGTACATCGCGTCTGGTGCGCGGGAGTATTCAATCGAAACCACATTCGCCTGACTGGTCGAGCAAAGCAGCCGGGCCATGTTGTCGTGAGAGTCCACCGATCCGGCGACCCAAGCGCCCCCGTGGACGAACACCACGGTTCCGAGAGACGCCTGCTTGGAAGGGCGATAGATGCGGCAGGCAATGCTGCCTGATGCGGACGGAACAACGATGTCTTCTATCGCGCCGACTTCGGACTTCAGGCCGTCGGGCAGGGTGGAAGCCAGGATGGAAGCATCGATCCCCTTACCGATGGCGATGACCTCTTCGCGCTCGGCGGGAGAGAGACGGCTCACGGGCGGGTTGGCACAACCCGAGGCGATGAAGCAGGCAAGCACGCTGGCGAGCATGGCGACGGGCCTGAACTTCGTGGTCGGATTCATGCTGCGGATCATACGGCGGGAGCCCCCGTCTCGATCGCGCGTGCCCGACCCGAACCAGCCTGAGCTTTTCGACGCGCGTCATCGACCTGAAGAGCTCCCTCCGTGTCAATGATGTTCAGGCACTCCCCATCGCTCCAGACAATCACGGCGACCAGGAGTGTCCACCGTCATGCCGAACGATCGTTCCATCCAGTCGCTACGGCGGCGACGCCCACGCCAGCAAGGAGGGCTGGCCGCGCCGCCGCAAGGCGAGTCACCCGTCGCCTCGTCCACTGTGTGGCGCACGACGGACGCACGCTCCTCGTCGGCGTGAAATCGAACGACCTCGCGGGCGTGGTCGACAACGGCTCCGCGTGGGTCTTCCGCCGCGACGCGGGCGCGTGGACCACCGAGGCTCAGCCGCGCGCGGCACGCGGCACGGCGGGGGACTTCTTCGGGACGAGCATCGCGCTTGCCGAACCCGTCGACGCCGCCGGCGCGATCGGCCCCGAGGGCGGGCTTGCGCTCTGCGGCAGCATCTTCGATGCACCTGAGGGCCTCGTGAAGCGCGGCAGCGCCACGCTCTTCCGCCGCACGAAGGGCGCGTGGACCGAGCGCGCCACGCTTGTCGCGGCCGACTCGGCGGCGGGCGACGAGTGCGGCGTGTCGGTCGCGCTCGGCTCGGGCGGTGCGCCGGGCGCGAGCCTCGCGCTTGTGGGCGGCGTGCGGGGGGTGGCCTGCCCCCGAAAACTGATCCATCCGCTATGAGACTCCCGACCGGCCTGGTCTTCCCCCGCTTCCTGGGGCTGGCTGGCTACACCGATTTCTGAGACACGCCATCGGACTGAGGTCCGGCTCGCGCCGCCCTACACTCCGCACCCTTCCTGAGTCGAATCTCCCGCCCCGTACTGCCAGAGGCCTCCCCATGCGAGCAGTTTGCACGAGTCGTTCAAGTGATCAGTCCGTGATTGGTCGGATCCGCACCACGCGTTTCCCGCGCCTCGACGCCCTCGCCGCCTTCGCCCTCTTCGCGTGCTCTTCCGCCGCCGCCCTCGCCGCGCCTCCCGTGCATGTCGGCACGCTTGCTCCCGCGCAGCCGAATCAGGAAGAGCGCTTCGGCTTCGCGGTCGATGTGCGTGGCGACCTCGCGGTTGTCGGGGCGTATGGCGATTCGCTCGAGGGGCAGCTCTTCCGCGGGTCGGCGTCGGTCTACCGGCTTGGGAACGACGGCGTGTGGGAATTCGAGCAGCGGCTTGTCGCCGCTGATGGCGCCGCGTTCGACCAGTTCGGCTTCGCGGTCGCGATCGTGGACGAGGGTGCTGCGCGCGGCATCGTGGTCACGGCGCCGAAGGGTGCGGGGGCGCAGCATCCCGACCAGGGGTGCGCCTACGCCTACGAGCTCGTCGGCGGCGTGTGGACGCTCTCGTCGAAGCTGACGCTTGCGGTTGGCGCCAACAACGACGCCTTCGGGTACTCGGCCGACGGAAGCGCCGACGCGGTGGCGATCGGCGCCGTCTTTGACGACGCGACCGCCACGAACCAGGGGTCTGCGAGCGTCTTCCGCCGCACGGGAAGCGGCGCGCAGGCGTCATGGGCGCTCGAGGCCACGCTCGTCGCGCCCGACGCCGCGCTGAACGACCAGTTCGGCTTCGATGTCGCGCTCGACGGGCGCACGCTCCTCGTCGGCGCGAACTCGGACGACATCGCGGGCGTGGTCGACGGCGGCTCCGCGTGGGTCTTCCGCCGCGACGCTGGCGCGTGGACCGCCGAGGCGCAGCTGCGCGCGGCAAACGGCACGGCGGGGGACTTCTTCGGGACGAGCGTCGCGCTTGCCGAACCCGTCGACACCGCCGGCGCGATCGGCCCCGAGGGCGGGCTCGCGCTCTGCGGCAGCATCTTCGATGCACCTGAGGGCCTCGTGAAGCGCGGCAGCGCCACGCTCTTCCGCCGCACGAAGGGCGCGTGGACCGAGCGCGCCACGCTTGTCGCGGCCGAGTCGGCGGCGGGCGACGAGTGCGGCGTGTCGGTCGCGCTCGGTTCGGGCGGCGCGCCGGGCGCGAGCCTTGCGCTCGTGGACGATTTCAAGCTTGCGCTTGTGGGCGGCTTCAAGCACGACACGGCCGGCGCCGCCGACGCGGGCCGCGTGTGGGGCTGGTCGACCGACGCCACAGGCACGGCGCTTCCCGCGTGGTCGCTGACGGCGCCCACGGCGTGCACAGGCGACGCGTTCGGCCACGCGATCGCGCTCGACTCGGCAACGCTCGCCGTCGGCGCCTATGCCACCGACGGCGCGGCGCCCAACCAGGGCGCGCTGCACCTCGACGCGATCGCGCCCGCGCCGTGCCCGGGCGACCTCGACGGCAACGGCATCGTCGACTCCGCAGACCTTGGCGCGCGCTTGAGCGCTTGGGGCACGCCCGCCGCCGACCTCGACGGCAACGGCGACACGGGAGCGTCAGACCTCGCGGCGATGCTGAACGCGTGGGGGGCGTGCGGGGGGTGAGGAAAAAGGTACAAAAGATAGCCAGAAAAAGTGGAAGCAATGGCTACAGAAGGTATACTGAGTGCGTTCTCCTTTGCTGGGTTCTGGCATCGTTCGGGTGGAGCGGCGGGGAACAGTTGATGGAGCAGCCGTGCAAGACAAGCGAACCATGACCCTCAACCTGACCGCGGCGGAGATGGAAGTTCTCGAGGCGCTCGCGCGGCGCAAGGACCTGTCGAAGACCGCCGTCATCCGACAGGCGCTTCGGCTGCTGCAGCTTGTCGACACGCGGGTGGCGCAGGGCGAGAAGCTCTTCTTCGAGGACGAGGTCCAGAAGAAGAAGGCGGAGCTGATGGTGCTGTGAGCGTCCGGGCGACACAACTCATCCGGCGGGAAACGACCATCGGATCGGTGAGCACGATCAGAGGCGAGTATCTCGAAGCCGTCAGAGACGCTGATAAGGGCGACTACTCCGCGCTGCTGGCGCTGCATGAGCGGTTTGCGTCGCGGTGACACGAGCGGTGGTTGGCGTGATGGGCCGCGTCCCAGCCCGCGTGGCCAGCTGGCAGAATCAGACTCGGAGACCGATTTGGCTGCGAAAAGAGGGTTGTTATCAGCTGTCAGAAACACGAATATCTTTCTCTGACCATGGCGCTGTCTTGCCGATGTCAGAAAGTCGAATACTATATTCTGACATCATCATGGACTCCGCCCAAGCCCAGATCCACAACCGCATCCTGCAGGCTCCTCCTGGGGCGGTCTTCACTCCGAAGGACTTCCTCGACCTCGCCAGTCGCGCCGCCGCGGACCAGACCCTCTCGCGGTTGGTGCGACAGGCGAGAGTTCGGCGACTGGGGAGAGGGCTCTACTACACCCCGCGCCACAACGAGACGCTCGGCGTCGATGTGCCGCCCGACCTCGACGATGTGGCCGATGCGGTGGCTCGGCAGACGGGAAGCCGCGTGGCTCCCTCAGGCGCCGTCGCAGCGAACAGGCTCGGCCTCTCGACGCAGGTTCCTGCGAAGCCGGTCTACCTGAGCGACGGACGCACGCGCCAGGTTGCGGTGGGCAACTACACGCTTCAGATCAAGCATGTGTCTCCCAAGGACCTGCCTGTCGGCAGCCGCACCTCTGCACTCGTGCTTCAGGCACTTCGGTTCCTCGGGAAGGATGCGATTCACGACGGCACCATCGGCGCCATTCGTTCCGCGCTCTCCCGCGACGACAGGGCGCAGCTCCTCCACGACGCGCAGTACGCGACCGATTGGCTGCGCGAGATCGCACGCCGAGTCGCGTCGGAGTCGGAGACGGTGGCCAATGGATGACATCGCACGGCTCCCGCCCGCGGACCTCGCGGACCTCTTCCGCGCGGCCGCGGCTCGGCGCGGCTTGCCCGACGCCATCGTCGAAAAGGACTTCTGGGTCTGCTGGACGCTGAAGCGCATCTTCACGCTGGCGAGCCCGCCTGCGGGCATCCTCTTCAAGGGCGGAACATCGCTCTCGAAGGTCTACGGCGTGATCGATCGGTTCTCGGAGGATGTGGATCTCTCCTTCGATCGAGCCGGCCTTGGATTCGGCGGCGCCGACGACCCGATGGTCGCCGCGTCGCGCAAGAAGCAGACGAGTGCGGTTGAAAGGCTTGCCGCGGCGTGCAAGATCGCTGTGCGCGAGAAGCTGCGCCCGCAACTTGCCGAGGCTTTCGCTGCCGCGCTTGGGACAGCCTCGAGTTGGAGCCTCGAGTGCGCCACCGACGATGCCGACGATGCGACGCTTCTCTTTCGCTACCCGAGCGCGCGCCTGCAAAGCGCTTCCTACATCACCCCGTTCGTTCGTCTTGAGCTCGGCGCCCGCGCGGACCACTGGCCAGCGAAGCCGGGTGTCGTCACGCCAATCGCTGCGGAGGTCTTTCCGCAGCGCTTCGCGGCCGCCGCGTGCACTGTCAACACGCTGGCCGCGGAACGCACCTTCTGGGAGAAGGCGACGCTCCTTCACAAGTGGTTCCACGCGAAGCCCGAGCGGAGGTTTCCCGACCGTCAGTCTCGCCACTACTACGACCTCTATCGGCTTGTGAAGAGCCCCGTCGCGGAGAGCGCCCTCGCCGACCTCTCGCTTCTTGCAAGCGTGGCGGCGCACAAGCAGGTGTTCTTCGCGCAGGCCTGGGCTCGCTACGACCTTGCGACGCCTGGAACACTGCGCCTTGTGCCCGCCGATGCACGGATCAAGGAGCTCGAGTCGGACTATCGGGCGATGGGGCAGATGATCTTCGGCGCGCCGCCGGCCTTCGGCGAGTTGATGCAGACGCTGGCAGAGCTCGAGCGGACGGTGAACGCGATGCGCGCACCGCGCGATCCTGCGAAGCGCGGATGACCGAGCTCCTGCTGCGCGGCACCGCACCGCGGGCGGAAGGCTCTCGTGAAGGTTGCGACGCGGTCGCCTCCCGCCCCGTGGTAGCCTTCTCCGCATGGCAACGAAGAAGGCAACCGGCGCCCCTGCGGGTCACGCAAAGTCAATGCCGAAGTTGAAGTCGAAGGCGGATTCAAGCGCCGCGCCAGCATCGCGCGGGCCAGCGGGCGCCGTCGCTGCCGTAATGTCGCGGCTCCCCGTGGCCGAGCTCGATGCGGACTTCGACCCGCGGCAGACTGCCCAGGATTTCGCGTGGGAGGCGATGGAGGCGCGGTCGGCGGGTCACGAGGAAGAGATGCTCGCGCTCTGCGCCATGGCGAGCGTCGTGCACCGCGGGTGCGTCGATGCGCAGGCGATGCTGATCGATCACTTCGTCGATCCTCCTGAGAAGCGCGCGTATCTCTTCACGAAGATCGTCGCGATCGGCGTCGAGGACCTCGTCGAGCAGTTCGGCGCGAAGTTCCTCGCCGAGCACATGGGCCACATGTGGCACGAGCTCGAGGCGCGGCCGGTCGTGCGCGCGATGTCGGCGCTTGCGACTGCGCATGGCGACCTCGGCACCCCCGAGTCGTACGACCGCGCCATCGCGGTCGCTGAGGAGATGCTGCGCTGGGATGGTGAGGACCACATTGGAGCCCGCTGTCTGCTGATCGGGTGGTATCTCGGGCGCGGCCGGCACGACGACGCGCGCGTGCTTCTCGCGCGCTTCGAGGACGACGGGTTGCTTTCCATGATGTGGGGGCGTGTGCTGCTTGCGTTCATCACGGAGGGCGAGGCGGCTGCCGCGAAGCTGTTGCCCGAGGTGGTCGCGCAGAACCCGCACGCCCTGGGGTACATGTCGGGGGCCGTGAAGATCCCGAAGGAAGACTTCAGCGCAATCCAAGTCGGTGGCAAGACCGAGGCGATCGACGCAGCCGAGAGCCTCGAGTCCGCGCTGCGCGCGAACCCAGCGTTCCGCAAGTGGCTCCGCGCCGAGGGGGCGGCGGAGGCAACGGTGCGGGATCGCCCGTCGTCGCGGCGGAAGTGAGGCATGGAGGGGGTGGGAGCACGCCGAGAGTCGAGATTTCCCACATTCCCACTTGACCACTCGGGGTTTGTGGGCGATACTGGATTCATGGCTCGAAGTGCTCCCGTCACCAAGCATGCGGACTCGAAGGGGCGGATCACGCTCGGCGAGGAGTTCAAGAACCGAACCGTGCTGGTCGAGCGTCGCGGCGACGAGATCGTGCTGCGGCTCGCGCGGGTCATCCCCGAGCGAGAGGCGTGGCTCTACGACAACAAGGAGGCGCTGGGCGCCGTTCGGCGGGGATTGGAGCAGGCAAGGTCGAGGACTTTCGCCAAGCGCGCTCCCGACCTCGGTGCTGCAAAGGCCCTGGCGGACCAGCTGCTGGATGACTGATGCGCTTCTCGCCGAAGTGGACTGAAGAGGCGGCGTCGACCTACAGCGAACTGGCTGAGGCGGCCACCGTTTCGCTGCGCAACCGCCAGAAGCGCAAGAAGGCGAAGGCGTCGAGAGCAGAGGGCCTGTTCAAGCAGGTCGAGAAGTGCGTGCGGCTGCTGCTTGAGGATCCGAAGCACCCTGGGCTGAACACCCACGAATACCACTCGATCGCGAATCCTCACGACGAGCGCGGCAAGGTGTTCGAGGCGTATGTCCAGAACAAGACTCCGGGCGCGTATCGGCTGTTCTGGTGCTATGGGCCGGAGAAGGGGGAGATCACGATTCTCGCGATCACGCCGCACCCGTGATCGCGGGAACGGCAATTGGACTCGGTTCGCGCGACCGCATTGGCTCCTCTCGCGCCGTCCACTTCGCGTACCCTGCTCCGATGCAGGACCCGACGACGGACGCTTCAGGCGACTTTGATGACACGCTCGATGAGAAGGTTGCCGACGGCGTCGCGCCTGCTTCGGAGCCGACTTCCGACCCCGCCACCGACCCCGCCGAGGACTCGTTCGCCGCGCTCGGTCTGCGGCGCGAGATCCTCGTCGAGCTCACCTCGCTCGGATACGAAGAAGCGACGCCGATCCAGCGCGCTGCGATTCCGCCGCTCCTCGCGGGGCGCGACATCCTGGGGCAAGCTGCGACGGGCACGGGCAAGACCGCTGCGTTCGCGTTGCCGATCCTGCAGCGCGTGGCCGATGAACGCCCTGCGCCGGGGAAGCCGCTGGCGCTCGTCCTCGTGCCGACGCGCGAACTTGCGGTGCAGGTGTCGGAGGCGTTCCATCGCTACGGCCGTCGCCTCGGGACTTCGGTCGTGCCGATCTACGGCGGGCAGGAGTTCCACCGCCAGATCGTCGGCCTGCGCCGCGGCGCGCACGTCGTGGTCGCGACGCCAGGTCGCGCGCTTGACCACCTGCGTCGCGAGACGCTCGACCTCTCCGACCTCAAGATCGTGGCACTCGACGAAGCCGACGAAATGCTCGACATGGGCTTCGCCGAAGACCTCGAGCTGATCCTTGAGACCGCGCCCGAGACGCGGCAGACGGCGCTCTTCTCGGCGACGCTTCCGCCGCGCATCGCCGCGATCGCCGAGCGTCACTTGCGCGAACCTGAGCGCATCCTGATCGCGCGCGACGCCGCCACGAGCGGGTCGATGCCGAAGGTGAAGCAGGTCGCCTACATCGTGCCCCGCGCACACAAGGTGACCGCGCTCGGCCGCGTGCTCGACCTCGAATCGCCGACGCTGGCACTTGTCTTCTGCGGCACGCGCCTCGATGTCGACGAACTCGCCGACCGCCTGACCGGCCGCGGCTACCGCGTCTCGTCGCTCCACGGCGGCATGTCGCAGGCCGAGCGCGACCGCGTGATGGGCCGCGCGCGCGCAGGCACCGTCGATCTTCTTGTCGCGACCGATGTCGCCGCGCGCGGGATCGACATCGATCACCTGACGCATGTTGTTAATTTTGATGTGCCGTCGTCGCCCGAGTCCTATGTCCACCGCATCGGCCGCACGGGCCGCGCGGGGCGCGAAGGCATGGCGATCACGCTCGTCGACCCGCGCGCGCATCGCCTCTTGCGCAACATCGAGCAGGCGACGCGCCAGAAGATCGCGATCTGCACCGTGCCGACGCCGCGCGATGTGAAGGCGCGGCGCATGGACATCACGAAGGGATCTGTGCGCGACGCGATCACGGCGGGCGACCTCGACGCCTACCGCGCGGTCGCCGAGTCGCTCGCCTCGGAGTTCGACCCGATGGATGTCGCGGCCGCCGCGATTCGCCTCGCCCACGAAGCGACCGAGGGCGAGGGCGCGACCGAGGACGATGTGCACATCCCCACGTTCGAGAGTTTCGCCCGCCCCGAGCGCGCGCCCGGCCGCGCCGAGCAGCACGACATGGTGCGGATCTACATCTCGGGCGGCACGCGCATGGGCCTGCGCCCGGCGGACATCGTGGGCGCGATCGCCAACGAAGCGCGTGTGAACCCGCGCGGGATCGGCGGCATCGAGATCGCAGAGATGCACTCGATCGTGGAGCTCCCCGCACGCGATGTCGAGCGCGTGGTCTATGCCCTGCGCGGCGCGACGCTGCGTGGCCGCAAGTTGAAGGTGAACATCGACCGCGGCGCGCGCCCCGGCGGCGGTGGCGGCGGTGGCGGTGGCGGTGGCGGTGGCGGTGGCGGTGGCTATCGCGGTGGCGGCGGCGGATATCCGCGCGGCGACGGTGGCGGCGGTGGTGGCGGCGGTGGTGGCGGCGGTGGTGGCGGCGGATATCCGCGCGGCCCGAAGCGCCCACGCAGTTAGGTTCTGTCAGACAGAACCTAGTGGCTTACTTCCCGCTGGCCTTCGTTTCCGACTTCCAGATCAACTGGAACTCCAGTTCCTCATCCTTCCCGCTGCGCTCGTGCTCGATGTTGAACACCGCATCGGCGGGTATGTGCAGTCGCTCGCCACCGACCTGGATGGTGAACGCCTTCTTCGACTCGAGCGAGTCGGCGAGGCGGCGGAGCTTGGCGACGAACTGGGCGCGGGTGTAGGTCTTGGTGAGGTCGCGGCTGGGCATGGCGTTGATGGGTGGATGGGTGCGTGCGTCGAGCATCTGACGGCGAACGTGTCGCGGCATGGCCTGCGCGTCCGGGGCCGGCGTCGCCGACATCTGTCGGCAGCGCGGAGGCTCGCGCACAGTAGATCGGAGTGAGGCGTCGCGCATTTTGTGATGCGACATTCAAGAATCTTTGCGCGAGACGCTTGACGGGTTGCGGAACGTCGAGTATCTTGAGCGGCCCGCGGAAGTTTTTGCGGGAACACCCACAACTCGATTGGTGGAGAGATGACGCCGAAAGGCGGTCTGCCGTGATCTGCTGCAATTTGCAGGGGCGGCGGCCGACGATGGCGCGAATGGCGCGTGCCGCGCGGTTGGGCACCGTACAAATGAGGAGGCCTCGTGGCTTTGCGAGTCCTCGTCGTGAACAACCTGGCGTGGGACGCCGAAGCGCGCGTGATCGCGGGGATGTCACTCGTGAAAGTGCGGTTTTGCTGCGGTAAAGCGGCCCTTTTGACGCTGCGAGGGCAGCGGCGCGGCCGTGCGCTGTCTCTACGCCCGGCGTGGGCGGCGGGGGAGAGATTCCTGCGCGCGTTGTGGCGTGGGGGTGTGTTCAACGCCCGAGCGCTGTCGCAACGGCGCGATGGGGTCCGGGGCATGGAAGTGATGTCGGTTCGAGCAACTCGTGATGGCAAGACCGGAGAGCAGCTTGGCAGCGTCAGCTCCGCACGTTCAGGTGGGCGCACTGGCGCTTGCGTGGCCGAGCTGACGTAGGGGAACTCGCACAACGCGCGCAGTAGAAGCAACGCGCATCAGTCGTACACCATCTAGTCGCACGCCTTTCAGTCGCACGCCTTTCAGTCGCACGCCTTTCAGTCGCACGTCTTTCAGTCGCACGTCTTTCAGTCGCACGTCTTTCAGTCGCACATCGCGCATCCGACCACAGGGCAACTCCCATGAGCCAGTTCTTCTTCAACTTCGACCAGAACCGTTGGCGACCGCGCGACGACAGTCGAGCCTCATGCGACAACCGCGCATGGCAGTCGACGCGTCCTCGGGCGTGGGCTGTGGTCGTCGGCGTGGCGGGAACAGGCGAGGTCTGCGTGCGGTCGAAACAGGGTCTCCAGCGGGCGGCGGGTGAATGGGGCAACGCATGCGCCGGAACTTGCGCCGGTTCATGCTGCTCTGCATGGGGGACCCGCCGCCCGTCTGGAGGCCGAGGCCGCGATCCCCTCACCCGGGCTCGGCGTTCGTCGCAACCTCCGTGTCCCGAGAGCCCGTTGCCCGATCCGAATCGGCGTTGCCTGGTCGTGATCGACTACGTCGGTGACGGCGTCTATGCGATGACCGCGTACATGGCGGGTGCGCCGCCCGACGTGATCGCGTCGTCGTCGAGCCCGGTCGAGCTCATCTACGCGGTCGCGCCGTATCTCCAGCCCGGACTGACGGCGTACGTCTCGGAGGCCGCCATGCTCTGCGCGATGCTGAGCTTTGCGGTCTGGTCGCCGAGGGAGTTCCTCGACGACGGCTTCGACCTCGGGTGCGTCAATCGAACCGAGTTCACGCAGGAGGAGCGGGCTGCGCGACGCGTCGCCGAGTTCGGCTACAGCTACACCGCGATCTCGCGGGCGTGGTCGGTAGAGATCTTCGGTCCGTTTCTCTCGCGCGAGGAGCGTCAGCGACTGCGGGAGAGGGGCGCCGACGACTGAAGCCGCGCTCCCGAGGAGGCGGGGTTGGATTTCTCGCCCGGCCCGATCGATCCGATTGCCCTTCCGGGTGGGTGAGTGGGGGGCTCATTGCCGACGGACCCTCTCGCGGGACCGGATGGATCACAAGCTGGCATTCATTGAATCCGCATAGAGCTTTGTGTGATCCTTCGATCCCCGAGACGGGTTCGAGTCGGGTCGTAGCAGGAAAGGGTGCCCAGGAAGGCTTGGTGACGCACACATGACGCATACATGACGCATACATGACGCATGCATGACGCACTTGTGACACGCGCAGAACGCGCACAGAACGCGCACGGAACGCGCGGATGACTCGCTCGCCAGTCGGTCTGGCGTCTTCCTCGGCGCGGTGACTCTCCGGCCGCTCGTCGCGGGCGCTCCTGAGGAGTGTCGACATGCATTGGTGGCGTGCTCGGCAAGCGCGTCGGCAACGCACCATCGCAATGCCGTTGAGATGCGCGCCCGAGGCCTTCTCAAGGACGTCCATCACTCTCGCGGCCTTTGGTGCCCTCTTCTGGAGTTCAGCCGGTCTTTGCGGAGTCTGGCCGGGTTTCACGCCCGCCTTGCGTGCGCGGCGACGGGTGTTGGCCGGGTCGGCAGCGCAATGGAAAACGTGGCGAGGGCGATCGCGACGGTCGCGAGTCGAAATGCGAGCGCGACAAAGCCAAAGAAGGCGGCGACCGCGATGACGGCCACCGCAGTGCTGCCGAGGAGAAAGAGAAGAACGGCCGCGATGGCCGCCGCGATGGCCGCCACGCCGCACGCGATGACCGCAGTGATCGCGACGAGTGCTGCGATGACGAGAAGGACGACGAAGACGAGGATGGCGAGGAGCGACAGAAACAAGAGAGGCAAGAGAGGCAAGAGAGACAAGAGAGGCAAGAGAGGCAAGAGAGGCAAGAGAGGCAAGAGAGGCAAGAGAGGCAAGAGAGGCAAGAGAGGCAAGAGAGGCAAGAGAGGTTTCGAACACTCGAGCGATGCGTTGGATTCACTGACGAGCGGAAAATGAGCGGAATCGATCGAACCTGGGGCGGAGGAGGGAGTACGGCGATACCGCAGGAAAGTTCGGGAATGCGCTCGAAGCGATGACGGACGTGCAGCGCCCCGACATCCCTCACTGCGAACGTCTCCGAGTAAGCGACAGCGACAGATTGGACAAAGTTACTCGCATGAGACAGAACTGAAGTTTCGGGTCGCGAACGCGAAGTCCCGGACCTCAGGACCTCAGGACCTCAGGACCTCAGGACCTCAGGACCTCAGGACCTCAGGCCGCGAGCCCGCACAGATCGACACCTCGGGTCGGTCGGACAGGGCCGGAGGTCGGCTCGAAATGAACCAGCGCGAGTCCACAGACTCGACCCTGGCGTTTGAAGGCCGGGCCCGCGGACAAGCACAATCATCAACCCCGCAATCATCCTCGGACTCTCCGAGCTTTGATTGCCCCACAGAAAGATAGGGGAGTCTTCACCTCCACTTTGAATTCGGCGAAGACGATCCTACGCAGGTAAACAGTCATGACAGCGACACTCAACAGCCCCCCCCAGACCCGAACGAGCCGGACGAGCGCCGCAAACGGCGTGAACCCGGCGACGCGCTCGCACACTGCGTGCTGCGCGAGCGCGCGGCGGCGTCGCACGGCTCCGCATGACCGCAGCTCGGTTGGAGTTCGCTGGTACCCCGAGTCTCGGCAGGCGATGCCGGAGTCGGAGATGGCTTTCGGCCTCGGCGAACTGATGACCGGCGGCGTCGCGCGCCCTCAGGGCGCCTCGCGCCGTCGGAGCCTCGTATCGCGTGTGGCACTCGGGGCGCTCGCGACCATCGCGGTTGCCTGTGGTGCCGCCGGCGCCGCACGGCTCGGGATCATCCCGAACACCAGCGCGACTTCGGTGGCGCTCGCCTCACTCGTCATCCTCGCGTGCGTGGCGATGGCGTTGGTTGCCTGCTTTGCCGAAATCGATCGGAATCCCAGCGGCTGGGCTCGCGCCGCATTGTCTGATCAGATGCCGGACGACGCGCTGGATGTCTCGTCAGATGAGGCGTCGGATGAGGCCCCGTCCGAATCGGCAGTTTGCGCGGGGTCGGACGTCGGCTGCCGCTGCTCCGTCTGACCGCACCCGCACCCGCACCCGCGCGCCGTCCCTCGACCGGCGCGCGGGTGCGTCTCGATCCGATGGTTCGCCATCCGGAGGACCGCGTACAGATCCTGACGGCATGGAATCCATGCCCCGGCCGTGACCCTGACCGTGCCGCTCAGCCTGCGAACTCGCCGCGGTCGAACGCGCGCGCGCAGCGCACCACGCCGCCGCCGAGCGGTATCTGTTCGCGCAGCCCCTAGGTTCTGTCTGACGGATCAGCCGGGCTTCAATCCGCACGGCATCCCGGCTGGCCATGATTCGTCTTCGTCGGGTTCAACTCACTGTATCGCTCGGTTTGATCATTGGGGATACAGCTTCGTTTCCCCTCCTTGCCAACCGGGCGCCGATGCGGATTCCAAGGATCATCAGTCTCGGCCTTCGGCGATCCGTCAGACAGAACCTACAGCATGATCTCCGGTACGCCGTCGCCGTCGCCGTCGTCGTCGTCGTCGCCGTCGCCGTCGTCTCCGTCTTCGCCGTCGTCTCCGTCTTCGACTTCGCCGTCGTCTCCGTCTTCGCTGGCGTCTGCCTCGCCCTTTGCAAGAAGCGCCATCGCCAAATCGTGCATCGCCGGCTCAAGCGTCACCACGCACACCTCAGGCTCGAGCCCGCAGCGCAGGAGAAGCGCGCGCCACATGCGTTGCTCCTCGCGATGCGGAGAGAGCAGAGCTTGGAACGGCTTCTCTTCGCGAACGGGTGCGGCGTCGATCACCGCCTGCGCGCCCGCGCGCCCACGCGCTCCGCCGCGACGCGCACGTCGGCCACGACGAGCACGGTCGCCATGTCGAACCACTCGGCCCATTCGCCGCCCTCGCGGTCCTGCTCAAAGTCGGTGATCGCGACGATCTCGGGCTTCCAGCCACTCGAGGTGCGCGTTTCCGCGGGTAAACGCTCGAACTCGGTGAGCGACATGCGCAGTACCGAAAGCAGCGCATCGTCCTTCATGCGCCGCGCATAGGTCATCAGCCCGTCCTTCCGCAGCGCATGGCAGTCCGGCCGATCAAGCGAAACGCGCTCAAGCCACTCGCGCACCTGCCGCGCTGTGAGGCTGAGCACCTTGCGGGACAGCGCATGCTCGCTCTACGCCTCGATGAGATACTCGCCCGTCGGTGCCCGCACGATCGACTCCTGCCACGGGCGCCGGAAGGTCACCTGCCCCTCGTGGCCGATGAACTCCGCGAAGCGATCGAGCGTGCCGCGAAAGCACTCGACTCGAGCCGTGCAGACATAGGGGTCGCCCTCGACCTCGAAGCGGCGAATCCAAGGACTGGCGACGTCGCGAGCCTGCACCGCGACGATCAGCGCGACGTGTTCCTCTCGCGTGAAGTGGTCCGACTCGAAAGAGCCCGCCGAGTCTGGTCGAAACCCGCATATGTCGAGCGCGCCCGTCGCGCGCGCCGCGGCCTCGATCGACCCGAAGCCGTCGGCGCGGGTCGGCGCGAGTCCGGCGCTCGGCGCCCCCGTCTCACCGAGAAGCTCTCGCCGGTCCTGAAGACCCGGTCCTCCACCTCGCGGCCGACGTTCGAGCGGTACCTGTGAACCAACACGCAGGGCCCCTCGGGCCCGAGGTCCTGTACGGGATCTGGAGGACGGTCAGGCCTTCGGCGAGGCATCACGCATCTGCGAAACAGCGCTGCGCGGACGATCATCCCCTTCGGAACCAGGCCATGTCGCGGGGACGGCCTACACCAACGCGTCTCATAAAGGTATGGGGCGGTCACGGGCGGGGCAAATCGCAGCCCAATCATCCGAATTTCGCGATTCCTGCACAATCGCGATAGACCGCTCCATCGGTTTGCGCCACACTCACACGGACGGGTCCGTCTTCAGGTGGTCCCGTGGCCGTTCGCGACCTTTCGCGCCCGGCCGGTGTGGGTCCGCCCCGATGGTCGGACTCCGTGCCACGTGTGACGTGAGTCTGGTCCCTTCCCTGTTCCCCAATTTGGAGAGTTGAAACATGAAGTTCCGTATGACTTCGGCCGTGCTCGCTGGCGCCCTTGCGTTGGGCGTCGCTGGCCACCTGAACGCGAACCCCGACATCTACAACGACGCCACCGGTGACATCGGTCCGGGCCTCGCGACGGGTGGCGGCACGCTCGACCTCGTGAGCCTCGAGATCACGAACACCGAGACCGACATCGTCTTCTCGCTGACCGTCAACGGCAGCCTGAATTCGCCCGACTGGGGCAAGTTCATGATCGGCATCGCCCAGGGCGGCGCCCTCGCGAGCAACGGCAACGGCTGGAGCCGTCCGATCAACATGGATTCCCCGAACGGTGGCATGACGCGCTGGATCGGCTCGTGGGTCGATGGCGGCGGCGGTGCTGAGAACTACGCCTTCTCGAGCAGCACGTGGAGCCTCGCTGGCGCCACCTACGACAGCAACTTCGGTGGCCTCGCGTTGGCCGGAAACAACATCACCTACACGCTCTCGCTGTCCTCGCTCGGCCTGAACCTCGGCGACACCTTCTACTTCGACGCCTACTCGTCGGGTGGCGGCGGCACCGACACCGCGATCGACGCCCTCGCGAACCCCGGTCAGTCGGTCGCCAACTGGGACGACACCTACACCTCGACCGGTGCGAACCTCTTCTCCTACACCGTCGTTCCGGCTCCGGCCGCGCTCGCGGTGCTCGGCGCCTTCGGCCTCGTTCGTGGCCGTCGTTCGCGCAAGGGCTGAGTCACTTGACCAGACACGCCGTGCGGTCCGCCGCACGGTGACATGAAATTCGACCCAGGTGCGAGCGGCTGTTCGCACCTGGGTTGTTTTTGCGCCCCGGATGGCGCGATTCCCGGCGTATGGATGCCCTTGGGGCCGATGAATGGGGGCCGATGACTCCACCGCCCGTACCGTCCGTCCCCTCCGCACCATGAACGTCCTCGGGATCTCGGCCTTCTACCACGACAGCGCCGCGGCACTCGTGCGCGACGGTGTCGTCGTCGCGGCGGCACAGGAAGAGCGCTTCACGCGTCGAAAGCACGACGAGCGGTTCCCCGCCAAGGCGGTCGAGTACTGCCTGCGCGAAGCGGCCATCGGTACCGCGCAAGTCGACGCGGTCGTGTTCTACGAGAAGCCGCTCCTCAAGTTCGAGCGCCTCCTCGAGACGGCCATCGCATGCGCGCCCTTCGGGTTCCGCTCGTTCCTCGCCGCGATGCCGGTCTGGCTTCAAAGGAAACTGCACCTGCCGCGCGAGATCGACGCCGGCATGCGCGCTGCGACCGGCGCGGCCTATACCGGCCCGATTCTCTTCACCACGCATCACGAGTCGCACGCCGCGAGCGCCTTCTATCCGAGCCCGTTCGATCGTGCTGCCATCCTCACGCTCGACGGCGTCGGCGAGTGGACCACGGCGAGCTGGGGTGTTGGCTGCGGAAACGTGATCGAGCTGTGCGAGGAGATGCGTTTCCCGCATTCGCCCGGACTGCTCTACAGCGCCTTCACATACCACTGCGGATTCCGCGTGAATTCGGGCGAATACAAGCTCATGGGCCTCGCGCCGTACGGCAGGCCAAAGTATGTCGATCTCATCCTCGACAAGATGGTGCGGGTTTCGGACGACGGTTCCTTCTGGCTCGACCGGCGATACTTCGACTACATGAAGGGCTTCACGATGACGTCGTGGCGCTTCGACGCGCTCGTCGGACCGCCGCGGAAGCCGGAGGCGCCGATCACCGAGCGCGAGATGGATCTCGCCGCGAGCATCCAGCACGTGACCGAAGAGATCGTGCTGCGCATGGCGCGGCACGTGCACGCTCGAACGGGCGAGCGCAACCTCTGTCTCGCTGGTGGCGTCGCGCTGAACTGCGTCGCGAATGGACGGCTGCTGCGGGAAGGGCCGTTCGAGCGGCTCTGGATTCAACCGGCGGCCGGGGACTCCGGAGGCGCGCTTGGTGCGGCGCTCGCGTACTGGCACAACCATCTCGGGAAGCCGCGCACGGTCGAGCCGCACGACGCGCAGCGGGGTTCGTACCTCGGGCCGTCCTTCGGCGCGAGCGAGACTCGCGCGGCGCTTGACCGCGCGGGCGCGGTGTATGAGACGCTTGCCGAGGCCGAACTGTGCGACGAGATCGCCGCGGAGCTTGCGGACGGCCACATCGTTGGCCACTTCGACGGGCGCGCGGAGTTCGGGCCGCGCGCGCTTGGAAACCGCTCGATCCTCGGAGACCCGCGCGATCCGACCATGCAGCGGCGCATGAACGTTGCGATCAAGTTCCGCGAGTCGTTTCGCCCGTTCGCGCCCGCGGTGATCGAAGGCAGCGAACACGCGTGGTTCGACCTTGGCGCGGAGAGCCCGTACATGCTTCTCGTCGCGCCGGTCGCGGCGGAGAGGCGCGTCCAAGACGCCGGGCACGAGACCGAGGCCGCGGCGGGCGGCGGATTCGAGTCGCTCAAGCGCCTGCGCAGCACGATTCCCGCCGTCACGCACGTCGACGACAGCGCGAGGGTCCAGACCGTGAGCGCGGCGCGCGCACCGCGCTTTCACGGAATTCTCAGCGCGTTCGCGCGGCGAACGGGCTGTCCGGTGCTCGTGAACACGAGCTTCAACATCCGCGGGGAACCGATCGTGCACGATCCCGCAGACGCCTACCGCTGCTTCATGTTCACAGACATGGACGTGCTCGTCGTCGGCAATTGCATCATGCGCAAGGACAGGCAGCCGAAGATGACAGGAGCCGAGGAATTCAAGCGCTCGTTCAAGCCCGATTGATCAAGCAGCGAACGACGGTCGGTCGAAGGACCGCGCAGGAGACAACCGCATGGCACGACGATCATTCCTCTCCGAGCTCTTCGCCTTCGTGAAGGCAAACAAGGCCTACATGTTGATTCCCATCATCGTGATGCTCCTCCTCGCGGGACTTCTCATCATCCTCGGCGGCACGAAGGCGGCTCCCTTCATCTACTCGATCTTCTGAACGCCCGCACGCCATGATCACGATCCACTGGCATCCCACGCCTTCCGAACTCCGCCGCTGGGCCTTCCTGACGGCGGGCGTTCTTGCGGTCATGGGTTCGCTGTTTCACTTCGTCGATCTTGCGTTCTTCGAGCGTCTGCGCGGCATGGCGCTGGTCCTGTGGGGCTTCGGCGCATTCGCGCTGGTGACCGCCGGCACGGGCACGCGCATTGGAATGCCCGCGTACTGGATGTGGATGGGCTTCGTGCTGGTGGTCGGCACGGTGATTGGGACCGTGGCGCTCGCGATCGTGTACTACCTCGTCGTCGTGCCGACGGCCGCGGTCGCGCGGCTGCGCGGGCGCGATAGGCTTGCGCTGCGCGCCTCGCGCGGCGGTTCGATGTGGCGGCCAGTCGCCAACGGCGGCCGACACGATCCCGAGCGGCAGTTTTAGGTTCTGTCTGACGGATCGCCGATGGCCCGAAATCCGCATCGGCGCCCGGCTGGCAAGGAGGGGAAACGAAGCTGTATCCGCAGCGATACAGTGAGTTGAACCCGACGCCGCCAGCCGGGATGCCGCGCGGATTGAAGCCCGGCCGATCCGTCAGACAGAACCTAGTAGGAGACGCCAGATGTCGAGCGAGACGACGAGACCGAGCCAAGGGAGCGCCCCGCCCAACGCATCGCCCAGCGCATCACCCCGCGCATCTCACGACGCGCTGCCGCCCTGGAAGCGGCGGCTGTTCCTCGCGATCACGCTGGCGCTTCCGATCGTGGTCGTCGCCATGCTCGAGCTTGCACTTCGGCTGTTCGGCTGGGGCGGCTATCCGTCGTTCATCGTCCGCGCCGGCGAGGTCGCGCCCGGAAAGATGCTCCACAGCATCAGAATCGACGCGTCTCGCCCATACTTCTTTGCGAATCCGGAGAGGCCGGGATTCGCCGACGACACCGCGTTCCTGATGCCGAAGCCTGCGGACACGATCCGCATCTTCCTCATCGGCGAGTCCGCCGCGAAGGGCTATCCGCAGCCGCGGAACCTGTCGATGGGCGCGTTCCTGCAGGAAATGTTGGGCGATCTCGTGAAGGACGAGGGGAAGCGGGTCGAGGTCATCAACCTCGGCACGACCGCTGTCGCGAGCTATCCGCTGGTTGCGATGACCGAGGAAGTGGTTGCGTACGACCCGGACTACGTCGTCTTCTACGTCGGGAACAACGAGTTCTTCGGCGCCTACGGCACGGCGTCGATCAACTCGGTCGGCACCTTGCCGACGTGGGCGCTGCCCCTGATGGCCACGGTGCGAGGGCTCGCGGTCATCCAGGCGACGGAGTCGCTCTTCCAGGGCGGCGCGACGCAGGATCGCACGCTGATGGAGCAGATGATCGGGCAGATGTCGATCGCGCCCGATTCGCCGTTGCGCGAGGCCGCCGCGCGCAATCTCGAGACGCACCTCGGTGCGATGATCGCGGCGGTGAAGTCGGCCGGCGCGATTCCCATCGTCTGCACGACGGCGACCAACGAGAGCGGCCTTGCGCCGATCGGCGACAGCGAACCGTCTGCGAAGCGCTTCAGGGAGGCGCAGGCGTTGGCTGCGGCGGGCGACCGGGAATCCGCGCGCACGGCGTTTCTCGACGCGCGCGATCTCGACCCGATGCCGTGGCGTCCGACGCGCGGCACGGAGGATGCGATTCGCATGGCCGCCCGCGATGCGCGCGTCGCGCTGTGCGACATCGCGTCCGTGTTCCGCGAGGCGAGTCCGTCCGGTGCGACCGGCTGGGAGCTGCTCGACGACCACGTGCATCTGACCGTGCGTGGCCAGGCCGAGGCCGCGCGGATGATGGCGGAGTCGATCGTGGACACGGATGGCACGCTCGGTGTCGATCTCTCGCGCATGTCGGCGCTGCCCGAGTGGTCGGAGTACGCAAGGCGGCTCGGCACCAACGAGTACGACGACTACCGCGTGCATCACACGATGCGCGTCCTGTTCAACATCTCCTTCATGAAGCGAGGCAATGCCGCCGCGTTCGAGCGCTTCGACGCACTGTGCCTCGATCTCGAGAAGCGATCGAGCCCGAGCGTGCGCGAGGTGCTCCTCGAGTGGCAGACGGCGCGGCCGCACGCTGGCGCATTGCGGCCGCTGACGGGCATGGTCGCCCGGGTCGCGCTGCGCGAGGGACGCGTCGACGAGGCCGCAAAGCTCTACGCGATCGCGATGAAGCAGGTGCCCGAGTACACGTCGTGGTTCCTGGAGTACGTCTACTTCGAACTTGCCGCCACGGAGCGGCTGACCGGCACGCTGACCGAGTTCAACCGCGCCGAGGCCGCGCGCGGGATCGAGATCGGACGCGCGCTGCTTGCCTTCGGCAACTCCGAGAGCGGCATGACCGAGCGGTATGTCGGACGGCTCCACCAGCTGCGCGGCGAGTGGATCGAGGCGATTCCGTTCCTCGAGGCCGCGCGCGGCAAGATGGGTGGCACCGATCTCGTGGCCTGCGATCAGGCGCTGGCCATGAGCTACATCAAGTCGGGCCGCACGGCGAATGCGCGTGCGTTGATCGAACAGGGCATCGCGCAGTCGGGGCAGTATGCGCCCATCTACCGGAAGATGGCGCAGGACTTGCTTGGTCCGACACGGTGACGACGGCAGTCAGTTGTCGCGCCTCTCAAGCGCGCGCGCGATGGCGTTCCAGTACTCGTTCGTCGTGGAGATGCCGGAGTTGTGCGATCCTTCGAACTCGACGAGCGAGATGCGCGACGGCGCGAGCGAGGCGAGCATGCGGCCATGCTCGATCGGTACGACGTCGTCGTCGCGGGTGTGCAGGATGATGACTGGGCACGTCAGCGTGGGAAGCACTTCGTCGGTCCGATACGGATCGCGCACGAGGAATGGCGGCACGCCGTAGCGGGGGGCGTAGCTTGCGATGCTGGTGAAGGGCGCTTCGAGCGCCACGAGCTCGAGCGTCGGTCTCGACGGGATTTCCCCAAGCCGCGCGGCGACCTGCGCCACGACGCCCGTTCCAAGCGAGCGGCCATGCAGGACGAGCGCCGCGTGTCCGGTCTTGCCAAGTGCCCAGTCGATCGCGTCGAGCGTGTCGGCGACGATCGCTTCCTCCGACGGTGAACCAGTCGAGCGGCCGTAGCCTCTGTACTCGGGAAGGACGACGTCGAAGCCGAGCCTTCGCCAGCGGCGCGCGTCGTCTCCGAGGTGATCGATCAGTTCCGCGTTTCCGTGCGAAATCGACACAAGCCCGCGTGCGGGTTCCTCGCGGAGCGAGCGCATAAGCCATGCTTCGACGCGCGCGCCGTCGCGCTCGATCCAGTGGCGCTCGATGGTGCCTTGCTCGACGCGCTCGTCGATCTCCGCCTTCGTCAGACCTGTTCCCGCGAGCACAGGCAGATACAGCATCGATGGCTGCATGAGGTACAGCGTCGCGCACCACGCGGCGTAGAGGAGGGCAAGCGAACGCGCCACACGGAGCGCCGCGCGGCGCCACGTGGCCTGAGGTCTGTCGGACGTCGCTGATCCGGTCACGCCGGAAGTCTAGGCTCTGTAGGAAATCTCGCCGCCAACTGGGATGCCGTGCGAATTGAAGCCCGGTCGATCCATCAGACAGAACCTAATTCGTCCAACGCGAGAGCAGGACTCCGAGGTCGCCCGAGTCGACCGCGCCGTCGTTGTTGATGTCGGCCTGCGTGCTCGCGGTTCCCCATTGCGCGAGCAGGACACCGAGGTCGGCTGAGTCGACGAGTCCGTCTCCGGTCAGGTCGGCTGGCTCGGCGAATCCACCGCTCGAGAACCGTGAGGCCGGAATGGCTGCCGTGCCCTGTCCTGGTCCGCTCCACGACACGATGAGCCCGGCGCCGCCGCCTGCCTCGAAGAACTCGACGCGGATCGCGTGCCTTCCGGCGGCGAGCGCCCGAGTGCCGGAACGCAGCGTCATGCCGTGGAGCCCGTCGTTGTCGACCACGAGGTCGCTTCCGATCCACAACTTCGATCCGTCGTCGCTGTTCGTGTTCAGCGTCCAGAATCCCGTCGTGGGAATGTCGATCCATCCGGTGAAGACGGCGCCCACGTTGTCGCTCCGTCCGCTTCCTGCGAAGTCGCCGTTCGTCGAGGCATAGTTGATGTTCGGCACGACTTCGTCGCCGAAACTCACGAGTGCCGAGAAATCGGGAAGCACGGTCGGGCTCGCGAGGGCGTAGTACTTGGCATCGAGGCCGGGGGTGGCGCCAATGGGATTGTCGGCGCGCCGCGGTCTTGTCGAGTCGATGGTCACGGTGGCGCTCGAGATCGCGCCGCTTGCCGGCTCGACCAGCGTATAGGTCAGCGTCTGCGATCCCACGGTGTTGCCCGTGGTTGCGATCGAAAGCGTGTCGAGTTCGCCGCCTTGTCCTTCGACCAGCGTGACTGCGTTGCCGCCGCTTGTGGTCGGGCTGAACGACTGGATCTCGAGGCGGTCCATGTTGATGTCGAGGTCGTTGCCAAGCACGTCGAGCACCATCGACGCATTCGTGACCGTGGGGTACGAGTCGGCGCGCGCAAGCGGTGCCTGCGGCACGTTCGCGGCGAAGGCGAACTCCAGGGCGCGACGGAGGTTGATGCGGCCCCAGCCGAACGTCTGGTTGTTCGCGCTGCCCCAGAAATCGCAGCTATTGAACAGCAGATACTCGGCGTGGACGGC
>JBIKXP010000158.1:0-7839 GCA_044355685.1 Phycisphaerales bacterium
ACACCGTCGAGGTGTTTCTGTACCGAGACTCCGAGGATCGCCCGGTTGCGACGACCGAGCGGCCGCTTGCGTGCGTGGGCGAATTCGCCTGCATGCGCGTGAAGGACATCCACGAGCGCGCGGGCGCATTCCTCGACTGGGGGCTGCCCAAGGACCTGCTGCTTCCGTTCCGCGAGCAGGATCCACCGGTGCGCGTCGGACAGAAGGTCGTGGTGCGGGTGATGCTTGACCAGCACACCGATCGCATCATCGCGAGCGCGCTCGTCTCGCGCCACCTGAGCCGCGAGCGGCCGCAGTACCGCGCGGGGCTCGAGGTCGACCTCCTCGTCTACGAGGAGACGACGCTCGGAAACAACGCGATCGTCGAGGGCACCCACCGCGGGCTGATCTACCGCTCGACCGTCGGCGCGCCGCTCGAGATCGGCTCGCGCCTGCGCGGCTTCATCAAGGAAGTGCGCGAGGATGGAAAGATCGACCTCTCGCTCGACCGCGCGGGCTACGAGCGCGTCGCGCCGCTCGCGCGGCTGATCCTCGAGGAGCTCGAACGGCTCGGCGGGCGACTCAATCTCGACGACTCGAGCGACCCGGCCGAGATCCGCCGCCGCTTCGGCGCGAGCAAGAAGGCGTTCAAGCAGGCGATCGGCGCGCTCTACCGAGAGCGACGGATCGCGATGCTGAACCCCGGCATCGAGCTCGTGCGCGACAGCCCGCGCTAGGTTCACGCAGGTGCAAAAGAGTCAGCCGCGGCCCGAGCCGCTGCTACTATCCGCGCCCTACCTAGGAAACCCATGACGGAACTCCTTCTCCTCGCTACCGATACGGCCACGACGGCCGCCGCCAATCCCGCCTCGATGAAGATGTGGGCGTATGTTGCCTTCGTCGGCCTCGTCGTCGTCTTCCTCGCGCTCGACCTCGGCGTCTTCCACCGCGAGGCGCACGAAGTCTCGATGAAGGAAGCCGCGACCTGGTCGGTCATCTGGCTCTCCTGCGGCATCGCGTTCGCAGGATTCGTCTACAAGGCCTACGACGCGCACTGGCTGGGGCTTGGCCTCGATACGCCGCGCTACAACACCCACGAACTCGCGGGGCAGGTGCCCGAGCAGCCCATCATCGTCTCGGGTGAAGTCACGGGCGCAGAGGCGGCCAAGCAGTATCTCGTCGGCTATGTCGTCGAGAAGTCGCTGGCGATGGACAACATCTTCGTCATCGCGCTGATCTTCGCGTTCTTCGCGGTGCCCGCGAAGTACCAGCACCGCGTCCTCTTCTGGGGCATCATCGGCGCGCTCATCATGCGCGGCGGCATGATCGGGATCGGCGCAGGCCTGATCCTGAAGTACCAGTGGATCCTCATCGTGTTCGGCGGGTTCCTGGTGCTGACGGCGCTGAAGATGGCGCTGATCAAGGGGAACGACGATCCATCGCAGAACATCGCCGTCAAGCTCGCGAAGAAGTTCCTGCCGACCGTCGACTTCTACGACGGCCAGAAGTTCTTCACGAAGCGCACCCTCAAGCCGACCTACAGCATCGACCCGAAGACCGGCAAGGAGACGATGGATCCGCCGCCTCCGGGCTCGCTTTCGGCGAAGTGGGCGATCACGCCGCTCTTCCTCGCGCTGATCCTCGTCGAGATCACCGATCTCGTCTTCGCGGTCGACTCGATCCCGGCGATCTTCGCGATCACGCCCGACCCGTTCATCGTCTTCACGAGCAACATCTTCGCGATCCTCGGCCTGCGCGCGCTCTACTTCTGCCTTGCCGCCCTGATCTCCAAGTTCCGCTTCCTGAAGCCGGCGCTCATCCTGATCCTCGCGTTCGTCGGCGTGAAGCTCCTGCTTCTCAGCGTGCCGCCGTACCTCGACGTGATCGGCATGGAGCCGCAGAAGTCGATCAAGATCGACACGACCGTGTCGCTCGTCATCGTGCTCGCCACGCTCGCGCTTGCGACGGTGCTCAGCGTGCTGATTCCGTCGAAGGCGAAGGAATCGGCGAAGTAGGGTCTGTCTGGCCGATCGGCAGGGCTTCGATCCGCACGGCATCCCGGCTGGCCATGATTCGTCTTCGTCGGGTTCAACCCGCGGTATCGCGTGGTTGGATCGTCGGGGACACAGCTTCGTTTCGCCTCCTTGCCAGCCGGGCGCCGCGCGGATCCCAAAGCCCTGGACCTTGGGCTTCGGTGATCCGTCAGACAGAACCTAGACAGCGCCTGGCGTCCTTCGCGACGAAGTCGACGTCCTCGATCACACCATCCTCGTTCACGCCGTCCTTGCCGAGTCGCGCCGGGCCCGGGCCGACGGCCTGCTCGACGTGTTCGCGCGATGGCCGCGGGACCACGACGTGTCCGCGTGCCTGTTGCACGGATTCTGGCCCAATTGGGGGGTTGGCAACGCAGACAGGCGTTTGCGTAGGCAAAAAGGTGTGAAAAACGATTCTTACAGAGAATCGTTCAGGGCCGACCGTGCGAACAGGGGTGCACTTCCGCCCCGTCTGGCTCGCGGCGCAAGTCACCTCTTCACCAGCCAGCACACGTCCACTCCAAATCAGGAGTCTCCAGCATGTCTCGCATCGTGTCCGCTGTTGCGGCTGCAGTCGCAGTCGCGCTCTCGTCATCGGCGATGTCCGATGTTCCCTTCACGCAACTCGCAGACCGCGGTCTTGGCGGCGCTCCCTATGACGTGAACGCCTCCGGCGTCATCGTCGGTGCGGTTCGCGTCGAGGACGGCCCCGGCCTCTACCTCCCGGTCATCTGGCCGACCGCGGCTTCGCAGCCCGTCGACCTGCCCACCGTGAACGGCGGCTACGCGGTCGCCATCAACTCGAACGGCGACATCGTCGGCACAGAGTTCCAGGTGTCCGGCAGCTACGGCATCCCGGTCCTCTGGTCGAACGGCGAGCGCATCGAGCTTCCCGACCTGGGCGAGGGCGGCTTCGCGAACGACATCAACGAGGCCGGCGTGATCATCGGCAATGTGATCAGCAAGGGCCAGTACCGCGCCGCGCGCTGGATCAACCGCGAGCTCGAGCTGCTTCCGCTGCCCGAGTTCGAGACCGATGATGGCGTGATCTGGAGCTTCGCGAACACCATCAACTCCGCCGGCGTGATCAGCGGCACGATTCAGGCGCCGATCGCCACTCCGTCGGCCGCGCTGCGCTGGGACTCGGAAGGCGTTGCGTTCGTCCAGAGCGACGGCCTCGAGACCAAGGGCATTTCCGTCGACAACCTCGGTGGAATCCTCATCAACGGCTACTTCGATGGTGGCTACAGCCGCGCCCCCGCGGTCGTTCAGGACGACGGAACGGTCAATGTGCTTCAGACCCCGGCCGGACTCTTCGGCGGCGCCTCTGGCCTCGCGATGGGTCGCAACGGCATCGTGGCGGGCTACTACTACGCCTCGGGCGACAGTGGCTTCCAGATCAAGTCCGTCGCGTGGCCGAACGGCGTGTTCACCCCGCTCGAAATGCCCGCTGGCCAACGCTACGCCTTCCCAAGTGCCGTCGGCATGAATGGCATGGTGTTCGGTTCGGCGACCGACGGCGTGACCGGACGCTCCGTCCCCGGCTTCTGGCAGCTCGAGATCGAGGACAACACCCTCCGCTCGACCAGCTTCTCCGGCGCTCCTGGCGAGACGGTCGAACTCTCAGCCGAGAGCTTCAGCTCGTCTGGCGCGAACGTCGGCTACAGCATCGCGGGTGCGGTCAACGGCGCGAACATCGGCCAGTCGGTCACGAACTCCAAGGGTCGCGCGACTCTTGAGTTCACGATCCCGAGTTCGGTGGCGTCGTCGCAGCTCACGGTGAAGTTCACCGACGAGACGGGCGCGACGGTCACCACCGTCATCAACATCGAGCCCGCCGGCCTCGTCGGCGACATCGATGGCGACGGCCGCGTGAACTCGAGCGATCTCGGTGCGCTGCTCGGATCGTGGGGCGCCTCGGGCCCCGCCGACCTTGATCGCAGCGGCGAGGTCGACTCGGCGGATCTCGGCATCCTGTTCGCAGGTTGGACGGGCTGAACAGACCGGCGTAGCAATCACCTCATCAAGCCGCCCCGGCCATTTGGTCGGGGCGGCTTCGCATGTACCGCAGGTTGCGGCTTCTTCGTCTGACTCCGGCCGGAGCGCTCACCACGCTCTTCTGAGCGCTCGCGTCAGGCGACGCGCTTCACGCGCAGGCCATCGATGCTGTAGTGGCCCGCGCCGGTAGCGATCAGGACGGCGAACCCGATGAGGTAGAGGAGCGCCATCTCCTTGTCCGCGAGCGGGTCGCTCCAGTGCACCACGAATGCAGCGACGGCCATTGTTGCCGCGGCGGGAATGGCCGCCCAGCGCGTGAGGAAGCCGACGATGAGGAAGGCGGGCGCGACGACCTCGCCGAAGACGGCGAGCGCGAGCGACGCCGTGGCGCCGACGCCGATCGGATCTGGGAACTGAATCTCGCCGCCGGCGATCAACTTCTGCAGCTTCGGAATGCCGTGCGTGAGCATCAGCCCCGACATGCCGAGACGGAGGAGGAGGAGGCCGAAGTCGTTCGCGTTGCGGGAGAGGTTGTCTGTGATGGTGGACATGGGCGCTGTTGTAGCCGAGCGCGGCGCAGAGGTTGCGGGGATTGATATACTTGCACTATGGCGCAAGTACGCAACCGTTTGTCCGTCCGCCCCCGCCCGGAGACCCCGCGTCTCGCCGCGGGCTGCAGCCAGCCAGTCGACGACCTCCTCGATCCCGCGCTCTTCAAGGCGCTCGGCGACCCGACGCGGGTTCGGCTCCTCGCGTGCATCGCGAAGTGCGGCCGTGCCTGCTCGGTCGGGGAGGTGGCGGAGTGCTGCTCGGTCGACCTCTCTGTCGTGTCGCGGCACTTGCAGGCGCTCGCGCGCGCGGGGCTCGTCGCGCCCGAGCGCGAGGGCCGCGTCGTGCGCTACTCGGTGCGCTACGGCGAGACTGCCGCGAAGTTCCGCGCGCTCGCCGATGCGATCGACGAGTGCGCGCCGGCGCTGGCCTGTGGTGCGAAGGGAGGCCGACGTGGCTGCTGCTGAACGACCGCTCCGCGTCCTCTTCCTCTGCACGGGGAACTCCTGCCGCAGCCAGATGGCCGAAGGCTGGGCGCATGCGCTGAAGCCGCGCGAGATTCAAGCGTACTCCGCGGGGACGAACCCACACGGGCTGAATCCGCTTGCCGTGCGCGCGATGCGCGAGGCGGGCGTCGACATCTCCACGCACCGCTCGCGTCGCCCCGAGGAGATCGGCGTCGACTTTGATGTCGTCGTCACCGTCTGCGACTCGGCGCACGAATCGTGCCCCGTGTTCGCTGGTGCGCGCATCGTGCACGTCGGCTTCGACGACCCGCCGCGGCTTGCGAAAGGCGCCGCGAGCGACGAGGAGGCGATGCCGCACTACCGACGCGTGCGCGACGAGATCCGCGCGTTCATCGAGCGGCTGCCTGGAGCGATCGCGCCCGTCGCCGCGCGCTCGGCCGCCGAGCAGGACGCGCTGCGCGGACAGGTGCGCGACGGCTACGCGGAGATCGCGCGCGCGGGCGGCTGGAGCGAGGCCAAGGCAGCGGCCGGCCAGGCCTGCTGCGCGCCTGGTGGCGGCTGCTGTGGGCCCGCGACCTTCACGCCCGCAGAGCTCGCGCAGGCGATCGGCTATTCGCAGCGCGAGCTGTCGTTCGCGCCCGAGGAGGCGAACATGGGGCTTTCCTGCGGAAATCCGACGGCGATTGCGTCGCTCTGTGCGGGAGAGACCGTGCTCGACCTCGGCGCGGGCGGGGGCTTCGACTGCTTTATCGCAGGCGCGAAGGTGGGCGCGAGCGGCCGCGTGATCGGCGTCGACATGACGCCCGAGATGGTGACCAAGGCGCGCCGCAACATCGAGGGCTACACGAAGCAGACGAGGCTTGCGAACGTCGAGTTCCGGCTTGGCGAGATCGAGCATCTGCCTGTGGCCGACGCGAGCGTGGACGTCGTGATCTCGAACTGCGTGCTCAACCTCTCGCCCGACAAGCAGCAGGTGTGGCGCGAGATCGCGCGCGTGCTGAAGCCGGGCGGCCGCGTCGCCGTGTCCGACCTCGCGCTTCTCAAGCCGCTGCCCGACGCGGTGCGCGCCGATGTCGAGGCGCTCGTCGGATGCGTGGCGGGGGCAGTGCTCGTCGACGAGACGCGCGTGCAGGCCGCTGCGGCCGGGCTCTCCGACATCGCGCTCCGCTCGAAGCCCGAGTACATCGACGCGATGACGAACTGGGAGGATCCGCTCTACCGGAAGATCGTGGCGACACTGCCCGCAGGATCGAAACCGAGCGACTACATCACGAGCCTCGACGTGACCGCGGTGCGGCGCGACTGACGCGCGGAGCCTTCATGCATGCACCGCCATCTCTCTGAGTTCCTAGGCACTTTTGCCCTCGTCTTCGCGGGAACGGGCGCCATCGTCATCGATGCGGCGTCAAACGGCGCGATCACCCACGTCGGCGTCGCGCTGACCTTCGGACTTGTCGTGATGGCGATGATCTCGACCTTCGGCGATGTCTCGGGCGCGCACTTCAACCCCGCCGTGTCGATCGCCTTCTGCGTGGCGGGCCGTCTGCCTGTCCGCGAAGTCGCACCCTACATCGCAGCACAGTGCGCCGGTGCCTTCGCGGCGTCGCTCCTCCTTCGGGGGCTGTTTCCCGAGAGCGCGACGCTTGGCGCCACGCTGCCTGCGGGCTCGGCGGTCCAGTCGTTCGTCCTCGAGCTCATCCTGACGGCGATCCTGATGCTCGTCATCCTCGCTGTCTCGAGCGGATCGAAGGAGAAGGGGATCACGGCCGGAATCGCAATCGGCGCGACTGTGGCGCTCGAGGCGATGTTCGCGGGTCCGATCTCAGGTGCCTCGATGAATCCGGCGCGGTCGCTTGCGCCGGCGGTTGTCTCCGGACAGACGGCGCATCTTTGGGTGTATCTCGCAGCGCCGGTTGCCGGCGCGCTTGTGGCTGTGCCCCTTGCGCGCGCGACGGTGCTTGCAAAGGCGCGCTCCGCCACGGGTTGAAGTCTCCCGGAGCGCGTGCCGCCGCCGCTCCTCGGTGCGGCATGCGTCCTATGCTGACGGGCTCATGGACCCTGTTTCCCATGGCCTCCTCGGCGCCACTGCCGCCTTCGCCGCGCTTGGCGGCCGCATTGGCCGACGCGCCGCGGTGGCCGGCCTTGCTGGGGGCCTGATTCCCGACGCCGACATCTTCCTCGCTCCGATCTCCGACCCCGCGCTCCCGTTCGAACTGCATCGCCATTTCACGCACGCGATCGTGCTGGCGCCGCTCTTCGGAGCATTGGCTGCGGCACCGCTCCTCTTGGTGCCGCGCTGGCGCGACACGCCGCGGCTCCTGCTCGCGGCGGGCGCCGTCGGCTGCCTCACGCACGGCGTGCTCGATCAGTTCACGAGCTACGGCACGCACCTCTGGTGGCCGTTCATCTCCGAGCGCACGGCGTGGGACGGACTCAGCATCATCGATCCCTTCATCACGCTGCCGCTTCTCATCGGACTTGTAGTCGCGCTGATCCGGCGACACACCGTCACCGCCATCGCGACGCTGGCCTTCGTGTGCGCGTACGCCGGGCTCGGTCTCGTACAGCGCGAGCGAGCGCTCGAGATCCAGCGCGAGCTTGCCGCCGCGCGTGGCGATCGTATTCAGTACGGCCGTGCGATGCCGACGCTCGGGAACCTCGTGCTGTGGCGATCGCTCTACCGGACGGACGAGGGCACGATGCGGGCGGACTCGGTTCGCCTTCCCCTGTGGGGGCCGCCCTCCGTGCGCGAGGGAGAGGCGGGCGAGCGCGTCGCCAGCCTCGCGGCGATCGCCGAGCCCGGCAGCGCTGAG
>JBIKXP010000159.1:0-7813 GCA_044355685.1 Phycisphaerales bacterium
CTGAGCCGCGGGCACCTGCTCGCTTGCGCTCTGGAACTCGGAGGGGTTGGTTCCCATGACCGCGGTCCATTGCGCCTGCGTCACCTCGTAGCGGCCGAGGTAGAACGGCTCGGTGAGGGTGACGCGGTGGATCGGGAACTCGAAGAAGCTTGAGGTGTGGATGCTGCCCGGCGACGCGCCCATGTCGAAGGCGCCGTTCGGAACGAGGACCATCTCGATCTGCGTGGCGTTATCGCGCACGCGCCACGGGAATCCCGTGTTGATGATCGCATCCCGAAGCGCCGGATCGATGACCACGGCGGGATCGGGATCCTGCTCGAGCACAGTCGCCCACGGCAGGCCGCACGAACCCCATTGCGCGAGCAACACACCGAGATCAGGTGCATCGACGGCGCCGTCGCCATTGAGATCGCTGTCGCACGACTTGGGACAGGGGCCCCAGTCGGTGAGGACGCGAGCCAGGTCCGCTGAGTCCACGACGCCGTTCTGATCAAGGTCTGCGACACAATCGGCGCCTTGGGCAGTTGAACTGACGATCGCAAGAATGAGGGCAGCGGCCAAGCGCGGACGGATTCGGGTGGCTGGCATGGAGCAATCCTCGAGTAAAGCAGTGCGGTCGCGACATGAGTCGCTGCGCCTTTCGGCTTTCGAGGTGTTTCGATTCACAACGCAGTTCGCGGCGCCGGAACTATCGAGCGCACCATCCCTTGATCAGGGGTGTGCTCGGCCCATCGCCGCGACCGCTCGTGATTATCGCGGCGGCTGCTGGCCGCAGCCGCGACCGCTCAAACACGCGGCGGCAGCCGCGACCGCTCAAACACCGGGTCCACTCAAGAAAACAGCCCCCGCGGTGCGGGGGCTGTATTTCTTGAGTGGAGCCGGGGGGATTCGCACCCCCGTGCCGAGACGTCCTCTCTACCGCATCTACGAGCGTGTCCGCGATCTCAATCTCGTCCGGGGCATCCGCTCGCGGCGGGCGCCAACCCCAGACCAGCCTGACTGTTGTCTCGTTCCGCAGCGGTAAGGCATCGCCTTGGAACCAGCCCGATGTTTTGCGTGTGTGGACCTCATCGGGCGTCGGGTCCACTCCACGTCGCTGGGATTAGGCAGCGAGAGCGTACTGCGTGTTGGCAGTTGTTGTTTTGCATCCTTTTTACGTGGCCTGGATGCTCCACGGCTCGCAACGATGGACAGGGTGCGTCCGGTCGAAGCTAGTCGGCCCCGATTGTGAAAGACGCGACGAGTATAGACGCGATCGCGGCGGAGGCGAGCGATCGCTGCGGATTCCTGCGACTTCAGACGGGTTCCGCGACGGCTTTCGCCAGCCGCAGGTGGTTTGCGGCGTTGTATGCCGCGACCTTGTAGCACTCCGCGAGCGTCGGGTAGTTGAACACCGTCTCGAGGAAGTAGTCGAGCCCGCCGCCGAGCGTGAGCACCGCTTGCCCAATGTGGATGAGCTCGGTTGCCTGCGTGCCCATGCAGTGAATGCCGAGCAGCGCGCGCGTCTCGCGGTGGAAGATCATCTTGAAGAAGCCGCTGTCGTCGCCGAGGATCTGCCCGCGGGCGATCTCGGCGTATCGCGCCACGCCGACCTCGTAGGGGATCTTCTTCTCGGTGAGCTGCTGCTCGGTCGCGCCGACCATCGAGATCTCGGGGATCGCGTAGATGCCGTAGGGAAATCCTGCCGGCGCTGGCTTTGCCTCGAGGCCGAACATCGCGCAGACCGCGAGGCGGCCTTGTTCGGAACTCGTCGAAGCAAGCGCGGGGAAACCGATCACATCGCCCGCCGCCGAGATGTTCGGCACGACGGTCTGGTAGTTCGCGTTGACGGCGAGTCGGCCGCGGTCGTCGGCCTTGAGGCCGGCTTTCTCAAGCTCGAGCCCGTCGGTCGCACCGACGCGCCCCACCGAGAAGAGCACCGCGTCGACCACGAGGCGCTTGCCGCTCTCGAGTTCGATCGACGCGCAGCCGATGCCCTTGCCGCTGTCGATCTTCTTCACCGCCTCGCCGAGGCGGAACGTGACGCGCTTCTGCCGCATCTGATGGATCAGTTCGTCGACGATCTCCGCATCGCAGAACTCGAGCAGGCGCTGGTGGCGGTCGATGAGCGTGACCTCGACGCCGAGCTCTGCGAACATCGACGCGTACTCGAGGCCGATGACGCCCGCGCCGATCACGGCGATCGAGCGCGGCAGCTTCGGCAGGCAGATGATGTCGTCGCTCGTGAGCACCGTGCGGTGGTCGGCCTCGACCGGCGCGGGCGCGGGCTTGCTGCCGCAGGCGATCAGAACGAATTCGGCCGTGACTTGCCGCGCAGAGGTGCCTGAATCCACGAGCACGGTGTGCTTGTCGATGAACGCCGCGCTACCGCTGAGGAGTTCGACGCCGTTGCGTGAGAGCTGCCGCGCGACGACATCGAGCTCGCGCTCGACGACTTCGTTCACGCGGTGGATGAGATCGGTCATCGTGGGCCGCGGCCGCTCGACGGGCGAGCCGTCCGAGAGCGTGGGGACGCGCGTGAGCGAGAGCACGGCCTCGCGGAAGGTCTTGCTTGGCACGGTGCCCGTGTGCAGGCACACGCCGCCCACCATGCGCTGGCGCTCGACGATGGCGACGCGCTGTCCGACCTTCGCGGCCTGAACAGCGGCACGCTGGCCCGCAGGCCCGCTGCCAATCACGAGAAGGTCGAATTCAAAGCTCATCGGGAGTTTCGCAAGCGGGGACGGCGCCGCGGAGCCGCGACGCCGAGCGCAGTCTATCGGACCTGCCGCGATACACTCGCGACATGTCTTCTCATTCGGCTCCGTACCGCATTCTCTTTGTCTGCTCTGGGAATATTTGCAGAAGCCCTGCTGCGGAGAACGTGTTTCGGGCCCGGGCGGAGCGTGCGGGCATCCTTCTGCGGCTTGCGGTCGACTCGGCGGGCACCCACGGGTATCACGAGGGTGAGCCGCCCGACCGGCGCTCGCTGGCCGTTCTGCGCGCAGGGGGTTACCCAACCGACGGCCGTGCGCGGGAGCTGCAGGCGCGCGATTTCCGCGGGGCCGATGCGCACGACCTCTTCGTCTGCATGGATCGCACCCACGAGCGCCATGTGCTCGCGGCAGGCGCGCCGCCCGAGCGCGTGGTGCTGCTGCGGTCGTTCGACGCGGCGAGCGACCACGCTGATCTTCCCGACCCCTATTACGGTGGTGACGATGGATTCGACGACATGCTGTCGATGATCGAACGCGCCATGGACGGCTTGCTCGCCCGTGTGGAGGCCGAAATGTCGGCCCGGAAGGAACGCTGAGATGGAGATCGATACCGAAAGCCTGCCGCACGCGCTTCGCTACAACCTCATGGCGGGCGCAATCGTGCCGCGGCCGATTGCGGTCGTTGGCACCGTGAACGCGCGCGGGCAACACAATCTTGCGCCGTTTTCGTTCTTCAACGGCGTGTCGGCGGAGCCGATGGTGGTGATGTTCTGCCCCGTGAACAAGCGCGACGGCAGCGAGAACGATTCGCTGGCCAACGCGAAGCCGGTGGGCGAGGGGGGGACGGGGTGCTTCTCGATCTCGATCGCGACCGAGGCGAACATCGCGGCGGTTGTGAAGTGCGCCGCAGAGCTCGCGCATGGCGAGAGCGAGTTCGCCTATGCGGGCCTCACGCCGCGCGCGTGCGCGAGGATCGCGGCGCCCGCGCTTGCCGAGAGCCCGATCCACTTCGAGTGCGAGACGATTCATGTGCGGCGGTTCGCGCCGCCCGGCACGCCGAGCGCGGGCAACTGCGTGTTTGGCCGCGTGGTGCATGTGCGCGTCGACGATGGGCTTGCGAACGAGCGCATGCACATCGACCCGGCGCAGCTCGCGGCTGTGGGTCGCATGGGCGGGGCGGCGTATGTCTCGACGCGGGATCGGTTCGAGATCGCGCGGGGGTGATGCGGAGCGCGGAGGGATTTCTCTCACGGAGGCACAGAGGCACGGAGGTCAAGTCTTCCAGTCCTCTCGCGCTGTGCGCGTTCGGGGCCATGAAGGCTTGGGGGCATGAAGGCTTGGGGGCATGAAGGCTTGGGGGCATGAATGGCTTGGAGTTTCTCTCCTCCGTGCCTCTGTGCCTCCGTGAGAAAAATCCGTGTGGCGACTTACCACGCAGTTTGCGTACGCAGCACCAAAGGCCGCCGCCGCAGCGGCGGCCGCTCAAACGACCATTCACCCGTTCTTCTTCGCGAACTCGTCCATGAACTGCGCCAGGATCTCGCAGCCCCGCGCGGGGAACGCGTTGTAGATCGACGCACGCATGCCGCCGACTTCGCGGTGTCCGAGGAGGCCGAAGAGGCTGTGCTTCTCGGCTTCGGCGACGAACTTGGTGTCGAGTTCGGCCTTCGGCGTCTTGAAGCAGATGTTGAGATGCGAGCGGCACCACGTCTCGGCGGGCCACGAGTAGAAGCCGCCCGAGCGGTCGACGGCGTCCCAGATCAGGTTCGCCTTGCGGGCGTTGTGCTTCGCGATTGCGTCGGGGCCGCCGACGGCGAGCGTCCACTCGGCCATCAGGCCCATGACGCGCACGGCGAAGGTCGGCGGCGTGTTGAGCCGCGAGCCCGCGTTCGCGTGATCCTCAAACCGCAGGATCGTGGGGAGCTTCTGCGTGGCGCTTGCGATGAAGTCCTTGCGCGCGACGATGAGGCTTGCGCCCGACGCACCGAGGTTCTTCTGGCCAGCCGCCATCACCATCACATGCTTCGAGAAGTCCCACGGCCGCGAGAAGATGTCGCTTGTCGCGTCTCCGATCAGCGGCAGTGTGGTCGTGGGCGGAGCCCAGAAGGTCGTGCCTTCGACCGTGTTGTTCTGGCAATAGAGGAGGTACTTCGCGTCGGCGGGCTGCTTGAACTCGCCGTCGCGCGGCACGCGGGAGTACTTCGCAGCCAGCGCGCGGCCGTCGAACGACACCGTCACCGGCCGGCAGCGCAGCGCCTCGGTGTAGGCCTTGTACGACCAGATCGAGGTGTCGATGTACGCGGCGGTGCCGCCTTCCGGGATGAAGTTCAGCGGGAGGAGGCCGAACTGCACCGTCGCGCCGCCCGGCATGAAGAACACGGCGTAGTCGCTGCCGACGCCAGCGGCCTTGCGGCACGCGGCCTCGGCCTCGTTGTTGAGGTCTTCGTAGAGGGCACCCCGGTGCGAAAGCTCGAGCAGGCCGATTCCGCCGCCACGGCAGTCGATCAGTTCCTCGCGGATCTGCTCGAGCACGCTCTCTGGCATGACGGCAGGGCCGGCTGAGAAGTTGTAGACGCGGCCCTTCGCCGGGGTCTCGGGAAAGAGCGTACGGGTGATCGACGCGGCGGCAGGGGTCATGGTGGTCACTGAAAGCTCCCGAAGGCGACGGCTTTCCTCGATGGTAGCAGCAGCCTGCCGGAGGTTCCGTCAGGCAGAACCCCGGCTCATTCGGTTGCCCGGTCCATCGCAACGAGAAGGCCCGCCGGTAGTGGAATGGGCTCCCCGAGCGTCAGGACGCAGAGCTTTGCCGGCCTGCAGCCTTCGAGTTCCAGGCTTGCGAGCGCTTCGAGCACGGCGCGCTGTTGCTGGACGATAAACCCGGAGTAGGTGGTGCCCTCGCCCGTCACCCCGTGGAACACCGGGCGTTGTCGGGCTTCGGCCTCGATCAGCTCCGTGAGGCCCAGTTCCTCGGCGCGATCGACTGGTAGACCGGTGATCGACGGAGTCGTCCAGAGCCCCGAGCGATCGGCCTTGGCCGAATCGTCGCCGGGAAGCGCGCAGACGAGCGCAAGCGACCGGACGCCGCCACCGATCACGCGCAGGACGAGCAGTCGTCCGTGGAGCACGGTGTAGACGCCCTGCACGATGAGTTCCTCGAAGTGCGCCCGAAACGCGGGCGAGCCGAGCGCCTGAATGCGCGCAAACCGCCGCGACTCGATTCCCGGGTCTTCCGACGGCACGGTTGCCACCACCGTTGCGGCGGCGGTGCCTGTGGGAACCACGAGATGCTCGACGGGCGCTGGCATCATGGGAACCGGTCTATCGGCACGATTTCCACGTGGCCGTTGCTTCCTGGCCGAGGCAAGCGCAAGTGCAACTCGAACCGATGCCGTCCATGATGCCACGAAATGCCATCGACAGTCGCCTTTCCGGCTCAAGCGGCGGTGGGTCCGGAGCCGAAGGAGGGGGGCCGATGTCCAGTTGCACTCTAGAGCCGCCGCCCACCCGCGCCCCCGTCGAGCGGCGCTTGAGTTCTGAGTCCGAGGCATGGCCGTTCCGCGAGCTGCTTGCGCCCGACTTCAAGGTTGAGCGCCGGCGCGGCGAGCGTTGGCACGTTCCCGGGGTTGCGACGCTCCTCGCGCTCGGGAAGGAACTCGGGACTGTGCTGGAAGTGCACTCGCTGACGGGTTCCCCGTGGTGGCTTTCAGGCCGCTGCAGCATGGATGAAACCTCGCTGATTCCGGTCGGCACCACCGTCAGCGTGGGGTTCAGCAGCCCAGAAGGTCGTCCGGCCCAGGGCGTGGTCAATCGATACACGCGGTGTCCGAACGGTGGCTTCGTCGTCGCGATCCGCTTCACAGGCGGCACGTTCCAAGCGTGAATCGCTGCGCGTCTGACGTTCGCGTCCGAGAAGTGAATTCTCGCAGCGCAGACCTCACCAAGTCGGCCTCTAGACCCCTGCGCTGGGCGCACTGCGCGGGGGAATTCTGGTTCGCCCGTGGCGACACGGGGCCAATTCGACACTCCGGTTGAAGTCGGCCCCGACCCGACCCGATCCATCGATGTTCGCATCCTTGGCCTCGTCTTCTGAGGGAGGGGACCTGGCCGTAGGGAGGGATACGAGCACGGCCGTTGCGGGGGACGCTCTGCAACGGCATTTGGTGTGTGAGCGAGCGAGCCCGCAGAAACAGGCTCGATCGCGGGCGGGACCAATCCTCGGGTCGCGCACCGCGCATTGACCGTACGCCGAGGGAAAGGAACGCAATCGCAATGAACCGTTCGACTCGTAAGCGCAGGGGCTTCACCCTGATCGAAATCCTGATCGTCGTCGTGATCCTCGGCATCCTCGCCGCGATCGTCATCCCGCAGTTCACGAACGCCTCGCAGGAGGCGACCGAGAGCGCGATCCGCAGCCAGCTGCAGACGGTCCGCGGTCAGATCGAGCTCTACCGCGTGCGCAATGCGGGCAATCTTCCGACCGGCTTCACCGGCGCCGATTCCAGCCTCATGGATCCGCCCGGCGACCAGGCTCCGTACCTCACGCAAACCCCGACGCTTCCGCCGAACTGGGCGTTCGTCTTCGGCGACAACCCCGATACCGACGACATCACCGAAGTTCTGTACGTCACCTGCGGCGAGCTCCCGCCGGGTCTCACGCAGGACGAAATCAACGCGTGGTGATTCACGGCGCAGACGTCGGGGTTGTACGTCGACGATTCGCCTGCGAGGCACGCGCTCCGCACTTGCTCACACCCGAGCCGCATGGATAACTCCATGCGGCTCGCTTCTCCGGTGGCCTCGATTCCCTTCGAAGGAATCGCCGTCCGCCGTCCGCTCCGTCGATCTCTCCGGTTCCTCCGAGCACGCATATGCCAACGAAGTTCAGGCATGCCAGCGTTTCTCAGCGCCCTGTGAAGTTGAACGCCATGCGGCGGCGACCACCGCGCGGATTCAGTTTCCTCGAGATGGCCGTCGTTCTTGCCGTCCTGATGATCCTCGTGGCCATCGTCGGCGCTGCGCTGTCGCCGTCGTCGCAACTGGCCTCCGCAAGCAGCGCCCGGTCGCAACTGCAGGCCGTCCGCACCCAGGTCGAGCGCTATCGGCTGCAGAACGACGGG
>JBIKXP010000160.1:0-7793 GCA_044355685.1 Phycisphaerales bacterium
CTCGCTCGTCGCGCTCGCCTCGCTTGGACTCGGCCTTGCCGCCGCCGCTCCGCAGAACGGCACGCAGGAGCTCCTCGCTGCGCAGAAGGCGCGCATCGAGGCGGCCAAGGCTGCGCCGAAGGCCCGCTCCCACGTCGCCTTCGTCTCGAACGGCGTCGCCGACTTCTGGACGATCGCGAAGGCGGGCGCCATCGCGGCCGGCAAGCAGCTCGGCTGCGACGTGACCGTCGAGTTCCCCGGCGGCGGCCTCGGCGACCAGAAGCGGATGCTCGAGGACCTCGTCATCAAGGGAATCGACGGCATCTCCGTCAGCCCGATCGACCCGGCGAACCAGGCCGAAGTCCTGAATCTCGTCGCCGGCAAGTCGATCCTCATCACGAACGACTCCGACGCGCCGAACGCGCCACGGCTCTGCTACATCGGCATGGACAACTACGAGGCGGGCCTGATGTGCGGAAGGCTCGCGCGCGAGGCATGCAAGGGCGGCAAGGTCGCGATCTTCATCGGTCGTCTCGAGCAGGACAACGCGAAGCGCAGGCGACAGGGCTTCATCGACGGCCTGCTTGGCCGTACACCCGACTCGACGCGCTACGACGAGCCCGCCACCGTGATCAGCGAGGCCGGCTACACCGTCGTCGGCACGTGGACCGACTCATTCGATCGCGCGAAGGCGAAGGCGAACATCGAGGACGTGCTCATCAAGCACCCGGACCTCGCGTTGATGACGGGTCTCTTCGAATACAACTCGACGCTCGGCGTCGAGGTGCTGCGACAGACCGGCAAGCAGGGCAAGGTGCAGCTCGCGGCGTTCGATGAGGGCGCAGAGGTCATCGCCGGCATCAAGGAAGGTTTCGTGCTTGGCACGGTGGTGCAGGATCCGTACGGCTACGGCTTCGAGAGCGTGCGCGTCCTCAATGCGCTTGCAAAGGGCGACACCTCACTCGTTCCGGCGAGTGGCGTCATCAACATCCCGGCGCGCGTGATCCGCAAGGATGACGCGGAGAGCTTCTGGAAGGACCTCAAGGCGAAGCTCAAGGCAGGGAAGGACGCGAAGTAGCGCTTGCCGCAGATGCAGGCCGAGTCTTCGCGCGCGACGCCCGTTCTCCTCTCCGTGCGCGGTGTTGGTCGCCGCTACGACGGGGTGACGGCGCTGTCAGGCGTCAGCCTCGACGTCCGTGGCGGCGAGGTGCTTGGAATCGTCGGCGAGAATGGCGCTGGGAAGTCGACGCTTCTCAAGATCCTCTCCGGCGTGGTGCAGCCGAGCGAGGGGTCGGTTGCGATCGCGGATGCAGCCGGCGCCCTGCGCGAGGTCGCGCTTGACGGCGTGCGCGCTGCGGGCAAGGCCGGCATCGCGCTGGTGCATCAGGAGCTCAACCTCGCGGAGAATCTCGATGTCGCGGGGGCGATCTATCTCGGCCGCGAGCCTGCGCGCTTCGGATTCCTTGACCGCGCGAAGATGCGGGCGGACAGCGCGACGTGGCTTGCGCGCGTTGGGCTCGACGTCGATCCGGCGACCTTGTGCGGGTCGCTTGGGATCGCGCAACGCCAGCTCGTCGAGATCGCGAAGGCGCTGTCGACTGAGTCGCGCATCCTGATTCTCGACGAACCGACGTCGAGCCTGACGAGCCGGGAGACCGGACGGCTGCTCGGAATCATCGACGAACTCCGCGCGGCGGGCGTCGCGATCGCGTTCGTCTCGCACCATCTCGACGAGGTCATGCACATCGCCGACCGCGTGGTGGTGCTGCGCGACGGGCGCAAGACCGGCGAGCTTGCGCGCGGCGACTACGACCGCGCGACGATCGAGCGGCTCATGGTTGGTCGCGAGATCGCCCGTGCGGACGAGCGCGTGCGGCGCGCGGACGCGCCGGTACGGCTTGCGGTCGAGTCGCTCGTCGGCGCGCACCGAAGCCGGAAGCCCGTGTCGTTCACGGTTCGCGCGGGCGAGATCGTCGGCATCGCGGGCCTCGTTGGCTCGGGCCGCACCGAACTGCTCGAGGCGATCGCGGGAGTCGCCCCGCATTGCGGCGCCGTGCGCCTCGATGGCCGAGAGATCGAGCGATCCGCGCCGGTGCGCGTGCGCGCCGGTATCGCCATCGTGCCGGAGGACCGGGCCAGAAACGGCCTCTTCCTTGAGGATTCCGTGGCCACGAACATCTCGCTTGCCTGGATCGACCGTGCGAGCCGAGGCCGCTTCGTCGACGCTGGCGGCGAGCGGACCATGGTCGAGCGCCTTGTCGCGCGCGTCCAGTTGCGGCCTGCCAAGCTTGGCCGCCGCGTGCAGACGCTCTCCGGCGGCAACCAGCAGAAGTCGGTGCTGGGTCGTTGGCTGGCGGTCGACCCAAAGGTGCTGCTCCTCGATGAACCCACGCGGGGGGTCGACGTCGGGGCCCGGGCCGAGATCCACGCGGAGGTCCGCAGGCTCGCGGACGCAGGTGGCGCCGTGGTGTTCGCCTCGAGCGAACTCGAGGAGGTGCTTCTCCTTGCCGATCGGATCCTCGTGATGCACGAAGGCGAGGTTGCGGGGGAGCTCGACTCGCGCGCGGCGACGGAAGTCGCCATCATGCGCCTCGCGACCGGCGGCGGTCACCTCCGCGCGGAGGCGCCGGGCGCCGTGGAGCCGCAGAGGCCATGAAAAAGTCCCTTGGCATCGTCTGCATCTTCTTCGCGATCTTCGTGTTCGCGTCGCTCTACGGCGAGAACTTCCTCACCGGCATCAACCTGATGCAGCTGACGCAGCGGACGGCGCTCTACGCGATTCTCGCGCTCGGCGCAGCGCTCGTGATCGTGACCGGCGGCATCGATCTCTCGATCGGCTCGGTCGTGTGCCTCGCGGGCATCATGACGCCGTGGCTCCTCGTCGAGCATGAGTGGTCGCCTTGGGCCGCCATTCCGACCGTGCTCGCGCTTTCGGCCTTCATCGGCCTCTGTCATGGCCTCCTCATCACCAAGCTTCGGCTGCAGCCGTTTCTGGTGACCCTCTGTGGGCTGCTGCTCTACCGCGGCATCGCGCGCTGGATGACGGGCGATCAGACGCAGGGGTTCATGGGCGAGTTCGGCGAGGTGCGTGCGCTTGCGACGGGCCGCATCGCGATTCCGGGGCTCGAGAACTTCCTGCTGCCGGCAACGGTGTTTCCCGCCGCGATCATCGCGATCGCAATCGCCGTGTTCTATGGGCGCACCGTGTGGGGCCGCTGGCTTCTCGCGACCGGGCGCAACGAAAGCGCCGCGCGCTACTCGGGCATTCCGACGGCGCGCCTGACGACGCTTTCGTACGTCGGCTGCAGCCTGCTGGCGGGCTTCGGTGGCATGCTCTTCATCTTCGACCTGAGCAGCGCGCAACCGTCCGATTTCGGCAATTTCTACGAGCTCTACGCGATCGCGGCCGCCGTACTCGGAGGGTGCAGCCTCCGTGGCGGCGAGATCAGCGTCATCGGCGTCCTCTTCGGAGCCGCGACGCTGCAGATCCTGCGCACCACCATCATCCTGATCGGACTGTCGTCACAGCTCGAGTTCGCCGTGATCGGCGCGGTCCTCCTCGCCGGCGTCATGGCCGACGAAGGCGTGCGGCGATTCATCGCGCGTCGGCTTGAACGCACGGCATCGAGCGCGACATGATTCCTCGCGGCTTTGACCGCGAGCCAACCGAAGATGCAGACCCCGGAGACCACATGCAGCTTTCCCTGACACTCGCCGTGCTCGCCCCGTTCGCCCTTGCCGCCCTTGGCTTCGCGCAGGGGGCGCCGGCCCCGGCAGCGCCTGTGAAGGGGGCTGAGATCGCAGTCAAGGACTGGGGAACGGTCGATGGCAAGCCGGTGTCGCTCTGGACCCTACGGAACGCGAAGGGGATGGAGGCGGAGATCACCAACTACGGCACCATCATCGTGTCGCTGAAGGTGCCTGACGCGAAGGGCGTCTTCGAGGACGTCGTCCTCGGCCGTCCGAGCGCGGCCGACTACGTCGCGCGCACCCAGTACTTCGGATGCACCGCCGGGCGCTGCGCGAATCGCATCGCGAAGGGACGATTCTCGATCGACGGCACCGAATACACGCTCGCCACCAACAACGGCGCGAACCATCTGCACGGCGGCGTGAAGGGCTTCGACAAGGTCGTGTGGAAGGGCGAGGCGAAGATGACGGACTCCGGTCCCTCCATCACCTTCACCTTCCGCTCGCCCGATGGCGAGGAGGGGTACCCCGGCAACGTCGACGCGACCGTGGTCTACACGCTCACGAACGCGAACGAACTGAAGGTGGACATGAGCGCCACCACCGACAAGCCGACGGTGGTGAACCTGGCGCACCACACGTACTGGAATCTCGGCGGCCACGCGTCGGGGAGCATCCTCGAGCATCACCTCATGATTCCTGCAAAGCGATACACGCCTGTCGATGCGACGCTCATCACGACCGGCGAGATCGCGCCGGTCGCGGGCACGCCGCTCGACTTCACGGCAATGAAGCCGATCGGCAAGGACTTCGCGGCGCTTCCCGCCACCAAGGATGATCCGGGCGGCTACGACCACAACTTCGTACTCGACCGCATGCCGAGGCAGAAGGACCTCTGGCTCTCCGCGATCCTGATCGAACCGAAGAGCGGTCGCATCATGGAGATCTGGTCGGACCAGCCGGGGATCCAGTTCTACACCGGGAACTTTCTCGACGGAATCCCGGGGAAGAACGGTGCGGTCTATGCGAAGAACGGTGCGCTGTGCCTTGAGACGCAGGCGTTCCCCGACTCGATCAACAAGCAGGGGAAGGATGGATGGCCGAACGTCATCCTGCGTCCTGGCCAGACCTACACCCACCGCATGATCCATCGGTTCTCCGCATCGGGTCCGGCGGCGGGCCTGCCGTCGACGCCAGCGCCAGCCGGAGCACCGGCGACGCCGTCGGCTCCCTCCGGCACGCCGTGACGACGCGAGCGACGGCCGAACGCGAGTGTCCTCCAGATGGAGTCTGAGTGAAGCTCGGGCGCAGCCTTCGGAACGGACGATGTCGGCCTTCGACTCGGCCGCTCAAGTCACGTGTCCCCGGGCAGCCGTGCGTTCGGCAGCGCTTCCGCAGCGCGATGCGCCCGCATCTCGGCGGGCGCTCTGTCTATCCGACGCCGGAGTCAACTCGCTCGACTGGTTGAGTCGCGAAAAACGGGTCTTCAGGCTTTCGTGTGGGCTATGGCACCGTCGGCCCTCGGCGTGCGGCTGACGGTCTCAAGGTCTCTCACGGAGGCACGGAGGCACAGAGACCCAACGGCCGTGGAGAACAAACTGGGCGAGGAACAGAGGGGATCGGAACTGCCTGTGGCCCTTTCGGGCCTGAACATCCCTCAGACCTGAACATCCCTCAGACCTGGGCATCCGTCAAACAGAACCTAGCCCCGGGCAATCAGAATCTCTCGCAGAGACGCAGAGGCGGCCTCGGCGAAGAAGAGAGATGACTTCTCGCGACTTCTCGCGTCTTTCCGCGTCCTCGCATCGCTCGCAGTCTTCGTGTTCTCGTCCTTCCTCCGTGCCGCCGTGCCTCCGTACCTGCGTGAGAGACCGCGAGGCCGTCAGCTGCACAAAGGCCCGAAGACCGCCAAAAACAAGCGAGCGCGGGGTGACCGCGCTCGCTCGGAGGCATAAAAGGACTGTTGAAGCCGGGCCGTTCAGCGACGGCGCCGAAGGCTTGCGCCGCTGACCAGCGCGAGACCCGCCAGCGCGAGCGCGCCGGGGGAAGGCACCGCTGCCGCGGTCATGAGCACCGAGTAGTTCGCACTCGCACTTCCGGTTCCGGAGGTGATGGCGGCGTTGTTGGTGACGTCGACCTGATACGAGCGGCCTGCGAGGAACGTGAGCGTGACGGTGGTCGAGGTGGGCGCGCTTGACGTGTAGAGCACAGTGCCACCGGCGGTCATGTCGCGCACGAGGAGGCTGAGCGAGCTCGTGCCTCCAGCGGATGCGCTCCGCGTGGTGGTGACCGACATCGTGATCGTGCTGTCGCTGTCCACGCCGAAGAGCGCGTTCGAAACCGACGTGCCGGACAGCGGGCCGGCGAAGTTCGCGCTGCTCGAGGAGACCTGGGTGAAGGCCGTCAGGCGCACTTCAGCAGCGGTCAGATTCGAGTTCTGCTGGACGAAGCCAGAGAGGAACGGCGCCGAGTGCGAACGCCAGTCGTTGAACGCGCCGAACACCGAGGACGAATTGCCCGTCGTTCCGGTTGGGGCGAGCATGCTGATCGAGCGACTGGCAGAGGTAAACACGAATCCGGCGTGGGCCGACGCGGAGGCGGAAAGCGCCGCGGCGACGAGCGAGATCGTGATCAATGGAGACTTCTTCATGGCGTTCCCTCTTCTCGACTTCTACCCCCGGAATCGTCCCAACGGTGTCACGGACACCGGACGAAACCTTCGTGCGTCGTGCGCGACTCCGCTCCGGGCGGCGCCGCAGACGTACAGATGGAACTCGCCCGCCACAGCGCTGCCCGCGACCGCAGAGACAACGAGCGAACTCGGCAGACGCCGGGTTCATCTCATCTCATCTCAGGGACCGAAGGCGAAGACGCTGGGAACGGATGCTGCGCGCGACAAGCAAGACGGAGAGCGAAGTCGGTCCAAGCGGACCAACGTCACAAACCTCTCTCTACGCCAGGCGCAAATGCGAACCCATCTTCCACACTCCCTCTCGAGGCGAGTTCCCGCTCGCCTCAACCCTTCTCACTCAACCCTTCCATGTCGCTGGCACCCTCATGCCAGTTTCACAACTCTCACAAACGGAGGATGTAGTACGCCCGGCAGAAGCCGAACAACCCTCCGAACCGGAAACTACCACCGGAAAGGGGCGTGCCAAGAAAGAAGCGTTGGATTTCGTGCAAATCGCCCGGGCTGAACCTCTGGTTTACACGGCGCGCGGGCGCGATTCGCTATCAGACAATGCATATCGAAACAGATAGACGCACTTTGTCTGCATTTAGGACACGTTGATCGCATGATCGAACGTAGTCCGAGAACTACATGACCTCACGCAAGCGCCCAACGAAGTGGAGCCGGACGCGCCCGTCGCGGCGCGCTGCGGCCCTGCTGACCCGCTGAACTGTGTCGTGGCGCGGGGCGTCGAGGCTCGCCTGTCGCCGACTCACATTCGGCCGATCGGGTGGACCCGCACCAACTCCGCGCCAAGCTCACGCGCCTCGGAGACGCTGCGCACGCCGGCAAGCGCCATCGCGAGGTCGAACTCGTTGGCCAGGATCGAGAGGGCGCGCGCGACGCCGGCTTCGCCCCCCGCGCCGAGTCCCCAGAGCACCGGGCGTCCGATGGCGACCGCGTCGGCGCCGAGCGCGGTGGCACGCAGGATGTCGGATCCGCGGCGAATCCCGCCATCGACGATGAGCGGCCCCTTGCCGCGCGCGGCTTCCGCGCACGAAGCGAGGACGTGGGCCGTCGCCGGTGCGCCGTCGAGTTGCCGACCGCCGTGATTTGAGATCCACACGCCCTGCGCGCCGGAGGCGAAGGCCGCACGCACGTCGTCGGGGCGGCAGAGGCCCTTCACAAGCAGCGGCCGAGGGGTCCACGACGCGAGCGCCTCGACATCCTTCCAGTTGACGGAGGGGTCGATCGTCCAGGAGAGCGCACCGCCGATGCCGACGCCGGTGTGTCCGGTTGGCCCGCCCGGCCGCTCGAGATTCACGATGCGGAGGCCGTCGGGAACGCGAAAGCCGTTGCGGATGTCGCGCTCGCGCACGCCCCAGACCGGCGTGTCTGCCGTCACGGCGAAACCGTCGAATCCGGCGGCGGTGGCCCGCTCGACGAGTGCGCG
>JBIKXP010000161.1:0-7705 GCA_044355685.1 Phycisphaerales bacterium
TCAGCCTGAATCGTCGGCCTACGTCGTCATCATCGGAACGCCGCGAAGCGTCCGGCACGCCGCGGTCACTTCTTGCCGGCAGGTGGCTGCGGATTCGCGGGCGCGGCCGGCGGGGTCGGCTGCGCGGGGCGAACCGGTTCCGTCGTGCGCATGAAGTCCGGAACGTCCCCAGGCGCGACGCCCGACATGTCGGTGGGCGACGGCTTCGCCGGGATGGGCCGCACGGGAAAGGCGAAGTTGCCCGTTGCGTCGGTGCTGAAGCGGACGCCCTTGTACGACTGCGGACGCTTCTGGATGACGCGCGCTGTCACGATGACGTCGTCGGGCGTCAGTTGGCGCGCCACGTCGAGGCCTTCGGTCACGCGGCCGAAGACGGTGTACTTCTCGCGCAGCGACTCGAAGTGGTTCAGTAGGATCATGAACTGGCACCCGCCCGAATGTGGCTGCGGCTGCCCGGGTGCCTGTGAATCGGGTTGCAGCGCCATCACCAGCCGGCCGATGAGCGGGGCGCGCTTGGCTTCGCTTGTGTTCTCGTCGGGGATCGTCCAGCCACCCGTCGACGTGCCGCCCTTGCCGCCCGTCGCAGTCGTGGGATCGCCGCCTTGCACGCCAAGCCCGCGGATCACGCGGTGGAACCGGGTGCCGTCGTAGGTTCCAGCCTCGACGTGCTCGATGATGTTGCCAACGGTGTTGGGCGCCTGATCCTCGAAGAGCTCGATGGTGATCGCTCCGCGCGAGGTGAGGAGCTCGACGATCGGGAGATCGCCGCGGGCTTGGTCACGAGCCATCGCCGCTGTCTCGGAGGCCCAGAGCGGCTCGACGATGTCGGAACGGGCAAGCACCTGCGCAATCGCGGTGCGCTGCGGGAGCGAGCGCTTCGACGGCGCGCTGGCGGCGACGCTTCGCGCGTCCTCGAAGCGGTTCATCGCGAAGAGGCACTCGGCCTGGATGATCCGCGCATCGATCAGCCGCTCGGGCGCGATCTTGTTCGTCGAAATCAGGTCGTAGGCCCGCTCGAATTCGCCGTCCGAGGCCAACTCGCGGGCCCACGCGACGACCGGCCCGCTTGCGAGCGGGTCGAGCGCCACGAGTTTCTCGAAGGCCGAGTTGCGCGCGTTGCGGTCATCGAGCCATGCCGCAGTTTGGATGCGCACAGCGAGGAGCCTCGTGGTCGTCGCTGCCGGGTTCTCAGGGCGCGCGATCTCTGCATCGAGTTCGCTGGCCAGTCGCTCGATGTCGGCGCGGGTGGCGGCGTCGATGTCGCCGCGCGTGCGGATGTAGTCGGCGAGGCTTCGGAACCGACGCTCGGTTTCCGAGACGGGAGGCGGAAGCGGCCGCTGCGGGGCGGGGCTCGCTTGACCCGGCGCGTTGGCGGGCCGGACGATCGGCGCGCTCTGCGCCTCGACGAGGCTCGAGGAAGCCGAAACGACGAACAGTACGAGCGGCAGCGCGCAGCGCTTGGCCGAGAGCAGGGAGAGAATCGAAGGGCGCATGGTGCGGTACATGATGATGATCTCGGTGTCGACTGGCAACGGGTCCTCGCGGAGCGATACGGCTCGCCACGGGACGTTCACGCCGGATATCGGCAACTTGTCTTGCCCGTCTCCCAGACCTCGACCCAGCGGAGCCGGCCGCCGGCCTCCGCGAACCGCGGCGCCAGAATGCCGTGGCACACCATGGCGATGTGCTCGACGGAGGGATTGAGGTTCGCGAACTCCGGGCAGTCGACGTTGAGGTGCTTGTGATCGAAGCGGGCCATGATCTCGGCGTCGACGACGCGCTCGATTACCGCGTAGTCGATCAGACGCTGCCCATCGCCGTCTGCCGCCGACATCGCGCCCGTCTCGACTGCGACCTCGATCCGGTAGTTGTGTCCGTGGCCGTTTGGGTTGTTGCACTTCCCGAAGAGCTGCCTGTTCTCGGCGTCGCTGCGCGAGGCCAGATGCAGGCGGTGGGCAGCCGCGAACTCAAATGTCTCCGAGAGGATGAAGGTGCCGGTCATGGGAGTGTCGCGCTGCTGGGTGTGGTCGGACGCCGCCGCACATTCGAACGACGCGCGACGGTAGGGGCTTGGACGGAACTCGATGGAGGCGAGGGGTGCTGAAAGCGTGGAGCGGAGCGCATGCGCTGCGCGTCGGAGCACTGCGTAGAGGTCTGCCGGCTCGCCACGGGTCAGTTCGTCGAACAGGCTCTCGCGAAGGATGGGCGCCACCAGCTCGCGGCACGCGTGGTCGATCTCGGTGATGTCGATCAGGTAGCCGCTTGCGGAGGGGATTCCCACGCAGGTCACCGCGACCTCGACGATCGGCGAGAGCGGACTCGACGCAACGGCACTCACGAGCCCATTGCCGCCGCGCACCGGCTGCTCCGCTTGATGAGAACGGGTGGTTTGAGGCTGAGGTTGGGTATCGGATTGAGTCAGGCTCGCGCGGCTCACGCCGGACCCGTCTAGGAAAGACGCCGCTTCCGACCCCCGGAAAGAGGCTGTAAGTCCCTGTTTCGACCGTGGGTTACTGCTGGAAGACCCCCCCCAGGACAGCGCCAGCCGAACCACCCGGCAGAGCCTCAGTGCAGTACCCTGATCAAGTGTCATAGGAAAGACTCTCACAAATCTTGTGACCTTGTTGGGGACAGAAGTTGACGCAAGCCGATTCTGTTGTAGCCTGTTCGAGTCTAGACCTCGACCTATACGTAGATCTCGTCTGGACATCCCATCGCCCCCGGAAGGGCTCGGTCGTAGGTTTACGCCTCGACCGGGCCTTTTTATATGTCAGTTTCGTCCGCAGTTGGGAGACAGACGCGTCGGCGGCGGAGCCGAGCGTCACGGCGACCTCTTCTGCGTCCTTTCGGGCGCGGATCTCTACACGTTGGGTAGGAGACATGGTGGTTGCGGCGTGCGCAAGGTGAACCGGGGTTGGGTGCGTGATCGCGCTCGTCTTGCGCGCGCGATCGTCGGGCTTCGCGGCCGCGATCACGATCGTCACGATCGTTCCTGGCTCAGGCATGCGCTCGGTGAAGGCCTCCCAGATTGGCGCAGCCACATCGGACTTGTCGGGAATCACATCGACCGATGCGATGGTTTCGTCGCCGAAGGTCACGAGTCCAACAAGCGAGCCGGCGCTGTCGGCTGCGTAGCGCTCGGCGCCCGTACGTCGGTTGGTCACGAACTTCGAGCCAGCGAACACAAAGCGCGAGGGCGGCGTTGTCGCCGCATCGACCTCGCGAAGTTGCACCGGAGAAGCGCGCGCGAACCACTCGACGCCGCGCTCGGTGCCATCGGCCAGACGCACCCGAATCGAGACCTCGGGACCAGAGGGCGCGACCAGTTCGATCGTGCGTTCGCCGTTCGCGCCCTCGACTTCGCGCCAGTAGCCCGGCCTTCCCGGCTCGAGCCCCGCGAGCAAGAGCGCTGCATGGACGTCGCTTGCCTTGCCGTCGAAGGCGAAGAGCGCCTCGTGTTCGCGCGTTCCGACCGTGCAGACGTACTGCTCGAGGAAGCCGGTCTTCAATACAGCCACCGCCTCGAACTCGACGATGCCCCGCGCGGAGTCGCAGCGAACTTTGGGAGTGAGTTGTGTCCAGCGCTCCGCAGGAAGCAGAGCAGCGGTGGGCGCGGTCGTCGACGCGTCGGTCGTGGTGGTCGTGGTGGTCGTGGTGGTCGTGGCGATCGCGTCAGCGCGCGCACGTGGACTTGCTGGCACGTCTTCGGCGCGCGGGGCAGCCTCGCTCGTCGGCGTACTCTGCTGTTCTGCGCTGCGACACGCAGCGAGGAACAGCGGAACGGCGGCGCACGCGGCGCCGAGCGCGCGCGAGATCGCGCACCTCATCGCAGCACTCCGTCGGGAATGCAGTTCAGTCGTCGGCCGCCGGTCAGCGAGATCGCGATGGCGTCGGCGACATCCGCAGGCTCCGGCATCGAGGTCAATCCGCACTGCGCCATCACAGCGCGCTGCATCTGCTCCTTCGATGCGCGGCCGCTTCCGGTGAGGGCCTTCTTGATTTCGGCCGGCGGAAGTTCCGCGATCGGCACACCAGCCTGCTGCGCGGCAAGCATGACGACGCCGCGGCCGTGCGCCATCTGGACCGCTGTCCGCGCATGCTCGGGATGGACGAAGATCGCCTCGAGCGCGACGTGTGTGGGCCGATGCTCTCGGAGGAGCGCCGCGACATCGTCGAACACCTGCTGCAGCCGTACGGCGAGCGGCGCCTCGGCGGACAGACGAAAGATGCCGGCGTCGACGATGCGCGCCGAGACTCCCTCGAAATCAAGCACCGCGTAACCGGCGATGCGCGTTCCCGGGTCGATCCCCAGGACCCGCGCCGAGCGCGTCGACGTCGTCCAGCCGCCTCCGGCCTGGTTCGACTTCACGGATGCGCCCCTCCCGGCGAGCCGTGGTCGGCCGCGCGTCGACGCGTCCGGCCACCGCCGTCGCGGTCGCTCTCGAGGAGGCCGTCGGCAAGCCGAACCACGCGCTCGCAGCGGGCGGCGATGCGGTCATCGTGCGTCACCATGATGAGCGTGAGGCCGTTCGCATGCAGCGCCTCGAACGTCTCGAGGATCGACTTGCCCGTCTGCGAGTCGAGGTTTCCCGTCGGCTCGTCCGCCATCAGGATCGCGGGCTTGCCGACCAGCGCGCGCGCGATCGCGGCGCGCTGCTGCTGTCCGCCGGAGAGTTCGCTCGGCCTGTGGTTCACGCGGTTCTCAAGCCCCACGATGCGAAGGCTCTCGATCGCGCGCTCGCGACGCTCGGCTGCGGGAATGCCGCGGTAGAGAAGCGGGATCTCCACGTTCTCCGCGATCGACAGCTCCGAGATCAGGTTGAACGCCTGGAAGACGAAGCCGATCTTCTGGCCGCGCACGCGGGAGAGCTCGTCGTCGTCGAGACTCTCGACGGCGGCGCCGTCGAGCTCGTACACCCCGCCGGACGGGCGGTCGAGGCAGCCGAGAATGTTCATGAGCGTCGACTTGCCCGAGCCCGACGCGCCCATGATCGCGACGTATTCGCCGCGCGGAATCACGAGATCGAAGCCACGGAGCGCCTCGACAAGTACGGATCCATCCGGCTTGAGGTAGGTCTTCCGGATTCCGGTGAGCCGCGCCGCCGCGGGAGCGGTTGCGAGCACGGGGGGCTTTGTCTCAGGCACTGCGGTCATCTTCGCGGATGGTATCCGAGCGCGGGGATCGGCTACCCTTCCGCGCGTGCAGGAACTGAAGGAATCATTCGACCGTCAGGTGCGCGAGGGGCCGCTTGTCATCCTCTCGCGACGCCTTATGAGCGACCAACTCTCGCCCGTGCTCGCGTACCGCAAGCTGGTGCTGCCGGACGAGCGTTCGGCGCCGAGCTTCCTCTTCGAGTCGGTCGAGAACGGAACGGCGGTCGGACGCCACTCGATCCTCGCGGCGCGTCCGCGCCTCGAACTCACCGCGCGCGCGCAGCATGTGACCGTGGTCGACCACAGACGGCAGACGCGACGCACGATGGAGTCGGCCGACCCGCTCGCGGTTCTCCGCGAACTCGCGGCGCCGTATCGCCCGGCCTCGCCGGCGGCGCTCGCATCGCTCCGGCTTCCCGGCGCGTTCCTCGGCGGCTTCGTCGGGTTCGCCAGTTTCGACAGCGTGCGCTACCTCGAGCCCGCGAAACTACCCTTCGCGTCCGCACCGCGCGACGACCGCGGCATTCCCGACCTCCACTTCGGCCTCTACTGCGACGTCGTCGTCTTCGACCACGTCTCGAAGATCATGCACGCGATCGTCAGCGGTCGCGTGGACGAGTTCCCCTCGCCCGAGCGCGCGTTCGCCTCGCTCGTCGACCGACTCGACGCGCTCGAGGCGCAACTCGCGGCGGATGGACCGCGGCTTGTTCCCGGCGCCATCGACATCGATCTCTCGCGACGGCCCGGCGTGCCCGCATCGAATGTCTCGCGCGAGCACTTCGAGGCGATGGTGCGCCGCGCGCAGGAGTACATCGCAGCGGGCGACGCGTTCCAAGTGGTGCTCTCGCAGCGGCTCGAGCGGACGACCTCCGTCGATCCGTTCGATCTCTACCGTGCGCTCCGCGTGGTGAATCCGAGCCCGTACCAGGCCTATCTGCAGGGTGAAGGCGCGATTCTGGTCGCCTCGAGTCCGGAGATCCTCTGTCGCGTCCACGATGGCGTCGTCGTCAACCGCCCGCTCGCGGGAACGCGACCGCGCGGCCGCACGCTCGAGGAGGACATTGCGCTCGAGCGCGAACTGCTCGCCGACGCGAAGGAGCGAGCCGAGCATGTGATGCTCGTCGATCTCGGGCGAAACGACCTCGGGCGCGTCTGCGAGCGCGGCACCATCGCGATCGAGCGCTGCATGGAGATCGAGCGCTACAGCCATGTGATGCACATCAGTTCGACCGTGACCGGGAGGCTTCGCGACGATTGCGATTCCTTCGACGCGCTGCGGGCGACCCTTCCCGTGGGCACCGTGTCGGGCGCTCCGAAGGTCCGCGCGATTCAGATCATCGACGAGCTCGAGCCGACGCGCCGCGGGCCCTACTCGGGCGGGCTCGGCGCCATCGGCTACACGGGCGACATGGACATCGCGCTTGCGCTGCGGACCATGGTCATTCCCATGCCAAGCGACGCGAAGGCTCCGTGGACGGTGCACCTGCAGGCCGGCGCCGGCGTCGTGCTCGACAGCGAACCTGCGGCCGAGTGGCAGGAGACCGTGAACAAGGCGTCCGCGCTCGGACGGGCAATCGACCTCGCGGAGCACGCGTTCAGCGCTGCCCCGTCGAGCCGCCGCGATCCATCGGTGGATTGACCGGAGTGTCGGAGGTCGGAGCCTCGTCGAGAAGGATGATGGGCGAATCGTCGCGCGGCGTGAACGCATGGAGCTTCGTCGTTGGCTCAGGCGAGGGTTCGCCGTCGTCCGGGCCGTGATCCGGTGCGTGCGACCCCGCAGCGTCCGGCGGCGCTGTCCTCGGGCCGGCGGGCGCGCGCGTCACGAAGTCCGGCGTCGTCGCGGCAGCGCCGGATTCGCGGCCCTTCGTTGGGGTCAGCTTCCGCAGCAGTTTGCTCTCGTACACGCAGTTCGCGACCATCGTCGCGTGGGTCAGCGACGCCCACACGCAGAGTCCGTGGCCGATCAGCGCGACGAGGGTGCAGCAGCCGGCGAGCGCCCAGATCACGTCGACGCCTCCGCCATCGACGAGGTTCGTGTAGCGACCGAGGACCGACAGCGCGAGAAGCGTCAGCGCGCCCACGCCGCCGACCGCGGCGGTGATCACGATGCCCGAGATGATGCGGCGGGGGATCTCGAGCGGCAGTACCTCCTGATCGACCACGCCGCGCGAGAGTGCGTCGCCGAGCCGCACCTGCGCAGCGAGACCGGCGAGCGCGACGAACCACCACGCGACGAGCGCCGCCTGGTAGATGGGGCCGAAGTGACCGAACAGCGCGCCCGTGGTCGCGAGCACCGAGATCAAGACGGTCGCGCCGGCGATCACCAGCTGTAGGCGCTCAAGCCGGACGAGCCGCTCGTACTCGCTTCGATAGATGCGGACGACGCTGTCCGGCATGGCGGCGTGCGCGCGCAGGAGCGAGAGGCGGAAGGCGGGGCAGAACGCCAGGCACGCGGCGATGCCGACCCCGATCGGGAGGAGATACGGAAGCGGCGAGATCAGGACGGGACTCGGGGCGCACCAGGTCGACAGGCCGTGCCAGCTGTTGAAGA
>JBIKXP010000162.1:0-7679 GCA_044355685.1 Phycisphaerales bacterium
CCGCGACCTACTGGTCGCCCGACATCCGCCGCGAGGTCGTCGCCGAGGCGCTCCGCAACAGCATCACCGTGGTCGCGATCGACGATGCGACGGGCACCACCGTCGGCCTCGCGCGCGTCGTCACCGACCGCGCGACCTTCGCGTGGCTCTGCGATGTGTGCGTCGAGGGGCCGTGGCGCGGACAGGGGATCTCACGCCGCATGCTCGAGGCGCTCGAGCGTCACCCGGATCTCCAGACCCTGCGCCGCTGGTGCCTCGCGACCCGCGACGCCCACGGCCTCTACGAGAAGTTCGGCTACCGCCCCGTGCCCGCCGACCGATGGATGGAGAAGCCGTGCCCGAAGGAAAGGTGGCAGCACGGGGCGTGAGCAGGGGCGTCGATCCGAAGTCGGCGTGAATAGGTCGCGTTGAAGGCGCATCGCTGCGTCGGCCGCGCGTCCCATCACTTCGACAGCACTTCGACGCTGTTCACCGTGCCGCGCAGCGATGGCTTGAGTCCATCCGTCGTGAGCACCTTCGCGGCTGCGGTGTCGCCCTTGAGATGAAGGTCGAAGAACGCGCGTGTCGCCGCCCGCGTGGCGGGCTGCGCATCGGCGCGGGTGCGCGAGGGAAGCGCGCGGTCGTCGCTCCCCGAGGAATCGGAGAAGTCGAGGTGCTGCGCGTTCGCAAGCCACACGAGGAGGTGCTCGCCCTTCGGCCACAGCGCGAACGAATCCTTGCGGTCTTTCGCGGTCTTTCCCGCCTGCTGGTCGTCCTTCGATCCCGTGATCCCAAGGAGCGGCGAGCGCAGGCTGCCGAAGCTCTCGGCGATGAAGAACGGCTCGCCCGGGCTCTGCGGCGAGAGCGCGACGCCGCACTTCACGCGCGGGTCAGAGAGGTCGGGACCGAGGCCCTTGCCCGGCGCGACCGTGGGCGTGAGCCAGTCGAGCGCAGGCCGCATCCCGCACGCGACCATCGTCGTATAGGCGCCGAACGAGTGCCCCATCACGCCGATGCGCGCAAGATCGAGCCTGCCCTTGAGCTTCGCGTGACTCTCGTTCCACTCCGCAGCGCGGTCAATCGCAAACGAAACATCGCGTGGCCGCGCGAGCACCTCGTCCGCGTCGCGGGTCATCGCCTCGATGTTCTTCATCGCGCGCAGACCCTGCTTCATGCGCTCGGTGTTGCTGCCGATGTGCTCGATGCACAGCACGGCGTAGCCATGCCTCGCGAGGTCCTGCGCCTGCGCGTAGTGCGTGTCCCAGCTGCCGCCCGCGCCGTGCGACACGACGATCACGGGACACGGGCCGCCGCTCGTCGGGACATGCACCTTGATCGGAACGCGCCGACCAGCGGGGGGCGCGGCCTCGTTCTTGCGCTCAAACAATCGGGGACGGCGGGTTTCTGTCGACGGAGGCGCCTTGCGTGCCTGATCGATGAGATCGGGAAACGCGAGAACCTCGACCGCAGGCTCGGCCGCAGTCTTCGCGGCAGGCGCCGTTGGCTTCGGACCGTCTGAAGCGGGCGGGGTGTCGGCCCACGACGCGCGACCGAACGATGCGATCGAGAGCAGCATCGTCGTCAGGGCGAAGACCCAGACCGCGAGCCGAAGCCATCCGAGTTGAAGGTGTCTTGATCGAAGGCCTCTCGAACGCATGGATGTTCCATTCCGTGGTGATTTGCTCACGATCGACCCGCCTTGTCGGCGAAGTCGTCCTCGGTCAGCACGCCGTCCTCGTCTGCGTCGAGTTGGTCGAAGCGACGGTGAAGCGTAGGCGGAACCTCCGACTTCTCGATCCGTCCGTCGTCGTTCTTGTCGAACTGGTTCCGCAGCGCCGTGAACGACGGCGTGCGCCCGCCACCCGCGCCCGCGCCGCCGCCGATTCGCTCGCGCAGCCCGCCGCGGCCCGGCAGGTCCATCGGGTTCATCGGATCCTCGCCCTCGATGTAGTACTCGATGTACCCGAGCATCATCTCGTCGACGGTCTGCTGGCCCCAGCGCACCGTCTTCGTCGGGTCGGGGTTCGCAGGGTTGTCGGCGCTGTTGTCGTACCACGCGGTGCCGTGCAGCACCGCGCCGCGCGGTACCTCGAGCGGCTCGCGCAGTTCGTAGCGCAGCTGCCAGTTGAAGTCGTACTTCGGGATGTCGAGCACGGTGCGCTTCGGTTGTCCGGGAAGTTCGAGTTCGTAGCGGTACGCCTTCCCGCGCACATGCATGTGCGGCATGAACGCGAGGATCCTCGCGTCGGCAGGCACGCGCAGCTGTCCCGTCTCGCGGTGGTTCGCCGCCCCTGGAGGAATGCGGAGCCGCAGGCTCGCAACCGCCGCCGTGCGCACGAGATGCTTCGGGGTCTCGTCGGCGAACACGAGCCCGATCTTCATCTGGTCGCTCGTCGCCTTCCCGTTCGGCGTGTAGTGGATCTGGAAGAGAAGCGACGACTTCGCAGGCAGCTTCCGCGCCATTCCCTCTGGCAGCACCGTCGAGTCGTTGCCGGGCACATACGCAGCCCAGTAGCCGCTCGACTCGTCTGCGCCAAGGCGGCGGCGCGTCGCGGGGTCCTTCGCCGTCTTCTCGTCGAGCGCGAACACCAGCACATGGTGCACCACCGACGGGTCGGTCGGCACGATCTGCACGGCCTTCACCCAGCGGTCCTCGGTCAGGTTCGTGGGCACCAGCACGTTCTGATACGGCATGAATCCGTCGGCCTTGACCGCGATCGGATCGGGAAGCTGGAACACCGCGTCGGGCGTCCCGATCTTCCACGCGCCCTCTGCGAACGCGCGCGGCAGCGGGAGATCCTTCGGATCACCCTCAGGCTTTCCTGCCGCGATCCAAGCCGCAATCGCATCCTTCTCAGCCTCGCTCATCGCGCGATCGTTCGACCACGGGCTTGGCAGCGGCAAGCGGTCAGCGCCGTGCATAGGCGCCGCGAACCATGGAGGCATCGTGCCCGCCTCGGTGACGGTTCGGATCATCGTCGCGCGGCGCGAAACAGCGTCGTAGGTGTCGAGGCGGAACGGACCGACTCCGCCCTCGCGGTGGCATTCGACGCAGTTCGCCGCCATGATCCGCGAGATGTCGCGGGCGTAGGTGACGGATGGCGCGGGCGCGGCCGTGGCTGCAGCGGTTGCTTTCGAAGGCTCGATCGCGCAGCCGGGCGAGGAGGTCGCCTGAATCTCAGGCGCGCGCCCTGCGAGCGCCGCGTCGAGCGCGTCCTCGAGAAATCGCCGTCGCGGTTCAGGGAGGGTGAAGTTCACGCCATACTGGTCGTGCACGGCGCCGCGATAGACGAGCGTGTTCCCCGAGTCGATCACGAAGACTTCGGTCGTGGTGCGCGCGCGCAGCGACCTCGCGACCTCGCCGCCTGCGTCGTTCAGGTAGAGCCCTTCGAGCCCGAGATCCGCGACCTGCTTGCGCATGTCCGCCGCGCTATCGGTGCCGCTCACATTCACGAACACGAACTTCACGCCGCGCGCGCGAGAGGCGTCCTCGATGCGCGCAAGCGACGGTCCGAACTTGCGGCACAAGGGACACGTGACGCTCGTGAGCGCGACCACGGTCAGCCTTTCGCCGCGCCCGTCGCGCCAGCTGCGCACGACGCCGTCGATGCCGCCTGCACGCACATCGGCCGCATAGGACCCTATGCCGAGTTCACGCGCATCCCGCGGCGACGGCGGCGCGAGGGGGCTCGGCGGACTCGCGTCCGCGGACGATGCCGCTTGGCTCGCCTCGGCCGCGGGCAGGGAGGGGAGAGCAGGGACGAAGGCCAGTGCGAGTGCGATGTGGGCAAGCATGAACGCTCCACGCGGAGGGTCGGAATTCTCGCAGATGAACGCGAGATGCGCCGACCGATTGCACGGGTTGCGCGATGCGAGAGCGGGAGGAGACAATGGCCGGCCCGCATAGAACCCGCGACCCGCCTGGCCGCGCAGCGGCGTCAAGCGAGCGCCTACTTTGTCGAAGCGTCATCCATCACGACGCGGAATCCGATGCTCAGGAAGTCGAAGCCGAAGCTGTCGAAGTCGGGTTTCGTGGCGGTTCGGTTTGCCGAACGGCAGTAGCCAGCGGAGTAGTTCCAGCTGCCACCCCGATAGACGCGATCAGTGCCGTTCGCCGGTCCGGTCGGGTCGACCACGGGGCGTCTCGAATGCTCCACATACCAGTCCGCGCACCACTCCCACGCGTTGCCATGCATGTCGTAGATCCCGAACGCGTTCGGGCGCTTCTGCCCGACGGGGTGGGTCTGTCCGCCCCCGTTCGGCTCGTACCACGCATAGTCGCCGAGCGCCGCTGCGTCGTCGCCGAACGCAAACTCGCCGGCGCTTCCGCCTCTGCACGCGAACTCCCACTCCGCCTCGGTCGGCAGCCGATACGAGCGCCCCGCAGCCTTCTCCGCGGGAAGTTCCGACAGGCGCCGACAGAACTCGGCCGCGTCGTTCCACGAGATGCGCTCAACCGGATGGTTCGCAGTGCTCTCCTTGTTGCGCGGATCCTGGAACTGGCTCGGGTTCTTGCCCATCACCCGCTCGTACTGTTCCTGCGTGCACTCGAACGCGCCGATCGAGAAGTCGCGACTGATCGTGACTTCATGTTGCCGCTCGTCGAGATCGGCGTTGGGATTGCCCCGTGGCGAGCCCATCAAGAAGGTTCCCTTCGGCACGCGCACGAACTTCATCCCGATGCTGTTGACGACGTCGCTCGACGCGCCACTCGACGCACCGTTCGGTACGTCGCTCGACGCGCTGTTCGCCGCATCTGGCGAATCGGGCGCCTTGATGTCCTGATCGCCTGAAGTCTGGCAAGAGCAGGTGAGCAAGGCCGAAGCCGTCATAACGGAGAGGACGAGAGATTGAGCTGATCGCGCCATGGCGGTGAAACTCCCTGGTTGTGCATGGATGTCGCGTGTCTACGTCCACGACGATACACCCCGATTCGAGACGCCTCCGGTTTCGGTGTTCGATCGCGCTCGGATTCAGCCCCGCGTACGCGGCGGCCGAACCCTCGGCCCGGCTACGCTACCGCTTCACGACTCGCGCCTTTGGAGACACCATGGACATCCTCTTCCTCCTCAATCCCAACTTCACCGACAGCGCCCGCGACAACGAGGGCAAACTCTACTACTGCCCCGACTGCGCGTTTCTCGAAGGCGTGCTTCATTACTGCCCGGACCTGCGAAAACGGCTCGATATTCGGTACATCGACTATCCGAGACCGAGGCGCGAGATCATCGAACTCGTCGGCGACGCGCGCCAGGGCTGCCCGAATCTGATTCTCGATCCGTCGAATCACAGCTTCGTCGACGCTTCGCGCTTCTACCGCGTCGGCGACCGACTGCACACGGACGACACGAAGGTGATCGTCGAGTACCTCGCAGCACGGTACGGCGTCCTCATCCCTCACTTCTGACGACGCGTGCCACCCGATCGGGTGGCGCCGCCGGATCAATCTGCGCGCATCAGAGGATCTCATCGAGTGCTTCGCATGTGAGGGCCATCTCCTCCAGCGAGTTGTAGTGCTGCAGGCTCAGGCGCGCAACGCCCGCGCTGGGATCGATGTTCAGGTTCGGATCCGCGGCAAGCTGCTCGACCAAGCGCTTCGAATAGGCGTGGCCATGCCGCATCGCGATGTTGCGCGAGCCGAGGTGACGGCAGATCTGCAGCGGCGTTGCATTCGTGCTGGTGAACGAGATCGTTCCAACGCGGCTCGGCTCGGCGTGACGCGGGCCGACGATGCGGACGCTTGGCTTTCGCGCGAGATACTCGATGAGCTGCGCGGTGTGCCGCTCCTCCAGGTTTGCGATCATCGCGAACGCCCGGTCGAAGACCGCACGCGAGGGAGGCTCGGTCCAGTCGCCGGGATTGTGTGTACCGACGGGGACGCTCCGCTCGTCGAGGGCCGCCAGTTCGCAGACGAACTCCCACATCGCCGCCACGCCTGCCGCGGCCTCGTGGCTGACCCCGCCGAGCTCCCACTTGTTCGGGGACTTGCTGTCGAGGAAGTAGTGGTTCGGGCCGATCAGCTCTTCCATCGCCTCGTGCGTGCCGAACATCGCCGCCATGTGTGGTCCGAAGACCTTGTAGGTCGAGTAGGTGTACCAATCGCAGCCAAGCTCGGACATGCGAGGCGCATGATGCGGCGCATACGCGACGCCATCGACGAGAATGCGCGCTCCCGCCGCATGCGAGATCTCCGCAGCGCCGCGCATGTCCCAGATCTCGCCAAGGATGTTCGAGACCTGCGGGACGACCACCAGAAGCGTGCGTTCGTTGACGAGCTTCCGAAGCGTATCGAGCGAGGGTCGCCACTCGTACTCGCTCGAATCAGGCCGCTTTCCGTCGCGGACTGGCTCCACATGCCACGGCACGATCGTGTATCCGCGAAGCGCGAGCCGCATCCAAGGGCCGATGCCCGCCTCGTGCCCTGCGGTGCAGACGACGATCTGATCGCGTGCAAGAAGGCGGTCTCGGAACGAGCCGTGGGTGGCGTCGCCACGATTCGAGCCAACCGTCTCGAGATGCTCGCGGAGATCGGCGGGCGCCGATTCGGGATTGCGGCACGCATCGCGCGCATCGGCATAGGCCGCGGCAAGCTGGTAGCTGAGCACGGTGGCTGAGGAGCCGAAGAAAACCTCACCCATGCCTTCGCCGATCTTCGAGCCTTCGCGGCCACCGTGTGCGGCCTCGTGTGCGCCGAGAAACACCTTGACGACCTCGCGCGCCCGAGGAATGACCGCCGACGCGCGCTTCGACAGCGCGAACTCGCCGCCAAGATGCACGAACGACCGCTCCATGTAGCACCGCATCGCATCGATCACGCACTGCGGCAGCTGGGATCCGCCTGCGTTGTCAAGCATCACGGTTCCGGTCGCGAGGCCGGGAAAGAGCGCGCGGATGGCAGGAAGGTGCTGGACGGGCATGCGGCGGAATGTATCGGTCTTGCGACATCGAGCGCGCGGGCCGCGTCGAATTGCCGTCGAGGGTCGCCGCGTCGCGCCTTCGATCCGGCAGCCGCGTCGGAGGTCGCGACTCACCGCACGGCGATGATCCGCATGAGCTCTTCTGGCGGCGGAAGCTGCTTCGCCGGGCAGCTGGTCAGGTGGCCGTCGATGGCGAGCATGGCGTATCCATGGACCGCGGACCACGCGAGGATGGCTTCCCTGGCCGCGTGCTTGGCGTTGGCGTTCGTTCCAAGGGCGACAGCGTCGACGAGCACTTGGAAGCTTGCGTCGCCTGCCGCGACCAGGCCTGGGTATTGCTCCCATCCGGTCAGCACGGGACCGAACATCAGCCCGTAGAGGCGCGGATGCTCGGTTGCGAAGCGCACATACGCGACCGCCATCTGGCGGAGGCGCTTGGGAGGGGATCCCTTGGCCGCGGCTGTGACGGCGGTCAGCTGACGGAATCCCTCCTCTGCGACGGCTGCGAGCAGCGCGTCCTTCGACGCGAAGTGCCGGTAGGGCGCGTTCGGCGACACGCCGACAAGCCGTGCGACGGATCGGAGGGAGAGTTCGGCAGACGATCGAGTCTCGAGCAGCCGAAGCGCGCCCTCGACGAGGGCCTGCCGCAGGTCGCCGTGGTGGTAGCGTTGGGATGGCTTGTGGGGCATGGCGGAAGTATGGCCGACTTTGTTGACGCTGTCCACATCAATGTGTACACTGTCTACACTAGCCTTTCGGCCCCGCGCCCATGCGACCGCTCGA
>JBIKXP010000163.1:0-7663 GCA_044355685.1 Phycisphaerales bacterium
ATTTGAGCGGCCGCCGCTGCGGCGGCGGCCTTTGGCGGCAACCCGTCGGAGTGAATCCGACGGGTTGCTGGGGAAGCGAGTCGTGATCGACGAGCGGGAGCGGCGGCGGCCTTTGGCGGGGAAGCGCGTCGTGATCGACGAGCGGGAGCGGCGGCGGCCTTTGGCGGGGCGGCGAGTCGTGATTGAGGAGCGGCAGCATCGCCGGTCGCGGCCAATCCGCCCTAGGTTCTGTCTGACGGATCGCCGAAGGCCCGAAATCCGCATCGGCGCCCGGAGGGGAAGGAGGGGAAACGAAGCTGTATCCGCAGCGATACAGCGAGTTGAACCCGACGCAGCCATCCGGGATGCCGTGCGGATTGAAGCCCGGCGGATCCGTCAGACAGAACCTAGGCCATGCTGTCGCTACCCTTCCGGAATGTCCCAGAGCGATCCATCGTGGACCCCGCAGTCGTGGCGCGCCTATCCGTGCGCGCAGCAGCCGGTCTATCCGGATCGCGGCGCCCTCGAGCGCACGCTCACCGAGATCGCGGCACTCCCGCCGCTCGTCACGAGCTACGAGATCGAGTCGCTGAAGACCCAGATCGCCGAAGCGGCCCGCGGCGAGCGATTCATCCTCTGGGGCGGTGACTGCGCAGAGAGCTTTGCCGACTGCACGTCGCCCGCGATCGCGGCCAAACTAAAGATCCTGCTTCAGATGAGCCTGGTCCTCGTGCACGGCACGCGGAAGAGGATCACGCGCGTCGGCCGCTTCGCAGGCCAGTACGCGAAGCCGCGAAGTGCGGCCACCGAGCTCGTCGCCGGCAGCGAACTGCCGACATTTCGCGGCGACAACGTCAACAGGCCCGAGCCGACGCTGTCGGCGCGAACGCCCGACCCGACGCTGCTGCTCCGCGGCTACGAGCGCGCCGCGCTGACGCTGAACTTCGTCCGTGCGCTCATCGACGGCGGATTCGCCGACCTCCACCACCCAGAGAACTGGGATCTCGAATTCGTGCGGCATTCGCCGCTCGCCGCCGAGTACCAGCGCATGGTCGATGCGATCGGCGAGAGCCTGCGCTTCATGGAGACGCTTGCCGGCGGAACGATCGCCGCGATGCAGCGCGTCGACTTCTACACAAGCCACGAGCTCCTGGTGCTCGAGTACGAGGCTGCGCTCACGAGGCAGGTCCCGAGGCGCGAGGGTTGGTTCAATCTCTCGACGCATCTACCGTGGATCGGCGTCCGCACCGGCGCGCTCGACGGCGCGCACGTCGAGTTCTGCCGCGGGATTCGCAATCCCGTCGGCGTGAAGGTCGGCCCCGACGCGACGGTCGAGGCGCTGCTCGAGACGGTTCGCGCGCTGTCGCCCGCGAACGAGCCTGGCCGCGTGGTGCTGGTGACGCGCTTCGGCGCGCATCGCATCGGTCAATCGCTGCCGCCGCTCCTGCGCGCCGTTCGCGCGGCCGGTCTCGACGTCGCCTGGGTCTGCGATCCGATGCACGGCAACACCGAGACCGTCGTGCCGACAGGCGGCGCGTGGGCGGGGAAGAGCGTCAAGACGAGGAAGTTCGGGCACGTCCTCGCAGAGGTCCAGCAGGCGATCGAGATCCACAGAAGCGAAGGGACGATGCTGGCGGGCGTCCACGTCGAACTGACCGGCGAGAACGTGACCGAGTGCACGGGCGGCGCGCGCGGCCTGACCGACGACGACCTCGCGCGCGCCTATCGCTCGCAGGTCGATCCACGTCTGAACTACGAGCAGGCGCTCGAACTGGCCATGCTCATCGCGCGACATGCGTGACGTGGCGACGTCGCGCGAGGCGCGGGGCCAGGAGCCAGTCGTCAGGAGCCAGTCGTCAGGAGCCAGTCGTCAGGAGCCAGTCGTCAGGAGCCAGTCGTCAGGGGTCAGTGGTCAGGGGTCGGGGCAAGGGGCAACTGGAAGGGGCGGCATGCGCTCGAATGACGCTATCATGCCGCGCCCATGTCACGCCGCCGCGTCGTCATCACCGGGCTCGGCCCCGTCACCGCCCACGGTTTGGGCATCGACTCTCTCTGGCAAGCGCTCTGCGACGGCCGATCGGCGCTCGCGCCCATCCGCGCCTTCGACGCCTCCGGCTTCAAGGCCGCGTCGGGCGGCGAACTCCCGGAGTCCTTCGATGTGAAGGAACTCGTGCCGAAGAGCTACCGCAAGGCAACCAAGGTGATGGCGCGCGACATCGAGATCGCCGTCGGCGGCGCCCTGCTGGCGGTGAAGGATGCAGGACTCCGCACCCGCGGCACCGATCCCGACAACCCGCCGACGATCGCTCCCGACCGCTTCGGCTGCCACATCGGCGCCGGCCTCATCGCTGCGGAACTCGACGAACTCACGGCCGCGCTGTCGACATCGCGCGACGCAAGCGGCCGCTTCGACGTCGCGAACTGGGGCGAGAAGGGCATGCAGGAGCTCACGCCGCTCTGGCTCCTCAAGTACCTCCCCAACATGCTCGCGTGCCACGTGACGATCATCCACGATTGCCAGGGGCCCTCGAACACGATCACGTGCAACGAGGCCTCGAGCGGCCTCTCGCTCGCCGAGAGCCAGCGCGTGATCGAGCGCGGCGCTGCGGACGCGTGCCTCTCGGGCGGCGCCGACAGCAAGCTGAATCCGATGGCGTATCTCCGTCAGGAACTTGCGGGGCGCTTCGCCCCGTGCTCGCCGACGAGCGATGCGTCCGCGGTCGTGAAGCCGTTCGACAGCGCGGCCACCGGCAGCCTGATCGGAGAAGGTGGCGGAATCCTCGTGCTCGAGGCAGAGGAGACGGCGAAGGCGCGCGGCGCGCGCATCCACGCCGTCCTCTCGGGAACGGGCGCATCGCAGAGCTGGTGCGACGACACCGTCGGCCTGCTGCCCGATGCGTCGGGCGAATCGCTCGCCGATGCAGTCTCCGCAGCCCTGCGCGACGCCGGAATCGCACCCGCCGAGGTCGACGCGATCATTCCCTACGGTTCCGGCGTTCCGTCGCTCGATTCGCTCGAGGCGAACGCGCTCGCGCGCGTCTTTGGCAACGAGCTTGCGAAGAAGCCCGTCATCACCCTCGCGCCTTCGATCGGCGCGACCGTCGCCGGGTTCGGCGCGATCGCGGTCGCTGTCGCAGCGCGTGCGATCGCCGAGCAGCGGCTGCCGGCGCGGCTCAACTCGAAGTCGACAGGCTCCGTGGCCGCTGCCGCCGCGCCGAGCGCACCGTGCGCCCTCCGCCACATTCTCGTCTGCACGCCGAGCCTCGGTGGCCAGAACAGTGCCGCGGTCATCTCGAAGCCAGCCTGATCAAACCTCCGCTTCCGAACGAGTCGCATTCCGATGAGCACCACTTCGAACAACCGTCGCGTCGTCGTCACCGGCATGGGCTGGGTGACGCCGCTTGGGCACGATGTCGACAGCGTGTGGCAGCGGCTCCTTCGAAGCGAGTCGGGAATGGGTCCGACGACGCGCTTCGACGCGCGCACCTTTCCGACGACGTTCGCCGCGGAGGTGAAGAACTACGACATGGCGCGCTTCGTCAAGGACGCGTCGGTGCATGCGTCGGCGGGCCTCAACTCGCAGTTCGCCCTCGGCGCCGCGAGCCAGGCGTGGCGTCAGTCGGGCCTCGATGGATTCGGTGCGCTCAACCGCAAGCGCGTCGGCCTCTATCTCGGCGCGGGTGAAGGCGTCATCGATTTCGAGAACTACGCCGCCTCGAACCTCGCGGGTTGGGACGCAGAGCAGAAGAAGGTCGACGGTGTCCGCTGGGCTGCGTTCGCGCACTCGGCGATGGACCGCATGCGCGAGGTCGAGCAGGAGCCGAACATGCCGCTTGCGCACCTCGCGCGCGAGTTCGGGGTGCGTGGCCCCGCGCTCAACTGCCTGACGGCGTGCGCAGCCAGCACGCAGGCGATTGGCGAGGCGTTCAGCCTCATCAAGCGGGGCGACGCCGACGTGATGCTCTCGGGCGGCACGCACACGATGATCCACGTGCTTGGCGTGACGGGCTTCAACAGACTCACGGCGCTGTCGACGTCGAAGGGCGATCCGACCAAGGCGTCGCGTCCGTTCGATGCAACGCGCGACGGCTTCGTCATGGGCGAGGGTTCGGGCATGATCGTGCTCGAGAGCCTTGAGCACGCGCTTGCCCGCGGCGCCACGCCTCTCGTGGAGGTCGCCGGCTACGGCTCGAGCGCCGATGCCTTTCGCATCACCGACATCCATCCGGAGGGTCGCGGTGGCGCGGCCTCGATGGGCCAGGCGCTCGGGCAGGCCGGCATCGATCCGCTCGCGCGCCGAGCCGATGGCCGCGCCGCAATCGACTACATCAGCGCGCACGGAACCGGCACCAAGGAGAATGACTCGATCGAGACGCGCGGTGTGAAGCGCGTCTTCGGCCCCAACGCGAAGGACATTCCCATGAGCTCGATCAAGAGCATGATGGGACACCTGATCGCGGCCGCCGGCGCCGTCGAGTTCATGACCTGCGTCCTCGCGATCCGCGACGGAATGCTCCCGCCGACGATCAACTACCAGACGCCCGATCCGGACCTCGATCTCGACTACGTCCCGAACAAAGCGCGTGCCGCGAAGGTCGACATCTGCCTGTCGAACAGCTTCGGCTTTGGCGGACAGAACGACACGCTGGTCGTGCGCCGCTACGCGCACTGAGCGACATGCTGATCGAACCGTGGCCGTCGCCGCCCCTGCGGCGCCATGCGGCCGCACGAGGCGTCCCCGGAAGTCCCCCCGAGGTCTCCCGAGCGCCCCCGAGGTCCCCCAAGATGCTCTCAGGTACCCCCCAGACCCTGATCGGGCGGTTTCTGCCCGGAGGCCCCGCGTTTTTCAACGGATTGTCCGGCCCGGCGCGACTCGCCGCAGTTCGGTGGCAGCATAGACTTGCGGCAGATTCCCTTTGGAGCGGAGGTTGGCCCGGATTCCCTCGTTGGATGGCTCGCGTGGAGCATCCAGCCGGCGACCGACCTCGTTCCTGACCGCAGGAGAGAGATGTGAACAGAACTCGATTGGCCCAGGCGTCTGTGCTCGCCGCAACCCTCTTTGCCAGTGCCGCGCATGGCGCCGTGATCGACATCAACGGCGGCAGCGCATGGGGCGGCTGGGATTTGGTTGGATCCGCACAGACCAACGGCGTGTGGGTCGCGGGCTCGACCACGCGCGACTACAACATCTACCGCACGCGCTTCACGCTCGATGCGAGCCAGACTCTCGGGAATTCACGCCTCGCCAACGGTGCTGCCGGAAACGGCGTCGACTACACGGGCGACACGCAGGCGAACCTCTTCTCCGGCTCGTGGCAGGCGGGCGACCGCATCGTCGGCGTCGGACTCCAGTACACGGGCGGCGCGATGCTCACCACGCTGTTCCTCCACGTTGATTCCGGCGGAGACAACATCTTCGCTGCCTCGAGCGTCGGAGCGAACGACAGCCAGTTCTCGCACGACGTCGGCGACACGGCCTCGTACGTCACCTCGATGCCGTGGGTCGCGTCGCGGCATCAGACGAACCAGTACTCGATCTGGTTTGACTTCAGCCCGGACGGCTCGATCCCAAGCGGGAACTACACCTTCCCCTACGGCGCGGGTCCGACCAACGACACGCCGATCCGCAGCTTCGCGATCCTCGGCGCGGGCGAGCAGCTTCGCGCCACCAGCGCGCAGTACTTTGTGAACATCGACGCGATCCTCCGCTCAAACGGCGGGGCGACCTACGGAGAGGGGGCGATCGACGACCTCACCAAGCTCGGCTTCTGGGAAGGCGACGAGACGCTCGGACAGGGCGTGTTCTCGCAGCAGATCTTTGCGATCCCGGCACCGGGCGCGATGGCGCTCCTCGGCCTCGCTGGCCTCGCGGGCGCGCGTCGCCGCCGCTGAACGGCCTTCGTCGGGCGTCGATCTCGACCACAGAGCCAGACTTCCCCAGCGCCCCGCGTCTACCGCGGGGCGCCTTGCTTCCTCTTGCCTGTGCGCGGTACTCGCGCGGCCCCCTCGGTTCGAAGGCCTCGCCGTTCACCTGCCATCAACTTGCCAGCAAAGCGTCACCCAGACGGGTCGGAGGCCCCTGATCGGGTGCAAAGACTCTCCGATTGGGGGGCATTCCACGCAGTTTGGTTGTGGAATCGGAATCTCGGGGCATTGTGAAGAGGTTCCCGCGGTGTCTCCCTCGACACCCTCCGACATCCCAACCCCTAATCCGGGAGTTTCTTCATGTCAGCTTTGATCCGATCGAAGTTCGCGCTGTTTGGTGGTCTTTTCGTCGCAGCGGTCGCTGCGCTTCCGTCCGTCGCCTCCGCACAGGTCATCGACATCAACGGTGGCACCTCATGGGGGGGATGGAGCTCCATGGGCAGCTCGCAGACGGCGGGTTCGTGGGTTCTAGGCTCGACCACCCGCACCTTTAACATCTACCAAAGCGCCTTCGTCCTGAGCGCAAGCCAGACGGTTGGGGGTAGCCGCCTCGCCGATGGCGCGGCAGGCAACGGGACGGGCTACACCGGCGACGGAGCCGCGAGCCTCTTCGGCGGCTCGTGGCAGGCGGGCGACCGCATTATCGGAATTGGCATCCAGTACACGGGCACGACCCGCGCGAACCAGTTCTTCTTCCACCGCGATGCCGGGGGGAACAACATCCAGGCCGCGTCGAGCTTCGGTGCCGGCGACGGCGTGCTTTCCTTCAACGCCGGCGATACCTCCTCGTACATCGATGCGTCCTTCAATCCCTACCGCGGGCAGGTGCGGCAGTACTCGATCTGGAACGGCTTCAGCCAGAACGGGTCGCCGGGCGAGGGCAATTTCACGACGCCATACGGAACTGTGCCGTCGCTGGCGATGCCGACGCGCTCGTTCACGGTGCTTGACGCCGGCTCGACGACGGCGAGCAAGAGCATCCAGTTCTTCACCAACATCGATGCGATCCTCCGCGCCAACGGCGGAGCGACCTTCGGCGACGGCGACTTCGGCGCCGCGACGCGCTTTGGCTTCTACGAGGCGGGCGCGTCCGGGGCGACGCAGCATGTCTTCGCGATCCCAGCGCCGGGCGCCCTGGCGCTCCTCGGCCTCGCTGGCCTCGCGGGCGCGCGTCGTCGCCGCTGAAGCGAAGCTTCCAGCAACTGATCCAACCGACGGGCCCCGCGCGAGCGGGGCCTGTCTCGTTGGAGGCCCGCACCGTTTCCGCGTACCTTTCGTGGTGTGAGCGCTGAGCCACAACCATGCCCACCGTGCAAGCCGCGACTCGGCCGCGTCGTGCGCGCGATCGCAGCGGGGGGGCTTCTCGCGGCCCTCGTGCTTGCGTTCGTGCCGCCTGCGGGGCGCCCGACGTTGCCCGCGGATGCGGTGACGCGCGGCGAGGCACTCGAGCAGGCGCTCGTCGCGGCGGTGACCAAGGTGCGCGAGCCGGCGGGGGAGTCGTGGGCCATCGCCATCGACCCCGCCGACATCAACGCGTGGCTCGCGACGCGGCTTCCGAAGTGGGTGGCCCACGACCCAGAGTTCGCACCGTTCGCGGCGGCGAGCGAGGTGCGGATCGGCTCCGAGGATGGCGCGATCGTGCTCGAGGCGCCGCTCGGGCCGCGTGCGCTCGGGCTTGTCGGCACCGTGCGCGTGCCGCTCGAACTGACGGAAGCGGACGAGCGGCTTGAGGCGAGCGTCGGACGCGCGCGCGTCGGAC
>JBIKXP010000021.1:0-25180 GCA_044355685.1 Phycisphaerales bacterium
CTCGTGGCCCTCCATCCGATGGCGTCGGACCTTCTCCGCAATGGCGCGGCACGCGCGATGGTCGAGGACTTCGGCACCCATCGCCTCGCGACCATGGTCTTCCTGCACGACGCGCGCACCAGCGAGGTCATCGACTTCGTGTTCGACCACCGCGTGATGGTGACGATCCAAGAGCGGCCTGGCGATTGCTTCAACGGCGTCCGCGACCGGATCCAAGCTGGCGCAGGACACGTTCGCGAACTCGGCGCCGAGTTCCTCTTCTCGCTGCTTGGTCGCGCGATCTGCGACAGCTACCAGCCCATGCTCGAGCGCATCGCGCACCGGATCGAGAAGATCGAGTCGACCCTCGCGATTCGCCCGGAACGAGGCATGCTCACGCGCATCCACGCGCTCCGGACGCAGTTGATGGAGATGCGCCAGCAGGTGGTGCCGCTCCAGGAGTCGATCGCCGCGATCACGATCCGGCTCTCGACGCCCGATGAAGAGGGCCGCCGGCTTCTGCTCTCGCTGCGCAGCCTGCAGCATGAACTCGCGGAGCTCCGCGACACGCTCGATTTCCACCGCGACGAGGTGCAGCGACTGACCGACCTCTATCTCAACGGCATCTCGAACAGGCTGAACGACGTGATGCGCATCCTCACGATCATCTCGACCTTGTTCATGCCGCTGAGCTTCCTCGCCTCGCTCTACGGCATGAACTTCGACCGCTCCGCGAGCGACCTGAACATGCCGGAACTCGGATGGCGCTACGGCTACCTCGGCGTCCTCGGGGTGATGTGCCTGGTGTCGATCTCGCTCATCGTCTTCTTCTGGCGCAAGGGATGGCTCGCCGACCCGACCGCCGAGCGCCGGCACGGCCTCGATGGCCTCGCCCTCGACATGGCGGACTTCATCGGCTTCATCGGGTCGCGCGGCGGCCGAACCCGGACGAGGCAGCGGCGGCGGCCGTCGGGAAGCGTGCGGGGCCGCGCCAGCGGGCCCGGCAACTGAAGTCGGGCCAGAGGCGGCGCACGGGCCAAAGTCGGCCCCCGAAACGCCCGAAATCCCTGCTTCACAGCCCCTTGCATCGGACCGGCTGCCGTCCGATACTTGCGGTTTGGCCTGAGACGCTCTCAGGCCGCGCAGTCCGCCCCGCTGAGCCCACCCCACGACCATGCCCGCATCACCCGACTCGCGCTTCCACGATTTCCACGCGAAGGAATCCACCATGCCGCATCGTGCCTCTGATTCGTTCGGTTCACTCGTGTTCGCAGGCGACGTGATGCTGAAGCGCCTGCCGCCCGACGTGTTCATGAACCTCCAGCGCACGATCAACAACGGTTCGCCGCTTGATCCGAAGATCGCGAACACCGTTGCGAGCGCCATGAAGGACTGGGCCCTCGAGCACGGCGCGACGCACTACTGCCACTGGTTCCAGCCGCTCACCGGCGCGACCGCCGAGAAGCACGACGCGTTCCTCTCGATGACGTCGGACGGGGGCGCCATCGAGAAGTTCAGCGGATCGCAGCTGATCCAAGGCGAGCCCGACGCGTCGAGCTTCCCGCACGGCGGCATTCGCGACACCTACGAGGCGCGCGGGTACACGGCATGGGACGCGACGAGCCCCGCGTTCATCTACCGATCCGGCGACCAGTCGACCCTCTGCATTCCGACAGCCTTCGTCAGCTACACGGGCGAGGCGCTCGACAAGAAGACCCCGCTTCTCCGCTCGATCCAGGCCGCGTCGAAGCAGGCGATGCGGATCCTGAAGATCTTCGGCGCCGACCACGGCGTGAACCAGGTCATCACCACCCTCGGCGTCGAGCAGGAGTACTTCCTCGTCGACACCGAGCTCGCGTCGCAGCGCCCCGATCTCCTGATCTCTGGCCGCACGCTGATCGGTGCACCGGCGCCCAAGGGCCAGCAGCTCGAGGACCACTACTTCGGCTCGATCCCGCAGCGCGTCCTCGCCTACATGGCCGAGGTCGAGGCGCGGCTCTTCGAGCTTGGCGTGCCTGTCAAGACCCGGCACAACGAGGTCGCGCCCGGACAGTTCGAGCTGGCGCCGACCTTCGAGAACGCGAACGTCGCGGTCGACCACCAGATGATCACGATGAGCGTGCTCCGCGAGACCGCCGAGCGCCACGGCTTCATGTGCCTCATGCACGAGAAGCCCTTCGCCGGCGTCAACGGCTCCGGCAAGCACAACAACTGGTCGCTGTCGACCGACACCGGCGTCAACCTGCTCGATCCCCGCGACGAAACCCACACGAACATGCAGTTCCTCGTGTTCCTCTGCGCGGTCATCCGCGCCGTCGACGTCCACGCGGAGATGCTGCGCGGCTCGATCGCGAGCGCGGCGAACGACCACCGCCTCGGCGCGAACGAAGCGCCGCCGGCGATCATGTCGATCTTCCTCGGCGACATGCTGACCGACATCCTCGACCAGCTTGAGTCGGGCAATCCGAAGAAGACCATGAAGGGCGGCGCCATGGAGCTCGGGGCGACGACGCTTCCGCAGATCCCGCGCCACACGAGCGACCGCAACCGCACCTCGCCGTTCGCGTTCACGGGAAACAAGTTCGAGTTCCGCGCGGTCGGATCGAGCGCGTCGGTGGCGTGGCCGAACACCGTGCTCAACACGATCATCGCCGACAGCCTCGACTTCATGGCCACGCAGCTCGAGAAGCGCGCCGGCAAGAGCCCGACGCAGGCGAAGCTCGAGTCGGCCGTGAAGAGCCTCCTCCAGGAAGTCGTCAAGCAGCACCGTCGCGTCTGCTTCGACGGCGACGGCTACTCGAAGGCGTGGCACGACGAGGCGAAGAAGCGCGGCCTCGCCAACCACAAGTCGACCGTCGACGCGATCGCGGTCTTCGGCACGAAGAAGGCCGCGGACGTGTTTGCGAAGTACAGCGTGCTCTCGAAGCGGGAGCTCGAGGCGCGCCACGGCATCATGGTCGAGCAGTACATCAAGCTGCTCCGCATCGAGTGCCGGACGCTGCAGAACATGGTTCGCACCGCGATGATCCCCTGCGCCATGCGCTTCCAGGCCGAGCTCGCCGACACCATCGGCGCCACGCAGGGCTGCGGCGTCGAGTGCCCCGGAGCCGAGGCGCAACTGAAGGAAGTTGTGGGAATGGTCGAGGCGCTGCGCGCGGCGGTCGCGAAGCTCGAGAAGTCGGACGACTTCCACGGCGACCACGGCGACGAGGCCAAGCATTTCCGCGACACCGTGCTTCCGACCATGCTCGAGATCCGGAAACTCTGCGACGGCCTCGAGAAGGTCATGCCGGCCGACCTCTACCCGATGCCGACCTACGCGGAACTCCTGTTCTCGACGCGCCACTGAACGCGATCCGCAATCCGACCGACCGTGCAGGCCAGGCCACGCGCCTGGCCTGTTTCATGTTGCCTCGTCTGCGGGAAGCCGTCGATCCCATCTTTCGCACGGCGCGTTTCCGGGCCATGCGCCCGGGACTTCCTCCACCCCCCCGCGACGCGGTATACTCCGCCCCCTTGCCCACCGTTGGGCCCAGATTGGATTGAACCATGGCCACCGCGACCGAAACCCAGCTCGACGTCGAGATCAAGATCACCGAAACCGCACCCTGCACGAAGCGCATCGCCATCAAGGTGCCGGCTTCGGAGGTCGATGCGCGGCTGGAGCTCGCGCTCTCCGCGTACCTCGCCGACGCAGCGCTCCCGGGCTTCCGCAAGGGTAAGGCCCCCCGCGCCCTCGTCGAGAAGCGCGTCGGCGGCGCGCTCCTGAACGAGACCCGCGGCCAGCTCATGAGCGAGGCCTACTCGAAGGCGATCCAGGACAACAAGCTCACCCCGATCTCCGATCCGCGTCCCGTCGACGGCGAAACCGTCCCCGAGCTCGCGCGCGGCAAGGACTTCTCCTTCACGGTCGAGATCGAGGTCGCTCCCGAGTTCGCCACCCCGGACTTCAGCACCTTCGAGGTGAAGCGCCCGACGATCGAGGTCACGAAGGACCACGTCGACGGCGAGATCCTGCGCCAGAGCTACCGCTTCGGAACCCCAAGCCGCATCGACGGTCCGTTCGACCGCCTCGACCGCATGCTCGGCAAGGCCACCGTCACCGTCGAAGGCCGCGACGGAACCTACTTCGAGACCGACAAGGCTCTCTGCGTGGTTCCCGCGGAAGAAGACGAAGGCAAGGGACAGCTCCTCGGCCTCATCTTCGACGACCTCGACAAGGCGCTCCTCGGCAAGAAGGTCGGCGACACCGTCACCGTCAGCATGACCGGTGCCGAAGGGCATGAGCGCGAGGAACTCCGCGGCAAGAAGATCTCGGTGCAGTACCAGGTCCTCGAAGCCGAGCGCATCGCGCCGCGCTTGGGCAAGGAACTCGCCGAGATGTACGGCGTCGAGACAGAGGAGATCTTCCGCGAGCAGGTGCGCGACGCCCTCGAGCAGCGCCGCGACGGCGAGCAGCGCGCCGCCATGCGCGAGCAGATCGCGGAGCAGCTCATCGCCGGTGTCGACTTCGCGCTTCCCGCGAAGGTCTCCGAGGAGCAGGTCAGCCGCACGCTCGAGCAGCAGCGCATGGAGCTCCTCTCGCGCGGACTCGATGCGAACGCGGTCGAGAACCGCCTCGCCGAGATGCGGGGCTCGAGCGAGAAGGCCGCGAAGGACCGCCTCAAGCTGTTCTTCATCATGTCGCGCCTTGCGCAGCACTTCAACGTGAACATCACCGACCAGGAGCTCAACGGCCGCATCGCCTTCATGGCGTCGCAGCAAGGCGTCCGTCCAGAGCAACTGCGCAAGCAGCTTGAGCAGTCGGGCCGCATGGGCGAGGTCATCTCGGTCATCCGCGACGCGAAGGTCAGCGACCGCATCATCTCGCAGGCGAAGGTCTCCGAGATCTCGGCCGACGAGTGGAACAAGGTGGTCGAGGCGAAGGCCAAGGCGCGAGCCTGACCCTTCCGAGCCTGACCCTTCCGAGCCTGAACCTTCCGAGCCTGAACCTTCCGAGCCTGAACCTTCCGAGCCTGACCATTCTTTGGCCGCGAGGCGGGACACGCCTCGCGAGGTAGGATCCTGAGGCCCGATGGTGCGACACCCGTCCCCATCGGGCCTCTCCGCTTTTCGCCGGTCTTCACTCCGCGATCCGGAGCGGCGTCGCGAGGAGTGCCCTGGCGCGTCCTCGGTCTTTTTGCCTTTCGGGATCGTTCAGACGATCATGTCGACGTCATGGACCCGATGTTCAGCCTCCTCAAGTCGATCGGCGGCGCGCTGCTCGCGCTTGTCGTCATCGTGCTGGTCGGCTGGATCGCGATCACGATGATCCGCAAGTGGTCGGGCGGCAACGACCAGGCGGTTCCCGATGGCTTCACGCTTGACGACCTTCGCCGCATGAAGCGCGATGGAGAACTGAGCGACGAGGAGTACGACCGGGCGGCCGAACGCATCATCGTGGCAGCGAAGGCGATGCGCGTGAAGGCCGCCGACGCGAAGTCGAAGCCGACCAGCCTTCGCCCCATCAAGTTGGAGCCGAAGGCCGAGTCTCCGACGGATGAGCCGCCGGCTCCGTTGGCCCGAGCCGCTCCAGCGAAGGCGCCTCCGACCGACGCGCAGCCGCCGCAGTCCGCCCCGTCCGGGCAACATGCGCCGGAACCGTCTGCCCGCGCTGCAGAGTCCTCCGTGCGCGTCAAGGGCATCCGCATCGCGGACAGCCAACCTTCCGCGCCGGGCGCCGCTCCCCAGCCTGTTAGGTCACCGATCAAGCCCTCCGTGAACTCGCCGAGTGCCCCCGCTCGGCCTACGCCGCCTTCCGGATCCGAGAACTAGCCTCGTCCCGATTGCGACGGCGGTGCGTTCCGTCTGTGCGTTCTGTGCGGGCGGAAGATTCGGAAGCCCAGCGAATTCCCGTGGGTGGGTTTGCCGGAGCGGCGTGTCGAGCGAATCTTGTGAGCCGCTCGCCACGACAGATCCCGCGCGCCCGAGCAACCTGCGTCGGGAATGCGTCGATCTTCGCGGTCGACGGTCTGATGAACCGATAGACTCTCGCTTCCTCGCCAGACAGGCACCGCACACATGCACGAGCCCACACCCCGAAAGTCGTCGCAACCCGCTCCGAGCCCTGACAGCGGAGCGACCGCGCCGACCGAGATCGTCGCATCATCGACACCGCCCCGCAGGGGCCCGAACGGCGGCTCCGGCCGCGGTGAGGGCGGCGAGTACGGTGGAGGTGGTGCCGGGGGAGGTGGTGCCGGGGGAGGTGGTGCTGGCGGCGGCAGTGCTGGCGGCGGCGGCGGCTTCCGCGGCAAGAAGATGACCACGTGCAGCTTCTGCGGAAAGACCAGCCGCGAGGTCGGCGCCATGGTCGAGGGCCCTGGCGACGTCTACATCTGCTCGAACTGCACCGATCTCTGCCAGAACATCTTCAAGCAGGAGAAGCGCCGCGTCGCGGCCGCTCGCCCGCTCTTCTCGACGATTCCGTCGCCGCGCCAGCTGAAGGAGTTCCTCGACCAGTACGTGATCGGCCAGGACGCCGCCAAGCGCGCGCTCGCCGTCGCCGTCCACAACCACTACAAGCGTCTCACCGTCGTCGAGGGCGAGGAGAACGCGATCGAGCTCGACAAGTCGAACGTCATGCTGATCGGCCCGACCGGCACAGGCAAGACGCTCCTTGCGAAGACGCTCGCGCGCATCCTGAACGTGCCGTTTGCGATCGGCGACGCCACCACCCTCACCGAGGCCGGCTACGTCGGCGAGGACGTCGAGAACCTGCTGCTCAAGCTGCTGCAGGCGGCCGACTACGACCTGGAGAACGCGCAGCGCGGCATCATCTACATCGACGAGATCGACAAGATCGGCAAGACCTCGCAGAACGTCTCGATCACCCGCGACGTCTCTGGCGAAGGCGTGCAGCAGTCGCTTCTCAAGATGCTCGAGGGAACCGTTGCGAACGTTCCGCCACAGGGCGGCCGCAAGCACCCCGAGCAGCAGTACATCCAGATGGACACGACCCACATCCTGTTCATCTGCGGCGGATCGTTCGTCGGCCTCGATGACATCGTCCGCAAGCGTCTCGGCAAGCGCCGCATCGGCTTCAACCATGACGACAACTCCCCGCGCACCCGCGACGAGTCGCTGCGCAGCGTGCTGTCGCAGGTGCTCCCCGAGGACGTGCTCGAGTTCGGCCTCATCCCAGAGCTCGTGGGCCGTCTCCCCATCATCACGCCGCTGATGCCGCTCGACCGCGCCGCGATGATCTCGATCCTCACGGAGCCGAAGAACGCGATCGTGCGCCAGTACGAGTACCTCTTCTCACTCGAAGGCGCGCGGCTCGAACTGACTCGCGACGCGCTCGAACTGATCGCCGACCGCGCGCTTGCCCGCGAGACGGGCGCCCGTGCGCTGCGTGCCGTGATCGATGAGATCATGATCGCGCACATGTACGTGCTGCCGGAACTCGACAATCGCGACGCTGTCTACACGATCGACGCGGCGGCGATCGAGCGGAAGACGCCGCTGGTGCAACTCGTCCGGCATGTCGGCAGAGAGTCGGCCTGAGCGCCCCGCCATGCCTGAACCTTCGTTCCGACGTGGATGTGGCGACGAGGCGACCTACGAAGCGCTCCGGCGCGAGGCGCTTCGGCTCGCCGTGGCCCACTCCGACCCGCTTGACCGGCTGCAGCCGCTGTGCGACGCCTTCTGGGACGCGCTGGCAACTCGGGGGGTCAGTTGGATCGGCTTCTACCTGCTCGACCCGGAGGCGACCGTCGAGGCGTGCGGAGACAATGCCCGGATGCTCCTGGTAGCCAGGCGCGACAAGCCCGCCTGCTCGCCCATCGGCGTCCACGGCGCCTGCGGGCAGTCGTTCCGGGCGGAGGCGATCAGGCTTGTCGAGGACGTCGCGCTGCTTGGGGCCGGGTACATCGCCTGCGACCCACGCGACCGCTCAGAGCTGGTGATTCCTATTTATCGGAACGGAACCGCGTGGGGCGTGCTCGACGCGGACAGCCACGAGTACGCCTGCTTCGGTTCGGTGGACGTGGCCGGCCTTGCCGGAATCCTTCGGGCCGCCGGCCTCCTCGACCGCGACCTCCCGATTCGGGCAGATCGCTTGCAGATGCGCTCAGAGACGGTATAGTGTTCGGCTCGCTTCGCACGGGGGGTTCCCCGTCGCGCCAGTCCCGAAAGAGTTCACTATGCCTCGCGTCTGCCACTTCACCGGTGCCTCCACTTCGTCTGGTTGGGTCTGCAAGTATCGCGGCAAGGCGAAGTACCTTGGCGGCGTCGGCATCAAGACCACCTCGCGCAAGAAGCGAACCTTCATGCCGAACCTCCAGGTCGTCACCACGGTGATCGAAGGCACGCCGACGCGCGTCAAGGCTTCTGTTCGCGCGATCCGTGAAGGCCTCGTCGTCAAGCCGATCAAGCGCAAGTTCGCGTACACGCGGCGCGTCAAGAACGGCGAAGCGGTCTGATGTTCCGTGCGTCTCCGGACGCACGGCGCGAGATTGCCGCGACACCCGTCGCCACATCATGAACCACACTCGGCCCGACCATGTCGGGCTTTGTTGTTGTGAGTGTCGTCCTCGGGAGCTTCGTCTTTGGGCGTTGCGCGAATGCGGCGATTGCCGTCCTCGCCACGGCCGCGGCTTCTCGGCAGCGCTGAGATCAACTGCGCCCGCACTTTGCAACCCAATGTGTGCGGATTTCTGAACACGTCTTTGACCTCCGCTCAAATCGGGGTAAAGTCTCCCGCGGAAGGACTTCCTCGTCCGTTGCGCCGCTGAGTCGGGCCGGACAACTTACTCCGACCTTCCTCCATCCCAAACTCGCCGAACCGTCCAGATGACGGGCCGGCGGGGTTCACGAAGTTCGCGGAAGTCAGTCGATGGCTCCGGGTGTGTCTCGCGCTCCATGCGCTGAGGCTCGCTGTCCATCTCCGCGTGTGGGAAATGCGGCGAACGCAACCTCGTTGCGTGTTGTTTCGCCTTCCCGATTCGGTTCGCGGCAACGTGCATGCGACCCGAGTTTCCGTCGGCTGACGCCTTCGGAACGCGCCGGCGTGCGCGGACTTCGGCGCCTGTGGTTCGAGCGGCGAGAACACCGCAAGAACACTGCAAGAACACTGCGAGAACACTGCGAGAACACTGCAAGAACACTGCGCGGTTGTACGGAAGAACACGAAGAGCACAGCGAAGCGGCAGCCAGACGACAACGGTCCTGCAAGCCACGACATCAGTCAAGACAAGCCACGACATCAGTCAAGACCAGCCACGACATCAGCCGACACCGACGGGCCTCCCGAATCGCACCTGCTGATCTCCGTACCGATCCAGTTGCCTCGATCGCCAGCGACCCCTTCGCCCAGCCACTCCCTCAAGATCCTTGTCCCAGAGCAGCACCATCTCCGACCGTGATCGCGTCCTCGCTGCGACGGACATCCTGTCCGTGATCGGCGAGGTCATCGCGTTGCGTCCGAAGGGCCGCGAGCACGTCGGTCTTTGCCCGTTCCATGAGGACCGCTCGCCGTCCATGGCGGTTGTCACGCACAAGGCGGGGTTCGGCGGCAGCGGGTTCTACAAGTGCTTCGCCTGCGGCGCTGCCGGCAATGCCATCGACTTCGTCATGAACTACCACCGGATGGAGTTCATCGAGGCGCTGAAGTTCCTCGCGGCGAAGGCCGGAGTCGAGCTCACCCCGTTCCAGCCGTCCCGCCCGCGCCGGGAGGGCGAGCCCACCCGAGACGACGTGCTCCGCGCCAATGCGCTTGCAGAGAAATTCTTCCGCCGCGTCTACGCAGACCCCGAGAAGGGCGCGAAGGCGCGCGCAGAGGTCGAGCGCCGCGCGTTCGAGCCCGAAGTCGTGGAGGGTTTCGGCATCGGTGCAGCGCCCGCACGCAGCGACGCGCTGGTCGAAGGCGTGCAACGCGCGATTCGAGCAGGCGGCGCCGACTACCCGCCCTTCGAGGCGTTCGTGCAGGCGGGCGTGATTCGCCCCGCGAGGTCTGGAGGCGGCCACATCGATCTCCTGAGGGATCGTCTGGTGTTCCCGATCTGCGACGAACTTGGACGTCCGATCGCCTTCGGCGGCCGGAAGCTCGACCCGGAGCAGGAGCCGAAGTACCTCAACAGCCCAGAATCTCCCGTCTTTCACAAGTCGCGCGCGCTGTACGGCATCCATCGCGCGAAGCGCGCGATCGTCGAGAAGAAGCAGGCGATCGTGACCGAAGGCTACACCGACGTCATCGCGTGCCATCGCGCCGGGTTCACGAACGCCGTTGCGACGCTCGGCACCGCGCTGACTCGCGAGCACGCCCGCGTGCTGCGCCGCATGGCCGACACCGTCGTCCTCCTGTTCGACGGCGACGAGGCCGGACAGAAGGCGGCCGACCGCGCGCTCGAGGTCTTCTTCTCCGAGTCGATCGACATCAAGATCTGCGTCCTTCCCGACAACCTCGACCCCGACGATCTCCTGCGCTCCGAGGGCGGTGCGCAGCGCTTCGAGGATGCGCTCCGACGCTCGATCGACGCCCTGCCCTTCATGGCCTCGCGCATCCGTCGCCAGATCGATGGCCGCGGGCTCTCGGCACGGCAGCAGGCGATCGAGCAGACCCTTGCGCGGCTCGTCGATCTTGGTCTCAATGCGATGAACGGACTCCGTCGGCAGCTGGTCCTGCAGACGATGTCTGAGCTCTTCAACGTCGCGCCGGCCGACCTCGACAAGGTCGCTCGGTCGCTGCGCCCCCGCGGCGAGCCGGGCGGCGACGGCGGCCACTCCGGCTCGACGGCTGCCATCATCGAGGTGCCCCTCCCGGGCAGCAGCGCCCGTCAACGCGCCCGAATCCAGGGCGAACGGCGGCTCATCGCGCTGCTGTGCGTGGACCCGGCCGCGGCGAACGTCGCCGTCAGCGTGGCCGGCGCCGGCACCCTGCCGCTCTCCGAGGCCGTCGCTCCGTCCGAGTTCGTGGATCCGCGCCACTCGGCAATCTTTGCTGCGATCCAACAGGCCTGCGACGACGGCCGAGCGCTTTCTTTTGATGGCCTCCTCGGTGAAGTTGCCGATCCTGATGTAAAGCGCCTAGCATCCGACCTTTACATCTTCGGCACGGAGGTGCTCCGTGCCGCGGCAGTTCAGTCGGGACTCGGCAGTGTGGAGCGGTCCGTCGCCGACGAGATCGTCATCAGTTGGAACGACCTCGAGTCGCTTGCCCGCAGGGAACGTTTCCGTGCTGGTGGCGGCCACGACTCGGTAGACAGCACGGCCGCTGGACAGGCTGCCGTCGAAGAGATGGAGTCACAGCTTCGAGACCGTGGCAGCGAGCACGAGCCTGGACGTCTGTCCGGAACCGACCCGAACCCACGAGCAAGCCGCACACAGAGGAACCAGTCACACGAATCACACACACCGCACCTCTCGCCGGGAGTACCGGTTGAAGGAGCGGATGGGATGGGCCCGAGCGTCGGGCCCAACGCCGAGTCGGATCCCGCATCCGACGCAGGCGAACTTGATCCCCGCAATCGAGAACTTCGCGGTGCCGTCGAACGTCTTGCGCGTCTGCGCGAGCGCGGCCACGACGCCACCGCCGTCAGCGCACTCTTCCGTCGACGGGCATCTGGCCCCGAGACGGATCCAGGACGGAGCAGCAACCAGTGAGCATGTCAATTGACTCGATCGATACCGCCTCGCCAGTCCTTCGGGAGCTCGTTCAGCACGGCATGAGCCGTCGCTGGATCAGCTACGAGGAGTTGAACACGTGCCTGCCCGACGAGTTCGTCGATCCGGAGAAGATCGACGAGCTGCTCGTCTTCATGGGCGAGCACTGCATCGAGATGGTCGATGAGGTCGAAGTCCGACGCAACAACTACGTCTGCTTCGAGGCCCCGCTGCAGACGAACCTCAAGTTCCAGCGCGACGATCCGAAGCGCGGCGCACGCGCCGATGGCGCTGCCCACGCTGGCCCGGCCCAGCCCTCTGCGGCGGCGCTGGCCGCGGCAGAGCTCGAGATCAAGAAGAACAAGCGCAAGAAGAAGGCCGCCGAAGGAGAGGCCAAGGGCGAGGAGGACGGCCCCGATCCCGACGACTTCGATGTCGAGGAGGACATCCTCGACGACAGCGAGATGCAGGCGGCCGTCGAGAAGGCGCTCGCCGAGCAAGGCTCGAAGCGCATCGACGACCCGATCCGCATGTACCTCACGCAGATGGGCACGATTCCGCTGCTCACGCGCGAAGAGGAGATCCGTCTCGCGAAGAAGATCGAGACCACGCGCATGATCTTCCGCCGCAAGGTGCTCGAGAGCGACTACGCCGCCGGCGAGGCCGTGAAGATCCTGAAGGACGTGCACGCCCAGAAGCTGCCGTTCGACCGGACGATGCGCATCTCGACCGCCGAGCCGCACGCGAAGCAGAAGATCGAGCAGCGCATCCCCGCGAACCTCCCCACCATCGAGCGTCTTCTCAAGACGAACCTCGAAGCGTGGGAGAAGCTCGAGGCTGGTGGGATCTCCGCAAGCCAGCGGACGCAGCTCCAGCGCGACATCACGCTGCGGCGCCGCCGCATCGGCACGCTCCTCGAGGAGTGCTGCCTTCGCACCGGCCGCATCATTCCCCTCTACCGGAAGCTGCTCGGCATCATCTCGAAGATGCGCGAGATGCAGCGCAACCTCCACAAGGCCGAGAAGCACCCGGATCGCTACGACCCGGAGGACGTGTATGTGATGCAGGAGGAGTTCGACGGCCTCCGCAACCTCGTGCTCGAGCCGATGGACGAGTTCGAGCGCCGCATGCGCGACATCCAGCGCGTGTTCGGCGAGTACGAGCAGGCGAAGCGCGACCTCTCCGGCGGCAACCTCCGCCTGGTGGTGTCGATCGCGAAGAAGTACCGAAACCGCGGCTTGCCATTCCTCGACATCATCCAGGAAGGCAACACCGGACTCATGCGCGCCGTCGACAAGTACGAGTACAAGCGTGGCTACAAGTTCTCGACGTACGCGACGTGGTGGATCCGCCAGGCCATCACCCGCGCCATCGCCGACCACGCCCGCACGATCCGTGTTCCGGTCCACATGATCGAGACGATGTCGAAGCTGCGCAACATCCAGAAGGCGCTGCTGCAGGAGCTTGGCCGCGAGCCCACGATCGAGGAGATCGCGATCAAGGCCAAGATGCCGATCGAGGAGACGAGGCGCGTGATGAAGATCTCGCGTCACCCGATCTCGCTCGACCGTCCGGTCGGCGAGAGCGAGGACTCGCACTTCGGCGACTTCATCGAGGATGAGCGCCAGGCGAGCCCCTCCGAGTCGGCAACCAGCGACATGCTGCGCCAGCGCATCAACGACGTGCTCAAGACGCTGACCTACCGCGAGCGCGAGATCCTCAAGCTCCGCTACGGAATCGGCGACGGCTACACCTACACCCTCGAGGAGGTCGGCCGCATCTTCAAGGTCACCCGCGAGCGCGTGCGCCAGGTCGAGTCGAAGGCGATCCGCAAGCTCCAGCATCCGGTTCGTCGTCAGCGCCTCGCGAGCTTCCTGCCCGGAAACATGGCGGAAGGCGAGGAGGCCGGCGCAGACGGCGATCGCGAGTTCATGGCGGCAAGTTCCGACGAGTGACATCTCCTTCAGTCGAATCCCCCTGCGGCGGGCGCTCTCCAGCGCTCGCCGCGGTTCATTTTGGGGGTGCTGCTGGCGGGGGTGCTGCTGACGATGAGGAGGTCTCTCACGGAGGCACGGGGGCACCGAGGCCATGCGTTGCATTCAGGCGTCACGCTTGCATGAGGAGGTCAGGAAGGAACGAAGGAAGGAAGTGGGCTCTAAGGATCCTCTTTCTTTCCCCCTCTCCTTCTTGGCGGCCGGCGCGCGCTTCGTGCCAGCCTTCCCCTCCCCTCCGTGCCTCCGTGCCTCCGTGAGAGACCTCGAGACCGTCAGCTGCACGTCGCCCGGCGGGGGCCGATGGTGCCGTAACCCACGCGAAAGCGTGAAGACCCCCTCTTCTTTCCCCGTCTCCTTCTTGGCGGCCGTCGCGCGCTTCGTGCCAGCCTTCCCCTCCCCTCCGTGCCTCCGTGCCTCCGTGCCGCCGTGCCTCCGTGAGAGAACTCAAAAACCTCGACGCATCGCGCCACGCGAAGTACGCTGTCCGCGTGACCACGCCCGAGGACATCGCACGATGGCGTGAGGCCGCGCGGCACACTGAGGTCGCTTCGTTCTTCAATGCCGGCCGCGCGCGCGTCGCCGACGTCGTTCGCGCACGACGGCCGATTTGCCTGGCCTCGGGCGCGTGCTGCCGGTTCGAGGAGTATGGACACCGCATGCACGTGTCGGGGCTCGAGGCCGCCTTCGTCGTCATGCGGATCGACGCGGCGAGGGCGGCGCGGGCCGCGAACCCGCTGCGCATACTCGAAGTCCACGACGCGAAGGCGCGCGGCGACTGCCCGTACCTGCGCGCGGGCCTCTGCGGCGAGCACGAGGAGCGCCCCCTCGGCTGCAGGATCTACTTCTGCGACAAGGGCGCCGATGGGCGCGGCGCCGAGTGGCAGAGCGAACTCTACGAGGAGCTCCACGCAGCCACGATGGCGCTGCACGAGCGGCTCGGCGTGCCGTACCACTACCTCGAGTGGCGCGAGGCGCTGGCCGCCGTCGCCAGATGAGGCGCGACCTCAACGCGGAGGAGCCCCCATGCTCCTCCGCGAGACGGTCGAGGATCCAGGTCCGCTCGGTCGTGGGGCAGTGGTCCGCCGCCGACATGATTCCCCCGTCGTCCATGCGACAACTGCGGCGCGACGCGCACGATTCCCTAGGCGATCGGACCGAACTCAACCGCCGGTCTGCTGCTGGAAGTAGACTTCTTCCTTCGGCTGGATCAGGACGAAGCCCGAGCCGTCGAAGCGAAGCTGGACCGACTCGCCGCTTCCCCGCCCGAGGAACGTCTTGAGACTGACGTCGGTGTGGATCTGCGGCTGCAGCGTGCCCGACCACGCGACTGTCGCGTTCGGATCGGTGAACACCGGCTGCCCGGGCTTCACCTCGAGCGCAAGCGGGTCGTAGTGCGTGGTGATGGCCAGCATGCCCGCGCCCTCGAAGCGGACGTTGAAGAGTCCGCCGGCGAACATACCCGCCATGCTGCGCATCATGGTGATGTCCCACCTGAGCGAGGGCTCGAACGCGAGCACGTCGTTGCCATTGACGAAGATGGCCTCGTTGTTCAACTTGAGGATTGAGATCTTCTTCGCCTCATCGGCGAGGTAGAGACGGCCCTGTCCCTGCGCTTTCGTCAACTGTGTACCCTCGCCGCTGACCGCGCGCTTCAGGAACTTGCCGAGGCCATGCTCAAGCACGCCTTCGCGCGTGAACTTGATGGCACCGAGATACGCGACCATCGATCCGGTCTTGGTCCACATCTCGCCGTTGAGGTTGACCTCGAGCATTCGCTCGCTCTCGAGCTCGAAGAGGCCGTGCCCGCGGTCGCGCTGGGCGCGCGAACGCACGAACTCGGCGAGGGAGTAGCGGCCCGTCGATGCATCGATCGCGGGCGCATGAGGCGAAGCGGGAGGAGGCGGAGGCGGCGGGTAGTTCATGGCGCCACTCTATTCAACCCGGATGAGCGACGCGACGGACTCCCAAATCCCCAAGTCCCAAATCCCCAAGTCCCAAATCCCCAAGTCCCGAATGCCGCGTCCCGAATGCCGCCTCCCCGTCACGTCGGCGCGACCAAACCTCACCCGCCGCCGGTCAGGCCGATCGTGATCTCAACGAGGCTATGGACGCGACCGCTGTCCATGCCCGGGCACGGGGTCCGCCGCTTTGTCTCCGCCCAGGCCTCCGGCGACTCGACCACCTCTGGCCACCAGGGCCACGTCCGGCACTGGCCCGGACGCGCCCGATAGATCGAGCACCCCGCCTTGCCTGGCCGCGTCGAGCGGTCGAGAAACACGCAGTCGAAGCGTCCGTCGATCTTGAGTTCCTTCAGACTGCGGCGTCCGCCGACCCGGCGCGTGTAACGCTCGATGAACTCGGGAAGCGTGACCCCGACGGCCTTGGCCATCGCCTCGGCCTCGGCGTCGTTGAACCACACAGCGCCAGGCGGGCCAGAGCAGCAGTTCCCGCACTGGGTGCAGTCGAAGCGCAGGCCGTTCGCATACCACGGCGCCGAACCCGGTTCGCCGGGCGCACTGGTCTCGCCCTCGGACCCGCCAGCCCCGTCAGTTGTTGCCACCGCCGCCCCCGTTTGGCGTGGGCCCACGACGCGCAGACTTATCGCCGGGACCCGGCGGCGGCTCCTCGCCCCATGGCTCAATGTCGAGCTCGTGGACGGCGGCGCGGCGTCTTGTCGGTGGAAGACTCGAGAGCGACGGCGGACGATCGTCGAAGGCGACCCGGTCCATCGTGTAGATCGACTCGAACACCCACTGGGGGTGGTCGAGGAGCGCATCTTCGAGGAGTTCCTCGGCCTGTGCGAGACTGCCGGCGGTCATCCAGACCGAGATGTACGCACCCCGGTCAACCTCCCCCTCCGAGCTCGTCGCCAGCACGATCGCGTGCCAGAGCGTCATGCCAAGATGCCGGCCCGCGTCGTCGACATTCGTCTCGCGATCGACGTTCAGTTCGAGCAGCCAGCGCTCGCGCAGGACAAGCAGCAGTTCGTCGAGGTCGGGCGAGTGATCGTCGAGGATCTCGAGCACGTCGCGCGTCACCAGCATCTCGCTCTCGTCCGCCCCCGACGCCGGACGGTCCTCCCACGTCTCGGTGACCTCCCGCAATCCATGGCTCGCGAGCAAGGCCTCGACTTCGTCGCGCATCTCGGTCGGCACCGAGATGAGGAGCCCCTTCCAGCTGTCGACGAACACATCGACCCAGGGTTCCTCGGCATTCGCCCCCACCCCGATGGTGACGTCCTCGATCAGGACCTCCTCGAACTCGTACCACGTCCGCAGGAACTCCACGAGCGGCATCGGCTCTTCACCGAGGTAGATGTCGACGGTTCGATAGGCGTCGCGCGAACCGATCTCGACGACCGGCGTGACCTCCTTCGGCAGCAGATTGAAGGCGGCATCCACGAGCGGACGAACCTTCTCGTGGCTCATCACGGCGTGGAAGACGTAGGTGTCGGGCTCCTCCTCCGTTCCCTCCTGGAATCGCACGGTGTAGCCCTGGGTCGGCTCGCGCAGGCTGGTCTCGGCCACCCCGAGCGGCAGCATGTACTCGCCAAGGCTCAGCCGCTTCAGGTTCGGATCAAGACGGAACTCGCGCATCCGCGCATGGTAGCGATGGCGCGCCAGAAGCGACCGGCCCCGCGCGGTTTCGCCACGCTTCGCCCGCGGGAGGCGTGTATTCAGTCGCCGAGATATGCCTCGCGGACGCGCGGATCGACGAGGAGCTTCGCGGCCTCGTCGGTGAGCGTGACTCGGCCGGTCTCGAGGACGTATCCGCGCTTCGCCAGTTTCAGGGCGGCACGCGCATTCTGTTCGACCAGCAGGATCGTGAGGCCTTCGCGATTGAGTTCGCGCACCGCATCGAAGATGCGCGCCACGAGCAGCGGCGCGATGCCCATCGAAGGCTCGTCCATCATCAGGAGCCTCGGCTTCGACATGATGGCGCGGCCGATCGCGAGCATCTGCTGCTCGCCGCCGGAGAGCGTGCCGCCAAGCTGGGCCGAGCGCTGCTTGAGGATGTCGAAGAGCGCGTAGACGTGCTCGAGGTCGCGCGCGATCGCGTCGCGGTCGTCGCGGCCGTAGGCGCCCATCATCAGGTTCTCGAGCACGGTCATCCGCGGGAAGATGCGGCGCCCCTCGGGAACCTGCACGAGTCCGCGGCCGACCAGTCTGTCGGCGCGTACGCCGCCGGCCTGATCGGAGATCCGCTCGCCCGCAAAGTGGATCTCGCCGCCGCGCAACGGCACGATGCCCGAGACGCACATGAGCGTCGTCGACTTCCCCGCGCCGTTGCCGCCGATCAACGTGACGATCTCGCCCTGATGGACATCGAGCGATACCTGGTGCAGCACCTCGACCGACCCGTAGCCGGCGACGATGCCCCGCACCGAGAGAAGCGGCTGCGCGCCGGTGGCGGAAGCGCTCATCCGAGTTCCTCCTTGCCGAGGTAGGCCTCGATGCAGCGCGGATCGTTCTTGATCGCCTCCGGAGTGCCTTCCGCGATCTTCTCGCCGTACTGAAGCACCGCGATCCGGTCGGAGATTCCCATGACGACGCGCATGTGGTGCTCGATCAGCACCACGGTGGTGCCGTTGTCGCGGATCGCGCGGATGAGGCGCATGAGGTCGACGGTCTCCGTGGGATTCATGCCCGCGGCGGGCTCGTCGAGGAGGATGACGTCGGGCTTCGATGCGAGTGCGCGCGCGATCTCGAGGCGTCGCTGGTGGCCGTACGGGAGATTGCCCGCCGAATCCTCCGCCTTGTCCGCGAGTCCGACGAACGCGAGAAGCTGCATCGCGTCTGTGCGCGCGGAGGCGCGCTCGCGCATCGCGCCCGGGAGCCGGAGAAGCGAGCCAAGCATCCCTCCCGACAGGCGCCGGTCCATCCCCACCACCACATTCTCGACGAGCGAGAGTTCGGGGAAGAGCCGGATGTTCTGGAACGTTCGCGCGACGCCGGCCGATGCCACGACGTCGGGCGTGCGGCGCGTCCGCGACCAGATCACGAGACGCCCGCCGGCGCCGAGCAAGAGTCCAACGAGTATCGGCAGCCACGTTCCGAGGAACCCGCCGCCGAAGAGCGTCGCGAAGAACGCGGCCACGGCCTTGCCCCACGGGAAAGCCTCTTGGAACACGTAAAGATCGAGGATCGACTTCTGCCAGACCGTCTCCACGCGCGCGAGCAGCGCAAGCCCGAGGCCGGTCGCAATTCCGGTCAGCACGCATCCGACGAGGACGTCCCGCGTCAAGGCGCGCCTCGGATCGCGGCCGGAGATCCGCACCGCGCCCTCCGTCGGCTCGTACACGCCGGTGATGGCGTTGAAGAGCGTGGTCTTTCCGGCGCCGTTCGGGCCGATGACGGCCGTGATCGAGCCGCGCACGACGTCGACGGAGACGTCCTTGACGGCGGTGAGACCGCCGAATCGCATCGTCACGCGATCCACCGAGATCAGCGGAGCGCTCACCTCCGCACCGCCTTGCGCGAATGGACGATGCCGTCGGGCCGGTAGCGCATCATCAGGACGAGCGCGAGGCCGAAGATGAGATACTTGTAGTTGTCGGGCGAAGCGAAGACGCTGCCGGTCGAGCCAATTCCGCTCCGCTGCAGCGCCTGCGTGAGGTTCGGCAGCAGCACGTTGCTCAGGCCGACCATGACGATCGCTCCAACGAGGACGCCGGTGATCGATCCGATGCCGCCCACGATCACGATGCAGAGCGCGAGGATCGAGACCTGGAAGTCGTAGTTCGCCGGCTCGCCGGTCGAGGAAAGTCCGCTGGCGAACAGCGCGCCCGCGATCGCCGCAAGCGCGGCGCCCATCGCGAACGCCTTCAGCTTCGCCTTGTCCGGCTCGATCGCCATGCAGCGCGCGGCCAGTTCATCCTCGCGCACCGCGAAGAGCTGGCGGCCGAGGCGGCTGATCTCGAGGTTCCGCGCGAGGAAGACGATCGCGGCCAGGATCGCGAGATAGACGAAGAACCACGCGACCGGCGTCTCGCGGCTGATGTCGATGAACGGAAGCCACGGGGTCGGAAGCGGATTGATGCCCTCGGTGCCCTTCGTGATCGGCTCGAGGTTCTTGATGCCGTCCTGCACGATCTCGCCGAAGCCGAGCGTGACGATGGCGAGATAGTCGCCGCGAAGGCGAAGCGTCGGCGCGCCGAGCAGGAAGCCAGCCAGCGCACCGATCGCGCCAGCAAGCACGATTCCGAGCCAGAAGCCGACCTGAAAGGGGTAGATCTCGCAGGTCAGGATCCCGTACGCATAGGCGCCGACCGCCATGAACGCCGCGATGCCGAGATTCAGGAGCCCTGTCCAGCCAACGACGATGTTGAGGCCGATGCCGAGGATCGCGAAGACGACCACCGTCCGCATCTGCGCGCTCAGCTGCACCGAGGGCAGGAGGAAGTCGACGAGCGGCACGAGCGCGAGCGTCCCGAGCACGAGGCACTGGCCGCGCGAGAAGAGCGGAACGCGGGCTGCGCCAGCCTCCATTAGACCTTCTCCCGCTGCTTGAGGCCGAGGAGTCCGCTCGGCCGGAACACGAGGATCAGGATCAGGACGCTGAAGACAACGACGTTGGTCCACTCTGTCGCGATGTACTGGTCGCTCATCGCGCGGATCAGGCCGATGAGGATGCCGCCAAGCATGGCGCCAGGAAGGCTGCCGATGCCGCCGAGCACGGCGGCGGTGAACGCATCCATTCCGGCACGGAAACCCATCTGGAACGAGATCGTGTTGTTGTAGACCGACCACATCACGCTGGCCGCCCCGCCGAGGAATCCGCCGATCAGGAACGTGGCCGAGATCACCCGGTCGGTGTCGATGCCCATGAGCTTCGCGGCGACGGGATTCTGTGCCGTCGCGCGCATGCCCCGGCCGAGCCGCGTCTTCTTGACGAAGAGCGTGAGGCCCAGCATGAGCGGCAGGGTGATCGCGAAGATCGCCACGTCCTCGAGCCGAAGCACGACGTTCGAATCCTCGCCGAGGAGGTTCGAGCCCTCGAGCACCTCCGGGAAGTCCTTGGGCGCTGCCGCGGCGTTGCCACCGCCGAGCACGTCCATCGGGAGGCCTCCCCAGAAGAGCGCCACGTTGATCAGGATGAAGCTGACGCCGATCGCAGCCACCAGCTGGGTCAGCTTCGGAGTCCGGCGGAGCGGCTTGTAGACCACGCGGTCGATCGCGACATTCAGGCCTCCGCAGAAGAGTCCTGCGCCGATCACCAGGCTGAAGAGAAGCAGCCAGTGCGAACTGTCGCCGAGAGTGCCGGTGTCGATGATGGCGGCGGCGCCCAGCGCGCCGACGATCGTCAGCGCGAGGAATCCGCCAAGCGTGAACACGTCGCCATGGGCGAAGTTGATCAGCTCGACGATGCCGTAGACCATCGTGTAGCCGAGCGCCACCAGGGCGATGATCATGCCATTGGAAAGGCCGTAGATCACCTGCTGGAGGAAGACTTCGGTCTCGGTCATCAGGCGCGGCCCCTGCTCTCGTTCAGACTGCTCGGGCGCAGCGGGTCAGTTCACGACCTTCACGGTGACGAACTCGCCGTCCTTGACGGTGTTCACGCTCATCGTGCGGTTGGTCGTGTCGCCGTTCGCATCGAAGCTCCAGGTGCCGAGGGCGCCCGTGAAGTCCTTGGTGCGGCTGACTTCATCGAGCACCGAGGCGCGCGTGATGGGCTTGCCCGCCTCGTGAAGGCGCTGCATGGCGGCGAGCACGACTTTCGTCGCCTCGTAGCCGTACACCGCGTAGCCCTCCGGCTCGCCGCCGTAGGTCGACTTGTAGCTCTCGTAGAACTCCTTGCCCTTGCCGGTCAGGAGCTTCGGATCGACGCCGCCGAAGGTGATGAAGCAACGCCCCTCGAGCGCACGGTTTCCCGCCGCCTCGATGAATGCCTTCTCGTAGCAGCCATCCGGCACCAGCAGCTTCGCGCGCAGGCCACCCGCCACGATGTCCTTCGCAAGTTGCCCGGCGTTGGTCTGCGTCGTGCCGCCGAAGTAGACGAGATCCGCGCCGACCTGCTTCATCTTGGTGACGAGGCTCTTGTAGTTCGAGGCCTTCGGGTCGATGCCGTCGACTCCGACCACCTCGAGGCCGATCTCACGGGCGCGCTTCTCGAAGACGCCGGCGACGCCCTTTCCGTAGACCTCGCGGTCGTTCAGCACGAAGACCTTCTTCGCACCAATCTCCTTGGCGTAGTCGGCGGCCACCGCACCCTGCACGTCGTCGGTCGGGACGACGCGGAAGTAGTTGACCTTGCCGGTGGGACGGTAGACGGCGGGCTCGTTCGCCTCGCCGAAGCCGGGCTTCGTCAGGCTCGGCGCGGTATTCGCGGGGCTCACCATCACGATGCCGGCCTCGTTCAGCTTCGGCATCGAGATCTTCGCGGCGCCCGAGTTGTAGGTGCCGATGTATGCGAGCACGGTTGGGTCGCCGATCGCCTTCTCTGCGTTCTGCGCCTCGACGGCGGGATCCCAGTTGCCACGCTGCGGGCTGGCGTCGTCCCAGTCCTCGTACACGATCTCGCGCGAGCCGATCTTGCCGCCAACCTCCGTGATGGCCATGCGGATCCCGTTCACCATGCTGGTGGTCTGGGCGTTGGCGCTGCCGGTGCGCGGGAGGCTCGAGACAATCTTGATGATTCCATCGTTGCCACCCTTGGCCGCATCCGGCTTCATCGCTGCATCCGGCTTCTTGGCGGCATCGGTTTGAGCGAACGCCGCGGCGGGCGCGAGGAGCGTGGTCAGGGCCAGAACAGAGAGGATTCGTCGGGTGATCATGGCGCTCATCCTTCTACAAGAGGCGGAAGCGGAGTCTAGCGGAAACCGGGCCCACCCGCAGCAACGCCCCCGCTGGGCGCTTGCGCGGACAACGCGAACAGACGCCCCGGGAAATCAGAAGATTCCTTGCGGGGATAGCGCGCCCGGATACGGCGCTCGGATGCAGCGCCCAGATTCCGCTCAGGGCCCGACGATCAGCGCTTCGGCTCGGCGGGTGCGCCCGCGACCACCGGAACCTGCAATCGCTGCTCCCTCACCATGTTCGCAAGAAGCAACTGCACGAGCCCGCCGTTCGAGTCGCCCGCACCGCCACCGCCGACCACCACATCCGGGGTGATCTTGAGGCCAGCGTTCGCGATTGACTTGGTCACCTCGACCATGGTCACGCCTTGCGCCGTGAGCGCCTCGACCTGCTTGCGATACGCCTCGGCCTGCGCCTCGCCCTTCGCCTGAATGACCGCCGCCTCGGCGTCGCCGATCTGCTTGTCACGGCTCGCCTCCGCCTCGGCCTGGATGCGGATCTGCGCCGCGGTGCCGCGCGCGCGCTCCTCGGCCTGCGATGCCTCGTGACGCGCGATCTGAATGCCGACCTCGGCCTTGATGAGCGAATCCTGCTGATCGGCCTGCGCCTTCGTCTTCTGGAACTCGATGCGGCGCTTCTCGGCCTGCTCCTGCGCGTCGAACATCGACTTGCGCTGCTCGGCGAGGTTCTTCTCCTGGGTTGTCTTCATCAGCGCTTCGGGCAGGTGGATGTTGGTGATCATGACCGACACCACCTCGACCTTGTAGCCGGAGAGATCCTCGCGCACGGCGCGCTCGGCGGCCGTCTGCTCCTCGGCGCGGTTCTGCTGGTACGAGATCGCCGGCGACTTCGACACCTGCGCGCGGAAGATGCCGTCGATCTGCGGGTGGATCACGTTCGCCTCGAGGTCGGCGATCGAGCCGAGCTTCTGCACGACATACGGCGCGTTCTCGGGGAGGATGCGGTACTGGCAGCGCACCTCGACCTTCATCTCGAAGCCGTCGTGCGAGACCACCATGAAGGGATCGAAGTGCTCGCCACGCGAGGATCCGCCCCACTCGACGGAGCGCGTCGTGGTCGGGATCGGAATCACCGTGAACGCGCGTGGATTGATGTTGTACTTGCCGGGCCCGAGCACATTGCGCTGGATGCCACGGAAACCATCGGGCACCACGTGGCGCGTGCGGATGCCGCGGTCGACGCGAACTTCCTCGGGATCCTCGGGACGCCGCGCCAACGACGATGATGGAAGGGCGTCGCCATCGACTCCGAGCGCGGCGGGATCCCGGCCGATGTTCGAGATCAGCACCCCGACCTCGCCCTGATTGACGACCGTGAGCGGTGCGCCAACCACCGAGAACAGGTACGGGTTGACGTAGTAGGTGCCAGGCCGCAGCACGGCCTCCTGCGGTCCGCGGAAGCCGCCGCTGCTCAGGAACGCTTGGCCATCCTGGAAGCTGTTGTGCTTGCCGACGTCCGGCGTCGGCGCGACCACGTCTTCCTTCGACATCGGCCGCCCGTCGCGCGCCTCGACGATGCCGATCTGATCCTCGCGGATCGCGACGGCCTCGTGCAGCTCGACCTGGAACATGTCGGCGAAGATGTTGTAGGTTCCGGGGCGAAGGAACTCGATCTGCGGGCCCTTCTGGCCACCCTTCGTGAGGAAGATCTCGGCCTTCTGGAAGCTGTCGTGACCTTCGACCGACTTGCCGAGGAGCTGGCCTTGCTCGAGGGCGATGCCGTCCGCCGCGGTGACGACGCCGATCGCACCCTGGGGCACGACCGTCTTCTTGATCTTGTCGACGCGGAAGAGGAGCGGATGGATCTTGAAGGTTCCGTTCGTGAGGAACCGCAGCTGCTTGCCGCGGATGCCGCCGTTGTTGAGGAACGCCGTCGGATCTTGGAAGTTGTCGTGCGAGCCGCCCGCCTTGTCCTCGGCGTAGATGCGGCCCGAAGGCATCGGCTCGCCGTCGGTCGCCGTGATCACACCGAGTTCATCCGGGGCGATCGTGACGAACTGGAACTTGCCGACCACGCGCATGAAGGGCCACGGGATGACGTGCAGGCCAGGCGCCAGATAGGCCGCCTGAATGCCGACCTCTCCATTCGCGGCGAACGCGCGGCCTGCCGGCAGACGCTTCCCGGAGAAGCGCCGCTCGGTGATCACGATCTCGCTCGAGCCGACGTTGACGATCCATCGCGTGACGATGAAGTAGAGAAGCCCGAGCAACGCGATGCCTCCGAAGACGGCAAGCGCGATCATGAACAGCATTCCCTCGGCCGAAGCCTGAAGCAGCACCATGTTTCAATCTCCTCTGTGCGTGTCAGCACACGCTGAAGGCGAACGCCCACGTCGACATCACGTGCATGCGGGACTGCGGACCGAGATGCATCGGCGTCTCGGGAACGAACACAGTTGGCCCGACAGCGCGAGAGTTTACGAAATCGCAGTACGGGTGTGTGCGCGGCGCGCGGCGGTTCACCGCATCTGCCAACAGACAGAACCTAGGTTCTGTCTGACGGATCGCCGATGGCCCGAAATCCGCATCGGCGCCCGGCTGGCAAGGAGGGGAAACGAAGCTGTATCCCCAATGATCCAATCACGCGATACAGTGAGTTGAACCCGACGCCGCCAGTCGGGATGCAGCGCGGATTGAAGCCCGGCCGATCCGTCAGACAGAACCTAGCCGGCAATCTGGTCGAGCTGCGCGTTCGACAGTCCCTCGCCCGATGCGGCGCGCGCGATCACGGCGGCAGCCGCCCGCGCCGGGT
>JBIKXP010000164.1:0-7530 GCA_044355685.1 Phycisphaerales bacterium
ATCCCCAATGATCCAACCACGCGATACAGTGAGTTGAACCCGACGAAGACGAATCATGGCCAGCCGGGATGCCGCGCGGATTGAAGCCCGGCCGATCCGTCAGACAGAACCTAGCCGTGTATCTTGCGCCCCGTGGACACCCGACCGAAGGACGACAGCATCCGGCAACTCGCGGCGCTCGCCGAGCAGGTCTCGAACGTCACGCCTCCGTCCGAGCGGCAGATGATCGCGGCGATCGAGTCGCTCCGGGCCTTGGTGTTTCCGGCGCTGCGCCCCGCCGGCACGGGCGGCGACGCCCTCTCCACGCAGATCGCGCATGACTTTGGCGAGCTGATCCGCGCCGCGCTCGCCTGTCAGGGCCTGCACGACGCGGGATCGCGGCTGCAGGGCTTTCTCACGCAGATCCCCTCGATCGCAGCCCGCCTTTCGCTCGACATCCGCGCTGCGTTCGAAGGCGATCCTGCTGCCCAGAGCGAGCTCGAGATCGTCGTCTGCTATCCCGGCGTGCGCGCGCTCTTCGTCCATCGCTTCGCGCACGCCCTCGACCTTCTCGGCGTTCCGCTGCTTCCGCGCATGATGTCCGAGTACGCCCACCGCGAGACCGGCATTGACATCCATCCGCGGGCGCGGCTCGGCGACGCCGTGTTCATCGACCACGGAACCGGCGTCGTCATCGGCGAGACCGCGACCATCGGAAGCCGCTGCCGCATCTACCAGGGCGTCACGCTCGGCGCGAAGAGCTTCGAACGCGAGTCAGACGGCTCGATGCGCCGCGGCTACAAGCGCCATCCGACGCTCGAGGACGACGTCGTCGTCTACGCGGGCGCCACGATTCTTGGTGGCGACACGGTGATCGGGAAGGGTTCCGTGATCGCGGGCGGCGTGTTCCTTACGAAGAGCGTGCCCGCGGGCCACGTCGTCACCGGCACCAAGATCGAGCTGCGCATGATCTCGATGGGCGGTGCGATCTGAGCGCGGCGCGCGGAAGGCTGATCGCCGCGATCGGCGTGCTTGGCTTCGCAAGCGGCCTGCCGAATGTGCTTGTCAACGACACGCTGTCCGCGTGGCTCTCGGATCTCGGATTCAAGCCTGCCGACATCGGGCTGCTTGCGCTCATCACGCTCCCGTACGGGTTGAAGCTTCTCTGGGCGCCGTTACTTGATCGTTTCGCCGCGCCGGGTTTCGCGTGGCTTGGCCTGCGGCGCAGCTGGATCGCGCTGCTCTGCACGCTGCTTGTCGGCGCGTTTGCGTTGCTCGCGTGGGTCGGGCCATCCGCTGCGGATTCGCCGGTGCTTCCTGCGGCCATCGCCGGGCTTGCGATCGCGTTCCTCTCCGCCACGCTCGATGCAGCCGTCGACGCGCACCGCACCGATAGCGCAAGTGGTGGCGAGGAAGGTCCGGCCGCGAGCGCCTTCGTCCTCGGCTACCGCGTGGCGTTCGTCACGATCGGCGCGGCCATTCTCATGCTGCACGGAAAGATCGCGCTCTTGCTCGGGCCCGAAGGCGATGCGGCCGCGAAGGCGCTCGCGTGGAAGGTCGCCGTCGGCGCAGGTGGCGCCGCGATGCTCGTTGGCGTCGGCGCCGCGCTCCTCGCGCCCGAGCCTCCAAAGCGCCGGCCGCCCGAGACGCTCGCGGACGCCGTGATCGGCCCGCTCGCGTCCTTCGCGCGCGCGCTCGGGCCGCGGCTTGGGATCGTTCTCTTCGTCGCGCTGCTCTTTCGCCTGCCCGATCTCCTCGGCAACCGCATGACCATGCCGTTCCTCCGGCAGGAACTCGGCTTCGACATCGCCGAGATTGGCACGATCCGCCAACTGCTCGGCTTCGGAATGACGATCGTCGGCGCGATCATCGGCGGCATCTGCGTGAAGCGCTTCGGACTCTTCCGTGCGCTCGTCGCCTTCGGCATCCTGCAGGTCGCGTCGAACGCCGGCTACCTCGTGCTCGTCGCGACGGGCAAGTCGCTGCCGGCGTTCGCTGGCGTCGTCGTCGTCGAAAACCTCTCGAACGGCCTCGTCAGCGCCGCGTTCGTCGCCTACTTCATGACGCTCTGCGAGCCGCGGTTCGCAGCCGCGCAGTACGCGATTCTCTCGGGGCTCATGTTCCTCGCGGGCGCACTCGTCGGCTCGACGAGCGGCCTCCTCGTCGAAGCGCTCGGCTATCCGGGCTTCTTCCTGCTCTCGATCGCGGTCGGCCTTCCGCCGCTCCTTGCGCTTCCGTGGGCGATGCCACGCGCGAACCCTGCGGAAACGACCGAAAACCATGCGAATCCCGCAGCCTGATCGCGCGCCGCGCCGCGCTCTATACTCGGCGACTCGGCTTCGACAGGACCTCTTTCCCCGCAATCCACCATGACGACCACCCACGATCGCTACGGCGCCCGCACCTCGCTCGACACCCCGTACGGCGCGAAGCACTACTACCGCCTCGACGCCCTCGCGAAGTTCGGCGACTTCCGCAAGCTCCCGATCTCGATCCGCGTGCTCCTCGAGAGTTGCCTGCGGAACTTCGACGACTTCATCGTGACCGAGGAGCATCTCAAGGCGCTGATGAGCTACGACGCCCGCAACGTCGGCGAGAACGAGATTCCGTTCATGCCGGGCCGCGTGGTGCTGCAGGACTTCACGGGCGTTCCGTGCATCGTCGACCTCGCCGCGATGCGCGCGGCCATGAAGCGGCTCGGCGGCGACCCGAAGAAGGTGAATCCGCTGGTTCCGTGCGATCTCGTCATCGATCACTCGGTGCAGGTCGACGCGTTCGGCTCGAAGGTCGCGCTCACGATCAACGGCGAGAAGGAGTTCGAGCGCAACATGGAGCGCTACGAGTTCCTCAAGTGGGGCCAAGGCGCGTTCTCGAACTTCTCGGTGGTTCCGCCCGCGACGGGCATCGTCCACCAGGTCAACCTCGAGTACCTCGCGAAGGTCGTGTGGGAGAAGGACGGCGTCCTCTATCCCGACTCCCTCGTCGGCACCGACTCGCACACCACCATGATCAACGGCCTCGGCGTCGTCGGCTGGGGCGTGGGCGGGATCGAGGCCGAAGCCGTCATGCTTGGTCAACCGATCTACATGCTGATTCCCGAGGTCGTCGGCGTGAAGCTCGTCGGCAAGCTCCCTGAAGGCGTCACCGCCACCGACCTCGTGCTGCGCGCCACCGAGATGCTGCGCAAGCACGGCGTCGTCAACAAGTTCGTCGAGTTCTTCGGCCCCGGCCTCGCGGAGATGCCGCTCGCGAACCGCGCGACGATCGCCAACATGGCGCCCGAGTACGGCGCCACCATCGGCTTCTTCCCCGTCGATGAGCAGACGCTCGCGTACATGCGGCTTTCGGGCCGCCCCGAAGGCCTCGTCAAGACAGTCGAGGCCTATGCGAAGCAGAACGGCTTCTGGCGCGAGGACGACTCGAAGGTCGTCTACTCGAGCGAACTCGTCCTCGACCTCTCGACCATCGTGCCGTCGCTCGCCGGCCCCGCGCGTCCGCAGGACCGCGTCGCGCTCACCGACATGCAGTCGAACTGGCGCCGCGACCTCGGCAAGATCTACAACAAGGGCCCGAACGCCGCCGCGCCGAACGCCACCACGATGACCGCCGCCGACGGCGTCAGCGTGCGCGACCCAGAGGGCAACGAGTTCCAGCTGAAGCACGGCTCGGTCGTCATCGCCGCGATCACGAGCTGCACCAACACCTCGAACCCGAGCGTGATGATCGGCGCGGGCCTTGTCGCGAAGAAGGCCGCCGCCCTCGGCCTCACGCGCAAGCCTTGGGTCAAGACCTCGCTCGCGCCGGGCTCGAAGGTCGTCACCGAGTACCTGAACGCCGCGGGCCTCACCGCGTCGCTCGACGCCGTCGGCTTCAACACCGTCGGCTACGGCTGCACCACCTGCATCGGGAACTCCGGCCCGCTTCCCGACCACATCGGCGCCGCGATCAAGGAAGGCGACCTCGCCGTTGCAAGCGTCCTCTCCGGCAACCGCAACTTCGAGGCGCGCGTCCACCAGGACGTGAAGGCGAACTACCTCGCCTCGCCGCCGCTCTGCGTCGCCTACGCGATCGCGGGCACCGTCGACATCGACCTCCAGAAGGAACCGATCGCGACCACGAAGGACGGCAAGCCCGTCTACCTCAAGGACATCTGGCCCTCCGCGAAGGAAGTCGAGGACGCGGTGCACCAGTTCGTCACGCGCGCCCAGTTCGAGAAGGAGTACGCCGATGTCTTCAAGGGCTCGGACGCCTGGCAGAAGATCGCGACCGGCGGCGGCGAGATGTACTCGTGGGACGCGAAGTCGACCTACATCCAGGAGCCGCCGTTCTTCGTCGAGATGAAGAAGGAGGCGGGCACGATCACCTCGGTGAAGGGCGCGCGCTGCCTCGCAAAGCTCGGCGACTCGGTCACGACCGACCACATCTCGCCCGCGGGCGACATCAAGAAGGACGGCCCCGCAGGCAAGTACCTCGTCGAGAATGGCGTCGCCCCCGCGATGTTCAACAGCTACGGATCGCGCCGCGGCAACGACCGCGTCATGACCCGCGGCACCTTCGCGAACACCCGCATCAAGAACGAACTCGCGCCCGGTACGACCGGTGGCGTCACCACCGATTTCACCGACGGCGCCGTGAAGCCGATCTACGACGCGAGCGTCAACTACAAGGCGAAGAACATCCCGCTCGTCGTCCTCGCCGGCAAGGACTACGGCATGGGTTCGTCGCGCGACTGGGCCGCGAAGGGCACCTTCCTCCTCGGCGTGAAGGTCGTGATCGCCGAGAGCTTCGAGCGCATCCATCGCTCGAACCTCGTCGGCATGGGCGTCATGCCTCTCACCTTCCTCGCGGGGCAGGACCGGAACACGCTCGGCCTGAAGGGTGACGAAACCTTCGATGTCCACATCCCGTCTGACCTCAAGCCGCGCCAGCACATCAAGGTCGTCGCGATCCGCGCCGACGGCTCGAAGGTCGAGTTCGAGACGCTCTGCCGCGTCGACACGCCCGTCGAGGTCGAGTACTACCGAAACGGCGGCATCCTCAACACGGTGCTTCGCAAGATGATGGCCGCGAAGTAAGGCCCGGCCGACCCCGCGCCGGACGCGTCCCGCCCACCGGCCGCGGCACCGACGATGCTGATCCACGAAGGCGCACGCGCATGGCGTGCGCTTTCGTCTTTTTGCTGTAAATGGACGCACTGTTCGCGGTCGCAGGCGAGCGGCCCGTATGTTCGCGTCTCGCAGGAGGTGCATGATGAAGGACAGGGGTCAAGTGCGTGCGTTGCGCCACGCGAGCGACGTCGCGCGCGGGCGGTACCACGATCGACGCAGATCGGAGCGGGCTGCGCGGCGCGCGCGGCTACTGCGAGGGCTCGAGCACTCGCTCTTCGGAAGCCGGATGCCCGATCCGCATGCGATGCTCGCGGCGGCGGGATGGGTTCGCGAACCGCTCGACGCCGCGTGCCCGAGGTGCGGTACCTCGCGCGCGCCGTTCGAACACGTCCGCGAGGGCTGCGCCGACTGCCGGGGCCGACGACTTGCGTGGGATGGACTGGTGCGGCTCGGGCGCTACGCGCCGCCGCTGTCGCAGTGGACGCCGGCGATCAAGCGCAGGGCGTGGCGTGCGATGGCGCTGACCCTCGGCGCAGAGCTCGGGCGACAGGTGCGCGACGCGATCGACGCTGGACTGCAGCCAGAGCCAGACGTCGTCACGTACGTTCCGACGCATTGGTGTCGGCGCGTACTGCGCGGCATCGATCACGGCGCATGTCTCGCGGAAGCTGCGGGGCGCGAGCTGCGTGTCGCCGTGGCGCCGTTGCTCGTCGCACGGTTGTTCGCGCGTCAGACCGGCTCCGGACGCGACACGCGCACGGCACGCGGTGGCCGCTTCGCATGTCGAACGCGGGCATCGCGTCTTGCCAGACTGTGGAGCGCGCTGACGCGCAGCCGCGCAGACGACGTCGAAGTCCGCGGAGCGACGGTCCTCCTCATCGACGACGTGCGAACGACTGGCGGCACATGCTCCGAGGCGGCAGCGGTGCTGCGGAGGGCGGGCGCACGTCAGGTGGTTGTAGCCTGCTGCGCGGCGGTGGACCCGCCGCACCGAAGTGGGGCCCGGTTCGGCGTTGCCGGGCATCGGAGTCGGTAGATTGTGGATAAGTGGCTGTGAGTCCTGCGGGAGAGCGTCGGGATGGCCCTCAAGGGCGTGTTTCGATATCATTATCGAACCAAGGCTTCGAGGATTACACATTCTCGGACGAATTCCGATTTGAGGGATCGGGTTCTCGGTCGCGGAAAGCCCTTTCTTCGCGCAGAATTTCGATTCGAGGCGCGAAAGTGGGCCAGTGGGTTGACACGAATTGTGATTTCGTTACACTCCTCGACCCGCGACGGTTTCGTTGCGGGACGCGGTTCGCCGCGGTTTCTTTGACAAGTCAGCAGTTGGAACGCCGCGAGGATGTTTCGCGCAGGTTGCCTGGCACGGCCAGCAACTCGAGCGCAAATCGCCGCCACCACAGTGGCGGCAGATGAACATCCTCCGTGATGCCAAAGACAATGATCAATTCCAGTGATCGCTGTCAGTCCGGGTCGCAAGACTCCGGCTGGTAGTGATGTTCATCAAAAATCGGTGGATTTGCCGTCCACCGCTCTTGGCACGTAAGTGAATGGAACCAAGAGAACGACCGGCCGACGAACTTCATATGAACTTCGTCGGTTTGGCTGGGCAAACCTTCAACGGTATGCAGCGCAAGCTGCTCACAACTTCTTGAAGAGTTTGATCCTGGCTCAGATTGAACGCTGGCGGCATGGCTAAAACATGCAAGTCGAACGCGTGTAGCAATACACGAGTGGCGAAAGGGCGAGGAATAGATTCCTACGTACCCCGGAGTCAGGGATAACCATCGGAAACGATGGCTAACACCTGATGATCTCGAAAGAGCAAAGTTTACGCTCTGGGAGCGGGGAATCTCCTATCAGCTAGTTGGTGAGGTAACGGCTCACCAAGGCTAAGACGGGTAGCGGGTGTGAGAGCACGGCCCGCCGCATCGGGACTGAGACACTGCCCGGACTCCTACGGGAGGCTGCAGTAACGAATCTTCCGCAATGCGCGAAAGCGTGACGGGGCAATGCCGCGTGTGGGATGAAGCCCCTCGGGGTGTAAACCACTGTCAGGGTCTAGGAACACAATGACCATACCCAAAGGAAGCACCGGCTAACTCTGTGCCAGCAGCCGCGGTAATACAGAGGGTGCGAGCGTTAATCGGAATCACTGGGCTTAAAGGGTCCGTAGGCGGGACTGCAGGCGTCGAGTGAAATACCACGGCTCAACCGTGGAACTGCTCGGCGAACCGCAGTTCTTGAGGCGAGTAGAGGCGATCAGAACGATAGGTGGAGCGGTGAAATGCGTAGATATCTATCGGAATGCCGAAGGTGAAGACAGGTCGCTGGGCTCGTCCTGACGCTGAGGGACGAAAGCGTGGGGAGCAAACGGGATTAGATACCCCGGTAGTCCACGCCGTAAACAATGCGCACTGGGTCGGGGGGGTTTGACGCC
>JBIKXP010000022.1:0-24766 GCA_044355685.1 Phycisphaerales bacterium
GATCGCCGCGAAGACCGAGTTTGGCGTCTTCAAGGACGCGCTCGGCAAGACGCGCGCGGGACGCAGCGGCGTCGTCAAGGCGATCCGGGTGCCCGCGCCGAACGAGAAGCTGACCCGCAAGGCGCTCGATGGCTACAGCGAGTTCGCGAAGACCTTCAAGGCGGGCGGCATCCCCTACACGAAGCTCGGCGCGAACGGCTTCGAGACCGGTGTGGCGAAGTTCCTCGAGCCAGTGCGCGCGGAACTGACCGCAGCGCTCGGCCTCGTGCCGGGCGACGTCGTCGTGTTCGCAGCCGACCACTACGACATCGCGACCAAGACGCTCGGTGAGCTGCGCCAGAAGATCGCGCGCGACCTCGAGATCGTTCCCGAGGGCAAGTGGAATTTCCTCTGGGTCATCGACTTCCCGATGTTCGACTGGGACGAAGAAGGCAAGCGCTGGGTGGCGCTCCACCATCCCTTCACGAGCCCGAACCCAGATCAGTTCGGGATCCTCGACTCGAATCCGGGCGCCTGTCTCTCCGCTGGGTATGACCTCGTCCTCAACGGCAGCGAAGTCGCCGGCGGGTCGATCCGTATCCATGACCAGAAGGTCCAGGAGACGGTCTTCAAGCTGATCGGCCTGACGCAGGAAGACGCCAAGATCAAGTTCGGCTTCCTCCTCGATGCGCTGAAGTTCGGTGCGCCGCCGCACGGTGGCATCGCGTTCGGCCTCGACCGGCTCGTGATGCACATCGTGGGCACGGACAACATCCGCGACGTGATTGCGTTCCCGAAGACGCAGTCGGGCGCCGATCTCATGACCGAGGCCCCTGGCCCGGTCGACCCGGACCAGCTCGTCGAAACGCATGTGCGCTCCACGGTGCCCGAGCCGGCGAAGGCGTGACCTCGGTTCCGCCTGACCGCGTCGGTGCCGTCGCGCCTCGCGCGAGGTAGCATCGCGCCATGGCGATATCCTCAAGACGCGCTGCGATCCAGACCACGCTTCTCTTCGCGGCGCTCATCGCGGCGATCGTCACCGGGCAGTTCATCCACTCGCAAGGCGGCACGCCGAGCGCGTTCTGGCAGATCACGGGCGACTACCTGCTGGTGCGTCCGCTGCAGATGCTCGTCATCCCGATCGTGTTCCTCAGCGTCGCCTGCGGCATCGCCTCGGTCGGAGGCCCTTCGAAACTCGGCAAGCTCGGACTGGGAACGGTGGTCCTGTACGTCCTCAGCATGCTGATCGCGGCATCGCTCGGAGCCGCGATGATCGAGTACTTCGCCCCCGGCGTCGGTGTCGCGCCCGAGACGCGCGACGCGCTCATGCAGCAGGCGACGCAGGAGTTCGCCGCCGACCCGACGCGAGCGCAACGCATGCAGGATGCGCAGGGTTCAGGAGTCGGCGGCGCGTGGCTCAACATCCTGTCGCAGATCTTCCCGCGCAACCCGCTCAAGGACTTGGTCGAGGGCTCGACGATGGCAGCGATCACAGCGGCCATCCTCCTCGGTCTCGGCCTTGCGGCGGCGGGCGACCGCGGCAAGCCAGCGCTCGACGTCTTCCATTCGCTCCTTGAGGGTGTGATGAAGATCGTAGGCTGGGTGCTCTGGCTTCTACCGATCGGGCTCTACTTCTTCGTGACCGCTGTGATCGCGAAGATCGGCCTTCAGAATATCGCCACGCCCGTCCTCGGCTACATGGGCGTCGCGCTCGCGGGACTTGCGATCCACGCCTTCGTGATCCTGCCGCTCTACTGCGTGGCCTTCGGCGGCGGCAACGGCTGGCGGCTCATGTGGAACCTGCGCCGCGTGTTCCTCACGGCGTTCTCGACCTCGAGCTCGAACGCCACGCTTCCGGTGACGATCGAGTCATGCATCAACGAGGGCGGCTGCTCGAAGCGGGCGACGAACTTCTGCGTGCCGCTCGGCGCCACCATGAACATGGACGGCACCGCGCTCTATGAGGCAGTCGTTGTCCTCTTCCTGTTCCAGCTCTTCGGCGTCGACCTCGTGTTCTCCGAGATCCTGCTGGTGGTCGTCACCAGCGTCCTCGCCGCGATCGGGGCTGCGGGCATCCCGAGCGCGGGGCTCGTGACGATGGTCATCGTCATCACGGCGGTCAACTCGACCATCGCGGGCCGCGGAATCGAGCCGCTTCCGATCGCGGCGATTGGCGTGATCATCGGCGTCGATCGCCTCGTCGACATGTCGCGTACGGTCGTGAATGTCTGGGGCGACTGCGTGGTGGCGAAGATCATGACGCGGGTTGCGCCGGATGCGTGATTTGAGCGGCCGCGGCGTGACTTCCGGCGCTCGCGACTGGTGGTTTGAGCGGTCGCCGCTGCGGCGGCTCCCTTTGGTGCTCATCACGCCAAAGGCGGCTGCCGCGAGATTGATGTAGCGCTCGCGACTCGCTTCGCTTTCGCTCGCTCTGGTGCCGAACACGCCAAAGGCGGCTGCCGCGAGCAGCCGCCGCTCAAACCACGATTGACTCCGCAGCTTCGCTGCGGAGTCAATGCACGCCGCGCTCGGCCAGCCAGCGCTCGGCGTCAATTGCGGCCTGGCAGCCCATGCCGCTCGCGGTGATCGCCTGACGGTAGGTCGAATCGGCCACGTCGCCCGCCGCGAACACGCCGTCGATGTTCGTATGGCTCGTGCGCGTCCGTAGCGCGATGTAGCCCTTCTCGTCGAACTCGAGGCCCGTTCCCTGCAGGAACTTCGTCGCCGGCGAGTGACCGATCGCGATGAACAGCCCGCGGACCGGAAGCGTCGTCCGCTCCTTGGTCACAACGTTCTCGAGAAGCACGCCCTCGATGAAATCCTTGCCGAGCACGTCGACCACGACCGAGTTCCACACGGGCTGCGCCTTCGGGCTCTCGAGAATGCGCGCCTGCATCGCCTTCGACGCACGGAACGAGTCGCGACGATGAATCACATACACCTTCGAGGCGAACTTCGTGAGGTAGCTCGCCTCCTCCATCGCCGTGTCACCGCCGCCCACGACCGCCAGCGGCTGATCGCGGTAGACCGGAAGCGCGCCGTCGCACACAGCGCACGCGCTCACGCCGCCACCGTTCATCGCAAGGCGGATCTCGTTCGGGAGTCCGATCCAGTTCGCCGTGGCTCCGGTCGCGATGACCACCGCATGGGCCCGCACCGTCTCGCCCTCGCTCGTCTCGAGTACGAACGGCTTCTGGGTGAAGTCGCAGCGAACGACGTCCGCGTCGGTGATCCGCGTCCCGAAGCGCTCGGCCTGCTTGCGGAAGAGATCCATCATCTCGGGCCCGGACACGCCGTGCGGGAACCCGGGGTAGTTCTCCACCTCGGTGGTCAGCATCAGCTGGCCACCTGGAAGCACAGGCGCGGGATTCGACGCCGGGACGCCGATGATCGCACGGGGAGCGAGATTCGCACGTGCACCGTAGATGCAGGCCGTCCATCCGGCGGGCCCTGAGCCGATCACCACGAGTTTCTCAACGGAGTCGGCACCGGCAGCGTTCGAAGCAGTCATTGATTCTCCGTTTCCAATCGGCGCCTTCGCGCTTCACTCACCCTGACCGCGGAGCACCGCTCGGATCGGCGGCCACAGGACGAAGTCGCCCGATTGGCCGGCCTCGAGGTGCTGCGTCGCATCGTTCAAGGTGTTGTCGCCGTTGCGTGCGAAGAGCAGGCAACCCGAGACCTCAACACGATCGGTCGCCGTCTCGATGCCGCGCGTGCGCGACCCCAGGTACACGTACTCCATGCTGCCGTATCCGCGGTCATACGGGTCGAAGTCGAAGCGCTTGGGGAAGAACTGCGTGTAGGCCATCTTCACGGCCCTCGGCCAATCCTCGAACTGCGCACGGTAGGCCGTGATGCCGCTGCCGACGACGAGGCCGCAGAACTCGGCCACGAGGCGACGACGGAGCACAAAGAGTTCCTCGATGTCGCGCGCCGCGAACACCACAGCCGCGTACTTCACGGGATTCACGACCGAGAGCTCGGTGGGCAGCGACATGAGCGGGTCGTAGCCGCGCATGCGCCAGCGGCGCCACCAGTCGTCGTAGATCGCGTTCAGCTTCACCGTGCTCGCCTCGAGCGAACCGTGTACGCCGGCGACGCGTTCCCAGCGCTTCACGGCGCCGAAGCCGGTCATGGGGGCGCTACGGGCCTGCATGTCAGAGAACGTCTTGCTGAACTTCTCGCCGTCCACCTGCCCGCTGTCGTCGAAGACCGAGCCGAGGAGGTCGGTCGCAAGCCAGAGGTCGCCCTCGGGCATCGCGATGCGCTTGAGGCGCTGGTCGTCCCTCGGCTTGAGGAACGGGTACTCCTTCATGGACAGTTGGCGAAGGACATCGAGCGAGAGCTTCGACCGATACGAGTAGATCACGTCGCGGTGAACGGACATCGCTTCGGCGAGCAGCGTCATCGCCGCGAACTTCTCGTCGTACATCTGCGCGTCGCACGCCTGGCGGAGCACCCGCAGGTTCGCGACACCAACCTTGAAGGCCTCGTCGAACTTGCCCTCTTCGCACAGCCGGTACATCTCGGCGGAGGCGTACGCGCTGATCGTCTCGATGGCCTTGAGATACGGGAACTTCGTGCGCGTGAGGTCGCCTTCCGGCGCGATCAACGCGACGAGTCCACGCTCGACGAACCGCGGATCGACGCCATCGGTGCCGTAGGGCACGCCGAGCACCTCGCACACCTGGACCTCGAGGAGCGCCTTGCCCATGTTGCTGTTCTCGGCCGCCCAGCCCTTCACGGCGTCCCAGTTCTCCATGCCGGGCCAGATCGTGGTGTGGTTGAAGTCGGGGCCGACTTCAGCCGGCGGCGCCGTCATGTCGAGGTAGGCGGTGAAGAGTCGGGTCGAACTTCGCGACGTCTCGGACAATCGCCGCCACGGCTCGTTGAGTTTGTCGAGCAGCTCGGTCGACTGGGCGGTCGCGGCCGGCGTCAGGAGCAGCGCTCCGACGGCGAGGAGCCGGGCGAACACGGCGGGTGCGGACGTCAGGAAACGCAAGGAGAGTCGATCGCGGAGCATCATGTGGATCCCAGTGGGGCCGACAATCTAGCACGGTTCACGGGTAGAGTGTCCCCACCCATGAGCAAACTGCGCTGTCCCGACAAGGTCAATGTCCTCCTCCTCGGCACCGGCGGCCGCGAACACGCACTGGCGTGGCGGCTCTCGAAGAGCGTCCGGCTGGGGACGCTCTGGGTCGAGGCGGATGCAAACGCCGGAATCCTCGAGATCGGCCGGGTTTGCCCGGAGCCGACCAACGACGCCTTCCGGCTCTCGCGCTGGTGCGAGCGGGAGAACGTGTCGCTCGTCGTGATCGGCCCCGAGGCCCCGCTCGCGGCCGACATGGCCACCAAACTGTCGGATCCCCCGCGCCGCGTGGTCTTTGGGCCCTCGCGCGCCGGCGCCCAGCTCGAGTGGGACAAGGCGTTCGCCAAGCAGGTGATGCGCGCCGCGCGCGTTCCCAGCGCCGATGGCCGGGTGTTCACGGACATCGACCAGGCGCTCGCCTACATCGAAACCCGAGTCGATGGCTGCGTGGTGAAGGCGACGGGGCTCTGCGCCGGCAAGGGCGTGGTCGTGTGCAAGTCCGTGGCGGAGGCGCGCAAGGCCGTCGAGGATTGCCTCGTCCGCAAAGTCTTCGGCGATGCCGGTACGACCGTCCTCGTCGAGGACCTTCTCGAAGGCCCGGAGGTCAGCGTGCTCGCGCTCTGTGACGGCCGCAGCTTCTGGATCCTCGATCCGGCGCAAGATCACAAGCGCGTCGGCGAAGGCGACACTGGGCCGAACACAGGCGGCATGGGCGCCTTCTGCCCGACGCCGCGCGCGACGCCCGAGCTTCTGCGCATCGTCGAGAGGGACGTGCTCGTACCGACCGTCGATGCGCTCAAGCGCATGGATATCCCGTTCCGCGGCGTGCTCTACGCCGGACTCATGCTGACCCCCGCAGGCCCGAAGGTGCTCGAGTTCAACACGCGCTTCGGTGACCCGGAGACGCAGCCGCTGATGGCGCGCCTGCGTGGAGATCTCGTCGAGTTGTGCTGGGCGACGGCGACCGGACAGCTCGACGAGGTCGCGCTCTCCTTCGACTCGCGCGCGGCCTGCTGCGTCGTGGTGTGCTCCAAGGGCTATCCCGGCAGCTATCCGAAGGGTCTCGAGATCGAGGGCCTCGAGGAGGCGAAGTCGGTCGAGCGCAACCCGGGCGAGGAAATCGTCATCTTCCACGCCGGCACCGCCCGCAAGGGCGGGAAAGTGGTCACGAACGGCGGTCGCGTGCTGGGCGTGACCGCGCTTGCCAGCGACGTCGCCCGAGCCTCGGAGCTGGCGTCGCTCGCCGCCTCGCGCATCCGTTTCGAAGGGGCTTTTTTTCGTCGAGACATCGGTCGAACGGCCGAAGCCGCCGCGAGCCGGTGACCGGCGAGGCCGTGAAGCGACCTCAGTGGGTCGGACCGAGCGCTTGGGAGGACCGATTCGTCGGACAGGTGCTTTCCAGTCCCGCCGGTTCGGGGTGTCCACGAATCGGGTGGAGGTCCAAACCAGGGCTTGGGCACCCGGTGAAAGTGCCTTCAAAGACGTATGTTCGTGGTTTTCTGCCACGCGCGGCGGAAGGGTGCGTATAGAGAGCCTCTTGACTGTCGGCCGATTCGCACTCGCGGCAGTCCGAGCATCCGATCGCGCCGCACCGACCCCTTGCGGCCGTGGATGAACATCCGCGCGCCCCGGCCCCGTCGGGCGCGGTGCCGCCCAGAATCAATCCTCACGCCAGACTCCGAATACCCAGAATCCGAAAATCCAGAATCCGAGAACCTTGTCTCCGACCTCTCGATTCCTGTTACACTCACAGGCTCTCTAGACGCGGTCCTCGACGGACCGAACCGACATTGGAGTTCACCGCATGAATCCCCGCTTCCTTCTCGCCACGATCCTGAGCGGATCGACTTTGTTCGGCCTCGCCCTCGAGTCAAGCCACGTTGCGCAGGCAGCCCCGCCGCGCGGTGGCGACGGCCCGGTGATTGGCGGCGGAAACAAGAACCAGTTCCTTCCACGCAAACTGGTCCGCAAGCCTGCGGACAGCGCGTTCTATCTGCCAGTCGATCCGAAGACCGGCGAGGCTTGGTACACGGGCAACATTGTCCTGAAGTTCAAGGACGAGGTCCGCGCGCGCGCGCCGCGCATCGATGCGCTCTCGATTGCGAGCCTCTCCGGCGGGTCGATGGCGGAGTTCACGCACATCCTCGCGGCGAACAACCTTTCGGTGCGCCAGTGGATCAACCGCACGCCTGAGCAGCTCGAGCAGCTCGAGCAGCGTGCGTTCAAGCGCTCTGGTCGCCTGCAGCCCGATCTCGCTGGAATGATGGTCATCAGCGACGTGCCGCCGAAGTTGCTCCCTGAGCTTGCGCGCCAGATCAACTCGCTCCCCGAGATCGAGTTCGCCGAGGTCGAGCGCATCGCGATCCTCCACCAGTGCGGTCCTGATGCACCCGGCCCGTGCAACGTGCCCGACCCCACCTGCAATGACCCGGAAGGCTTCGGCTGCAACCCGGACCCCGGCAACCAGGCGAACGCCGCAGAATTCGGCTGCCAGGACACCAGCTGCTGCCAGCTGGTTGCGGATCTCATCCCGTACTGCAACGACGAGAACTCACCGAACGGCTGGGATCTGGTCTGCGCCGCATACGCGAATCTGCTCTGCAACGGCAGTATCTATGACAACGTGAATCCGCCGCTGACGGATCGCTACGACCCCTGCTTCACCGACCCCCTCGACAACTCGGCGCTGAACCCGCTCTTCGCGCCCGTCTACGCGACGGTCCAGCAGGGCGGCTGCTTCGACACGCACACCGGTCGCGGTTGCTCGAAGCCGGGTTGCTGCTTCGCGGTCTGCACGGTCGACCCGGCCTGCTGCAACATCGAGTGGGACCAGACCTGCGTGAATCTCGCGCTCAGCCCGTCGCTCGGAACCGCCTGCCAGTCGACCCCAAACCCAGGACCGACGCCGTCGTACACCCCCTCGGCGCCAGATCCTCTCACCGGACTCGTCGATGGCCAGCAGTTGTACCTGCAGGCTCGTCCGGCAGATCCGGACGGCACGTTCGCCCGAGCCGGGTTCTTCTCCGGTCGCGGCCTCGACATCGCCGGCATGTCCGCCGTGCACGCCCAAGTCGCGTCGCAGTACCTCGGCGGCGTCACCCCGAATCTGAACGGCAAGGGCGTCAACGTCGCCATCATTGAGTTCTCCGCGTTCGTGAACCACGAGGACTTCACCAAGTCTGACCCCCTCGGCAGCAACCTCATTCAGCCGAAGGTCATTCAGGAGCCGGGACAGACGCTCGTTCTGATCGATGGCTCGAACAACGGTCCGCAGCACGGCACCGCAACGCTCGGTCAGGTCGTCGCCGCGGACAACGGCTTCGGCGTCACCGGCATCGCGCACGAGGCGCAGGGCTACTTCTTCCCGATCGTGTCCGTCGAAGAGGGTTCGCGCGCGCAGAACGCGCTCGTCTCCTCGATGGAGACGCTCGAGGCCGGCGACATCGTGAACCACTCGTGGGGTTCGCCGCCGGACCGCCCCATCCCGTCGATCCCGCAGCTCTACGTCCTCGTCGCCATGTCTTCTGACCTTGGCATCACCACGGTCTGCTCGGCGGGCAACTCGAACTGCCCAATCCAGCCGCAAGCCGGCGACCTCGACTCTGAAGTCATCATCGTTGGAGCCTCCACCGCTGGTCGCTACGTCCCCGAGCTCGGCTGCCCGGGTTACGCCGCGGCCGGCGCTAACCGCCCGAGCGGCGGCTCGTTCCTGCGCATGCCCTTCTCGAACTATTCGGGTGAGGGCGAGCTCGCACGCGTCCACTTGATGGCGTGGGGCGATGCGGTGACGACCACCGGCTACGGTGATCTCTTCCTCGGACAGAACGGGCTTCCCCCGAACGACCCCGACATCGAGCAGATCAACAAGCTGCGCATGTACACGGCGGAGTTCAACGGAACCAGTTCCGCCGGTCCGATCATCGCGGGCGCGGCAGCGCTGGTGCAGGCGATGGCGAAGCAGGTCTATGGAACTCCGCTCGATCCTGCTGCGGTTCGCAACATCCTCTCGGAGGGCGAGCTCCAATCGCAGGTTTCGGTGTCGCCGGAAGAGTGCGAGACCTCGACCGCCGACTGCTGCATCATCGGAGATCCTGAGTGCGACGGCGTGTTCAAGGACATCGGCTTGTTCCCGAGCCTCCGCGACGCGGCTGTTGGCGTGTTCACCGGAACCAGCTGGGATGGAAATCGCACCGACATCGAAGTCGTCACCGGTACGTTCCCGACGACCGGCGCCCCGCCGTGGTCGAACTACCTGATCCGCTCGACGGACTCGATGTACCTGCAGATCAATTCTGTGACTCGTCAGGCAGGAACGACCGTCCGCGGCCTTACCTACCTGTCGACTGGCTTCACGACCGACGTGATCGCGAAGGTCAAGTTGCAGCTTGATGACCCGGGAACGCAGCTCGACAACGTTGCGATCAACGTGATCGGTCGCGCCACCCGCGGCTTCGTGATGATGGGTGCGTTCGTGAAGAACTTCGAGTCCGGCGAGTACGACTTCATCGGAGCGGACTTCCTCACCACCGCCGATGCCGCGAACACGTTCCTGCTGCCGGCGGGCGGCTTTGGCGCCTCGTACTACAACCCGGCGAACAACGAGATCGAAGTCCGGCTTTGGACGGTTGGCCTCGGGAACGTTCGCGCCTACCAGGCCGTCTACGATCAGATCTCGATCGTGCCGAACGGCGCGATCGGCCAGCCCTGATCGATCGGGACGATCTTGAAGACCTATCCACCGGCGGCCCTTGCAGGGGCCGCCGGTGTTCTTTTGCCGAGGCGCTCCTGCAGCTCGTCGGCGCGAGGGCGCGCCTGCACAAGTTTCAGAAGTTTCTGAAAGTTCGATGGACAGCCGGCCCTCTGAAAGGTACGGTTCCTTCGTGAGCGCCATGACGAAGCAACCTCCCGGCATCCTCTCCTCAGGCGGCGACCTGACCGAGCCCAGCGCCGTTCGCGCGGCGCAGGACCGCTTCATCTCCTTCTGGGGAGAGATGGGCACCCGCTGGGGCGTGCAGCGATCGATGGCGGAGGTGCATGCGCTGCTCTTCATCGCCGGCGAGCCGCTTTCGGCCGAGGACATCATGGAGCGCCTCGCGATCTCCCGTGGCAGCGTCTCCACCACCCTGAAGCAGTTGGTCGAGTGGGGCCTCGTGCAGCGCGTGAAGCCAAAGGGCCGCGCCGACCGCCGCGAGTTCCATCAGGCCGAGCAGGACGTCTGGAAGTTGTTCTACACCATCCTCCGCGCAAGGAAGCGCCGCGAGTTCGACCCGCTGATCGAGCAACTCGATGGATGCAAGGTTGAATGCAAGGTTGCCTCGAAGACGGCCGCGAAGTCGGGCGCGAAGGCCGGCAGGAAGTCGGAGCGCGAGCGGCAGCACGACCAGCGCATCGAGGAACTGCTCGCGCTGTGCGTGTTCTTCGACGGCCTTGCGAACACCATCTCGAAGTCTGGCAAGGGAATCGAGCGCGCGACCAAGATCCTCGCGCGGGTACTGGGAGTTGCACGATGACCCGCATGGCTCCAAAGCCGGGCGCCGCCTATCGCACGCAGCCGGCGACTCCTTCGACCACCGGCGAAGCGCGCGAGGCTCAGCGCGCAGCGCTGCATCGTGCCTCGGGAGTGTCGGTCGGTTCGCAATCGACGCAGTTGACGTTGCGCTGGCGCATCGGCCGCAACGGCGGGCTCGCGCTCGCGCTCGACTCCACCGGCTCCGCAGTGCGCGTGGCGCTCACCATGACCCCGGACACCGACCGGCGAGGCCTCGCGCGTGACGTGATGTCACGAGCGAACAGCGCGGGCAGCGATCTCCGCCAGACCGTCCCGCCGGCCCAGACGCTCCACTACGTGGGAGAGGGTGATGTCGTCCACGCGGCTGGTGAGTGGACGATCGCAATGCGCTTCTCGCGGCGGCCGGATATCGGCCTCCATCACGACGAGTTGGGCGATTCGCCTGCGCCCGCAGAGTTCGCGGCGTGCCTCTCGGTGATCGAATCGGCAATCGGGTCGATGATCGAGTCGTCGACCGAGATCGAGTCGGGCAAACGACCGCTGGTCCTCACCGATCTCCCGAGCAGGATCGGACTTGCCGGCGGAACCTACGCGCTCGACGAAGCCAAGGCGCACGCCTTCTGCGACGCGCTCCGAAGTCTGGAACTTCCCCGGTAGGTTGTCGCTCAACGATCTCGCATGCGCACGGTGCGCGACTCACGGGAACTTCGCCGGGGTCTTCCGCTGCTTTTCGATGACGACGATGATGTTTGTCTCGTTGCGGAGTTCGCCGACCACCGTCGAGTGCAGTTCGTAGAGGTCCTGCTTCGCCGCGACAACCTCTTCGGGAGCGCGCGCACCCTTGATCGCGAGCATCACGCCGCCAATCCTCAGGAACGGGATCGAGATGCGCGCAAGGCCGTCGAGCGCGCCGACCGCGCGCGACGTGGCGACGTCGAATCGCTCGCGCAATGCGCCGCGCGCCGCATGCTCGGCGCGTTCCTGCACAACCGAGACGTTGGCAAGGCCAAGCCTGCGCGCCACCGCCTCGAGGAACCGGGCCTTCTTCGCCGTCGACTCGACGAGGGTCCACGCGATGTCGCTCCGGGCGATGGCGAGCGGGATGCCGGGCAGTCCACCGCCAGAGCCGATGTCGATGCCGGATTCCACCCTCTCAAGCGACGCAAGCGGCGCGAGCAGCGTGAGGCTGTCGACGATGTGCCGGCTCCACGCGCTCTCGGCGTCGATTCGCGTCAGGTTGAACCGCTCGTTCGCCGCAAAGAGCATTCCGAGATAGCGGGCGAGGAGCGCCTCCTCTTCGGCGGTCACCTCGATTCCCATCCTCCCGAGCGCTTCGCGTGCTGAGGCGTCGCACGGGATCGACGGCGGCTCGGGGTTGAACTCGAGCCAGCGCGAGAGCTCGGCCTCGCGTGCCGCCAGGGTCTCCGGATCGGCGCGGCGGCTGGATCCTCGTTTGTCATGTGTCATCGAATGCTTCCCTTTCGCTGCCAGTCGGAGGCCTGATTCCCAGTCCGACGAGAATACCTGTCATCGCCCAGACCGCCACAAGGCTACTGCCTCCGTAGCTCACGAAGGGGAGCGTCACGCCCGTGATCGGCAGGAGGCCGATGGTCATTCCTATGTTGACCGCCATCTGCGAGAAGGTGAGTGCTCCGATTCCCACCGCGACGAGCTTCGAGAACCCGTCGCGCGAGCTCACTGCGACTGCCATGGCGGCCAGCAGATACAGCGCGTAGCAGAGGAGCGTCGCGACGGCCCCGGAGAATCCGAACCGGCACACGACGACCGCGAAGATCATGTCGTTGTGCTCCTCGGGCAGCTTGTTGTGTACGACCAGCGCCCGGGCATGATCCTTGTCGTTCCCGACGACGCCGCCCGAGCCGACGAGCCGCATGGCGCGCCATCCTTGGAAGCCGATGTCGCGCTCGTAGCGGGTGTCGCCGCGCACCTGTGCGACGATCGCGTCGATCCGCTGGCGCTGGTAGGGCTTCAGCACGGCGAAATAGCCGACGGGAACCGCAGTCGCGGCGAGGAGAACCGCGACGATGACGTGCCGCCAGCGCGCCCCCGCCGCGATGAGGATCGCGAAGAGCGTCGGCACGAAGAGAAGCGCCGAGCCGAGGTCGGGCTCGAGCACGATCAGGCCCACGATGCCGAGCATCATGGCGCAGGGAACCACAAGCGACCGGAGCGTGCGCGGGCTGCCCCGAAGCGCGAGCCACTGGGAGACGCAGAGAATGAAGGCGATCTTCGCCAGTTCCGACGGTTGGAAGTCGACGATGCCGAGGTCGATCCATGCACGCGCGCCGTTGCGGGGCGTCACGATCGACTTCGGCACGAACGGAAGGAGGACGAAGATGAGCGCGGCAACCGCCACCGCGAGCACGATCCACGAGACGACCTGGAGGGTCTTGGGATGGACGAGCGACGTGAGGGCGGCGCAGCCAAGACCGACGAGGAGGAACACCGCCTGTCGCGCCGCGAGCTGCGGCTCGGTCGTCGAGATCGAGACGACGCCGAGGATCGAGAGTCCGAGCGCTGCGATGACCGCAAGCCAGACGGGAGTCGCGAGGCGGACTCGCGCGCGCGGCGTGGCGTCGGTGCCCTCGTAGAGTTCTGCGGCCGTGAACGCGCGACGGCTCATGGCGACCGCTCCACGGCGGACTCACTCTGGGCGCCGGATCCCAGGTAGCCCTCCGAGGCGATGGCGCGAATCACCGCTGCGCCCATCGGTGCCGCCACCCGGCCGCCGGAGCCGCCATGCTCAAGCAGCACCGCGATCACGTAGCGCGGCGCGGCGCCCTTCTCCGCAACCATTCCGACGAACCACGCATGGTCGGTCTTCACAAGCGTTTCCGGCGTGCCGTCGCGATCGCCATCGAGACGAAACGGCGATGTGGTCGCGGTGCCGGTCTTGCCCCAGACATCGATCGTGTCGAAGGCGAAGAGCCGCTCGCGGACTCCACCCTCGAGCGTGATGTGGTGCGCGGTGCCATACTCGGCGTTCACCGATCCTCGCAGCCCAGCGAGGGCGGCGTCGATCGCGGCCTGCGGAATGCCGAGGTCGACCGCAGGCGCACGTGCTGCGCCGCGCACGATGGTCGGCTCGAGCACGCGACCGCCACGCGCGAGCGTCGCGAACGCATTCGCAGCGTGCATCGGCGTCCAGGTCAGCGGTCCCTGGCCAATTCCAAGCTGAATCAACGAACCTCGGTTGCGTCGCTCTGCGTCAGGCGGAAGGCTTCCCGCGGCCTCGCCGCGAAGCCGCCGTGTCCCGTCATCCCCGATCACCTCGTAGCCAAGTCCTGTGCCGACAGGCCGCCCGAGGCCGAAGCGCTCGAACCACGACACCAGTCGCTCCGGTCCGAGGCGATCCGCCAACGCGTAGAAGTAGATGTTGCAGCTCCGCGCGAGGGCCTCGGAAGCATCCAGCGGTCCGTGCACGCCGTCTTGCCCCTCCGCCGGCCGATAGATCCAGCAGCGCGCGGTGTCCTTCCGCTCGGGGAAGTAGTGGCCGGCGCATTCGATACGATCGCTCGGTCGCGCGACGCCCTCGGCGACGGCCGCGCAGAACACGAGCGGCTTCAGGATCGAACCCGGCGGATAGAGCCCTTCGACCGGACGAAAGATGGCGGGGTGCTCGATCGCCCGACGCTCGGGTGTCATCAGCGCGCCGTCGGCAAGCGTCGGATGGCTGACCGCTGCCAGCACTTCCCCGCTCTCGATGTCGAGGACGATGACCGCGCCGTTGAGTTCGTAGCCGAGCGGGAGCGGACCGCCGAGAGGGTTACCCTCTCGGTCGACGCGCCGCTGGTACTGCTGGATGACCGCCAGCCGCGCCTCTGGCGCGAACAGCGCTTGGATGCGCGACTGCAACTTGATGTCGATGGTGAGCTGGGCGTCGCCGCCCTGCTGGGCCTCGAGCCGCCGCTCGCTTCCCGTCTCGAGGTCGCGTTCGATCATGCCGCGCGCGCCCCGAAGGGCCGACTCGGCGACGCGCTCGACGCCAGACGCGCCCACGACGTCGCGATCGGCGCGGTACCCGCCGAGATCGACGATGGTCTCGGTCCGGGGATCGATCATGGGACGGCGCGCGAGTTCCTCGGGAAAGACCTGCGATCGCGTCGAGCCGATCAGGTGGTCGGCGACGCCGTCGAGCGTCACCGACACGGACTTCGACGATCGGATGGGCGACGGTAGCCGTGAACGGTCGACATCGAATGTGACCTGACCCCACGGCTGCGCGCGGCGCGTCGAGGGCTCGACCTCGACCGTGCCGGGAAGTTCCTCAGCGAGTCGCTGGAAGTAGAACGCCACTTCATCGGGGACGTCGGCGAGAACGACGTGCGCGCCACGCTGCGCTGCGACGCGCTCGCGGTCGAGTTCGCCGAGACGCGCGTCGTCGCCGAAGAGTCGAATCTCGCGCTCTGCGAGCGCCTGCCGGCGCGACGTCGACTCCCGCGCCGCGCGGGAGAGGATCGCATCGAGGCGCCGGTCGAGTTCCGCCCGATCGAAGCCGCCCGCCTCGCAGATGCGCGCGCAGACGTCATCGAGCAATGCGTCGAATCGCGGCTGACGGGCGAGGACCGCCGCCGCACGCTCCGCGGTTGAGAGCTCGCGCCACGCCGCGCCGCCGAGCTCCGCCATGAGCTCGCGGCGCGCCATGTCCGTTGCCCATCGGCCTGCGATGGCGTCGTACTCGAGCAGCACGTCCCAACTCGCACGGTCCATCGCGAGGACGACGCCATTCCGATCGACGATCCGACCGCGTGGCGCGGGCAACAGCTTCTTCGTGACGAGATGTCGCTCGACGTTCTCCGCATGGGTCGTGTGCTCGACGATGGCGAGTCGGAACACCTGGAGCCCCAGCAGAAGCAGCACCCCGAGCGCAACGACAGCAAGCACGCTTGCTCGCCGGTCAAACCGGGGAAGCGAGCGTCGGGATCCTGCGGGAGTCCGACGGGACGTCCATGCCATGTCAGGAGGGTACGCGAGAGGATGGCCGCGCGGGACGCGCCGCTCAGTCGAGGACGTTGCGCACGCCGAGGCGTCAGCGCATCTTCACGGTCACGAGAGCGAGCGCGCCGAGGATGGCGGTGATGATCCAGAATCGGACGACGACCTGCCCCTCGCTCCAGCCGCCGAGGTGGAAGTGATGGTGGATCGGGGCGCAGCGGAAGATGCGCTTGCCGCCGGTCAGCTTGAAGTAGGCGACCTGCAGGGCGGTGCTTCCGAGCTCGAGGTAGAAGATGCCGGCGATCAGGGGGAGAAGCAGTTCCCAGCGGATCGCGACCGCGACGAACGCCAGCAGGCCTCCCAGCGCAAGCGAGCCGGTGTCGCCCATGAACACCCGGGCCGGATTGCAGTTGAACCACAGGAAACCGAGGCAGGCGCCGCCCATGGCACCGGTCAGCACCATGAGTTCCTTGGCACCCGGTACGTGCGGCACCATCAGGTACTGCGCTGCGGTCTGGTTGCTCGCAACCCAGCAGAGCACCATGAGCACGAAGCTCGCGATCGACATGGTGCCGGCGGCGAGGCCGTCCATGCCGTCTGCGATGTTGACGGCGTTCGAAGTTCCAGCGATCGCCAGCATCCCGATCACGGTGTAGGCCACCACGCCGAGCACGATGACGTTCGGATTCAGGAGCGCCCCGCCGATCGAGCCGAGGGACGAGGGTTCGTACGTCCGCTGGAACGGGAAGTTCAGCGAGAGGGCCGCGCTGCTCGAGGGGTCAACCGCCTGGAACAGGAAGAACGAGACGAGCGCGCCGCACCCAAGCTGGAACAGGAGCTTCTCCTTGGCGAAGAGCCCCTGCCGCGACCCGGTGGCGCGCCGCGCCGCAGTCAACTTGAGCCAGTCGTCGAAAATCCCGACTCCTGCAAGCCACAGCAGCACCACGATCGAGAGATGCACGTAGCGCGAATAGACGAAGTCGGCGAAGAGCAAGAGCGACGTGAGGATCGCCGCCGCGATCAGGATCCCGCCCATGGTCGGGGTGTCCTTCTTCGGCTTGTTCAGGGTGTTCAGTTCGGCGTGGCCAAACTCTGGGTTGTCGCCGACACGGAGCCGCTTCAGCCACGCGATGGTGCGCGGCCCAAGCAGGATGACAAAGAGGAACGCGAAGAGCCCGGCGGCGAGCGCCCGGAACTCCAGTTGCGTGAACACCTGGATGACCCGGTACAGCCCCACGGAGTCGAGCCAGTCCTGGAAGCGGTTCGTCAGGATGTAGAACATTCGCGGTTCCGTCTATCGGGAATCCGCGGCGAAAGCCTTCAAACTCGCGGATGGTTACGCCGAGGCGAGCGCCGCGCGCAGCGGGTCGAGGAACCGCTCCATGCGGGCACCCCTGCTTCCCTTGAGAAGGATGGCCGAACCTGAGGGAATGCCGGCAAGGATCGTGCCGGCGACATCCGTCGCAAACGGCTCGGAGAACGCCTCGGCCGACATGGCGCGGCCGGTGAAACCGGCGCCCCGCGCGGCCTCGACCAACGCCGCAGCGTGCGGACCGACGGCGACGAGGGCATCCTCGGCGCCCAAGTGCCCCGCCGCGGCCCGGCCGACCTCTTCGTGCAGGCCGCAGGCGTCGGGGCCAAGCTCCCGCATCTCTCCGAGGATCGCCACGCGACGTGGAGCCGTGGCGGCCAGTTCCGCAAAGGCACCAAGCGACGCCACCATCGCGTCAGGGTTCGCGTTGTAGGAGTCGTTGTAGATCACCCGGCCTGCGACGTCGATGCGCTCAAGACGCATGTCCGATGCGGCCACCTTCGCAAGGCCCGCCCGGATCGCGGCGTCGGGAATCCCCATCTCGGTGGCGGCTGCGATGGCAGCCAGCGCGTTGCGGGCGTTGTGCTCGCCCGGCATCGCGAGGGTGTACCGCCTCGGCGCCGAGTTGCCCTCGTCGCGGAACGCCCGCGGAACCACGACCTCGATCTCCTGACCGGTCCCCCGAGGGCTGCGTCCGACCAGCCGGTAGTGGCACGATTCTCCGACGCCAAACCGCACGATGCGCTCGGGGCCCTGCTCCAAGCCGACGAGCGACTCGACGGCCTCGAGGAGCGGAGGGTTGTCGCCATTCACGACGCCGACTCCGTGACCCGAGACGCCGGCCAGGATCGAGGCTTTCTCGGTGGCGACCGCATCGACGGAACCGAGTCCCTCGAGATGGGCGCGGCCGGCGAGCGTGACGATGGCGACCTCGGGCTCGACCAGCTCCGTGAGGGGAAGGATCTCGCCCGGATGGTTCATGCCGATCTCGGCGACGACAAAGGCGGCGTCGTCGGGCGTCGAGAGAAGCGTGAGGGGCACGCCGATGTCGTTGTTGAAGCTCTTCGGGCTTGCGTGCGTGATCCCGACCTCGGAGAGGACGCCCTCGAGGAGGCGCCGCGTGGTTGTCTTTCCCGCGCTCCCGGTGACCGCAACCACGCGGAGGCGCAGGATGCTCTTGCGCCACGCATGCGCGATCGCGCCAAGGGCCGCGCGGGTCGAGCGCACGCGGAGAACGCCGAAGCCTGCCGGCAGCGACGCCAGCACCTCGTCGGACGGCGCGCGCTCGACGAGGGCGCAGGAGGCACCTCCCGCCGCCGCGAGCGGAACGAAGTCGTGTCCGTCGAAGGTCTCGCCCTTGAGCGCAACGAAGCAGGCATCGCGCAGATCGTCGCGGGTGTCGGTCGAGAGCGACGAGGGCTCGCGTGCCGGGCGACGCAGCACCTCGGCTCTGGTCGCGAGCACGATTGACTGGATCGATGGACAGTGGACGCGGAACGGCTGCGGCACGACACGTCTCCTTGCTCGGACTGCACACTCACCTCAGACTGCACACTCGAACCAATCGCGCGCCACCGCGCACTGTCCATGGAAATCGATCAGGCCCCCGCCCGGGCGCGCATCGCGGCCTCGGCCTCGCGGGAATCGTCGAACTTCCTCTTCTCGGTGCCGATGATCTGGTAGTCCTCGTGGCCCTTGCCCGCGATGAGGATCACGTCGCCTTCGCGCGCGCTCGACACGGCCTGCGCGATCGCGCGCGCACGATCAGGCTCGACGGACACGCGGGATCGCGCCGCGTCAGGAACCCCCGTGAGGATCTCGGCAATGATCGCGTCCGGATTCTCGGTGCGCGGGTTGTCGCTTGTCACGATCACGTCATCCGCACCCTCGCAGGCGACCTTCGCCATGCGCGGCCGCTTGGTCCGGTCGCGGTCGCCGCCGCAGCCGAAGATCACGCGGAGGCGCCCGCCCTGCGGCACGGTCGGACGCAGCGCGCCGAGCACGTTCGCAAGGGCGTCGTCCGAGTGCGCGTAGTCGACGAGCACGCTGAAACCGACGCCACCGACGCTGACCGGCTGCAGGCGACCCGGTGGGGCGCTGCACGTCGCGAGCGCACGGCCGAGCCGCTCGGCGTCGACTCCGCGGGTCCACGCCGCCGCAGCGGCCTGCAGTGCGTTCATGGCGTTGTGCCGACCGACGAGCGGAAGAGTCAGTTCGATCAGCCCCCACGGCCCGCGGAAAGAGACGTCCATCGAGGAGATTCCCATGCGGTGTACGGTGCCCAGGCAATCGGCGGACGCGTCCTTCAGGCTCACGCGCAGCACGCGGGCGCCAGACGCGCGGGCGGCGGCCTCGATCGCGCCGTGCCAAGGGTCGTCGATGTTGATGATCGCGGCGCCCTCGCCATCGAGCATCGAGAACAGCTTCGACTTCGCAGCGGCATAGTTGTCCATGGTGCCGTGGTAGTCGAGGTGGTCGCCGGTGAGGTTCGTGAAGATCGCCGTGCGGAAGCGAAGGCCCGCCACGCGCTTCTGGTCGAGCGAGTGGCTCGAGACTTCCATCGCGACCGCCCGGCAGCCATGGTCAAGCATGCGCGCGAAGAGCTCGGACAACTCGAGCGCCGGGGGCGTCGTCAGCATCGAGGGAACGCGCGACGCGCCGTCGTCGATCTCGACCGTCCCGATGAGGCCAGTGCGCACGCTCGCAGCAGCGAGCAGCTGCTGCACGAGATACGCGATGGTGGTCTTGCCGTTTGTCCCGGTGACTCCGACGAGTTCGAGCGTGCGCGACGGCAGCCCGTGGAATCGCTCCGCGATCTGCGCAGCCGCAAGCGCAGTGTCGGGCACCTCCACCCACGCGACGGTCGACGGAAGGTCCTCGGGCTTCGGCGAGCCGGCGGCGGCGACGATCGCGACCGCGCCGCGCGCGATCGCATCGGCGATGAAGGCGCGACCATCGGCCTTGGTTCCGGCGCGGGCGAAGAAGCAGGCGCCGGGGCGGACCTTGCGCGAGTCTTCCGCGAGGTTCCAGATGTCCGGATCGAGTTCCGTCGAAAGGCGCGATGCGTCGGTCGATTGAATCAATGTCGAGAGCTTCATGCGTCGCGCTTCTCCTTCACTTCGTCGATCGCGCCATCGATGGGGAGCGGGTCGGACACCCGTCCGCGCGCAAACTCGATCAATCTCGGCATCACCACGCGTTTCAAGGCGATCTTGCCGCATGCCGCGATCGGAATCGCAAGCAGCATGCCGTACACGCCGGCAACCGAGCCGCCCGCGAGGATGGCCACCACGATCGTGACCGGGTCGAGGTTCGTGGCCTTGCCTGCGATCATCGGCGTCAAGAGGTAGCCCTCGATCGTCTGTACCACGCCGAAGATGAGCGTCGGCCAGAGGAGCATGCCCCACACCGCCATGCGCTCATCCGCCGGGAGTCCGAACTGATCCGCGATGAGCAGCATCACGGCGATCGGCACCCCAACGCCGCCGAGGTAGGGCACGATCGAGAACGCACCGGTCAGGAGGCCGAGCGCAATGCCGTAGGGGACACCGCAGATCTGCCAGCCGACCGCGAGCATCACGCCCATGAGGAGGCAGATCACGATGCGCCCGCGGACGAACCCCGCCACCGCGCGGTCCATCTCGGAGACGATCCCGAACACCGTGCCCTTTCGTTCGTCGGGCACGAGTTGCGAGAAGAAGCCCGTGATCGAGGGCCAGTAGACGCTGAAGTAATAGAAGTAGAAGGGAATGAGGAACGCGACGAGCCCGAGTTGCAGGACAGTGAGGATGAAGCCGTAGACCTGCTTCGAGCCAGCGCCGAGGATCGAGACGATCGGTCCGCCGAGCACGCCCTCGCCGACCGCCGACGGAAGCGCGCCGAACAGCCCGGAGTCTGCACCCGCGCCTGGCTGCTGCGCCTGTGTCGTCGCGGCCTCCGCAGACGCCGCCGGCGCGGCTGGCTTCGCCCCATCGCCGCCGGGCATTTCTGCGCCCTTCGCAGGCTCGGCCGCGGCGGCATCTGGCCGCGCTTCCTGCGTTCCATCGCCACCGGCGGTCTTCAGGTAGACCATGCGGTCGACGATGCCCTGCGCTTCGTCTCGATACTGCTCGGGCACCAACTCGATCGCGCGGTTGATCGCGCCGTCGTACTTGTGCGAGCGGAGGTTCTCGGCAAACGAGAGGGTCTGGCCGACGGCGAGGGGAATGACGATCGCGAAGCCCACGCCAATCACGACGCCGAGCGCTCCCAGGATCGCGACCACCGACATCGGGCGGCCGATGTTCCGCCACCGCGCGAGGCGCGCCACGACCGGCTCGACGAGGTAGGCAAGCGCGAACGCAACGAGGAGCGGCACGGTCACCGTGCGCATCGCGTAGCCCGCGTAGATCGTCAGGACCACGATCGTGATGACGAGCACGTCTCGCACCGGCTGCAGATGCCAGAGGTGCGCCGTGCGGAGGTCAAGCGCCGCGGGCGATTGGGGCGCCTGACCATCCACTGCCTTGCCGCCATTCGAGGCAGCGCTGTTCTCGTCCTTCGTTCGGGGGGCGTCCATCCGTGTCCGTTTCCGAGAAGTGCTGCCGGGAGATCGACGAGCCGGAGGCGCCGTCGAAACGTGGGAAGCGCGGTGAGTCGTGCGACGGCTCGCCGGCACCTGCACCGCTGCGAACGCGTCTCCTGAGGAAGGTAGCGATTTCCCGGAGTTCCCGCTCTGCGAACGCCACACGAGCGCATGCGCGGATCTGGGAATTCGCACGCGAACCGCGCTGCCGCGACGATACAATGTCGGTCGCGGCAACTGAGTGATTTCCATGCCTCCGCCTACCCCCCCGCAGCCAAACCCACAGCCCGGCAAGGATTTCGGCAAAGACGTCGGCAAGGACGTCGGCAAGGACGTCGGCAAGGACGTCGGCAAGGACGTCGGCAAGGACGTCGGCAAGGACCAGAGCAAGATCCAGGCTGAAGTCGACTGGCGCTCCATCATGGAGCGCGCCGGCTCCTATCCGCTTGAAGCGTTCCGATTCGTCCGCGAGGGGCTCGATCACACGGTTGAGCGCGCCTCCGCACTCGGGCGTGCCGGTGGCCACGACCGCAGCGGCCAGCTTGCAAACCCGGAGAGCCGCCACGTGAGCGGCCAGCAACTCTGTCTCGGACTCCGCGACTACGCCATCCTCCAGTACGGGATGCTCGCCCCTGCCGTCCTCCGCCACTGGCACATCACAAGGACGGAGGACTTCGGACGGATCGTCTACGCGATGATCGACGGCGAGATCATGTCGAAGACCCCGGACGACTCCGAGCGGGACTTCGCCGGGGTGTACGACTTCGAGGAAGCCTTCAGCGCAGCGCAGTTGTCGCAGCGGATCGGTACCTGAAGCGGCTCGGGAATCTTCCCGCAGCGCGCGCCGCCCACCCCACTTCTGCGGGATTTTTCGTATGCTCCCGCGCAAGGGTCACCCCGACCCAAACCATACAGTCCGGCTGCGTCGCGCGACGCAGTACGTCAACGCCAACGATGTCCCACGTTTTCAGCAGGTTCACCATGCGTCTTGCACTCCCACTCCTCGGCGCCAGCCTCTTCGCACTCGGCGGATGCGTTCCGCAGGGCCAATACGACGATCTCATGAACGCGTATCGCAGCAAGGAGCAGCAGCTCCTCCAGTTGCAGAACGATTTCGACACCTCGCGCACCAACGAGGAAGCGCTGCGTCGGCAGCTCGCTGAAGCAGCGGCCGACCTCGCGCGTGCCCGTGAACTCGTGGGCGGCGACAAGGGTGCGCTCGACGCGCTGCAGAAGCGCTACGAAGATCTGCTCGCGCAAGTCAACTCGCTCAGCCCGCTGCCTGAGAGCGTGAATGCTCCGCTGCGCGATCTCGCCGAAGCGAACCCCGAGATCTTCGAGTACGACGAGAAGCGCGGCATGCTGCGCTTCAAGAGCGACGTCACCTTCGACCTCGGCAGTGCGAAGCTCACCTCGAAGGCGGCCGGCGTCCTCTCGAAGGTCGCGTCGATCCTCAACTCGAGCGAGGCGCGTGACCTTGAAGTGCGCGTCGTCGGCCACACCGACAACGTGCCGATCCGCCGCTCGTCGACTGCTGCGCAGCACCCGACGAACATCCACCTCTCCGCGCACCGCTCGATCTCCGTCCGCGATGCGCTCGTCGGCGACGGCATCGACGCCAACCGCTTCATGGTCGCTGGCTACGGCGAGTTCCGCCCGATCACGGCGAACGGCGCGCGTGGCAGCGAGATGAACCGCCGCGTCGAGCTCTTCCTCGTGCCGATGCCAGCGGTCGAGAACGTCTCTGCGCGCACGCAGACGGTTGCGCCCGCGCCGGCAAAGGCGGCGGCGGTTGAAGAAGAGAACTTCAAGTGATGCGCTGACAGCGCGTCGCTTCGACAGAACAAACCCGAGGCCTTGCAAGAGGCCTCGGGTTTTTGCTGCCACCAGTCGGCTGCGGCGCGCGCGCACCCAGAATGTGTCATCTCGAAGGCGCCGATCTGCTTGATTCGAGTCGCGTGCCGCACGTACCGCAAACCCGCCGCGCCGAGCCGCCCGACGTCCGCTTTCTCGTCCGAGAATACACCTCACCACGAGTCTGAATGCAGAATTGGCGGCGAAGATCGGCTCCGTGAATCGAAGCCAAACGAGTTGGTCTTACACTCGGATTCGCCTCACTTGAGAGGCATGCACGATCCCCGCCCCGGGATTCACGGCGGTTGCCACGCTCGATGTGCTTCGAGCGAGTTCTGGACCTGTGAGCCAGACACGGCAGCCGTCCCCGAGGCACATCTTGAAGAGCAGGAGCAAGTTTCCGATGCGTCGACTGGCCATTTCGGGCGTCGTCTGTCTTCCCTCCCTCGTTGCGTCGCTCGCCCTTGCGGACGCGCCGCTTCGCCTCAACGAGATCCGTCTCGAGCAAGCAGGCGCAGATCTCGATGAGTACATCGAGATCGCCGGCGCCTCGGGCGAGTCGCTCAACGGCGTGTCGATCGTCGTGGTCGGCGACGACGACTTCGCGTTTCCAGGACAACAGAACGGAACGATCGAGAGCGTCGTCTCGCTCGACGGCCGGACCGTCCCCACAAGCGGTTTCTTCGTGGTCGCTGGCCCGAAGTTCTCGCTGGGCGTGCCGAACCTCGTCGCGACCCTCAATCTCGAGGGCGGCGACAACGTCACCATCTTCCTCGTCCGCGGATTCACGGGCTTCGATGGCCAGAAGCTCGATACCAACGACGACGGCGTGCTGGACGTCACCCCATGGACGTCGGTCGTCTCGAGCCTCGCGGTCGTCGCGAACTCGTCGCCAAACGGCGTGAAGACCGACTACTTCTACTCGACGACGACTGTTGGCCCTGACCAGGGCAGCCAGCCGGCGGCGGCGTGGCGCTGCGCGAACTCCGAGCAGTGGAACATCGGCACGCAGAACCCGTTCGATGGCGTCGACTCGCCGGGCGTAGCCAACCAGACATGCGTCCCGCAGGGCATCATCATCAACGAGATCCGCATCGATCAGCCAGGCGCGGACGCCGATGAGTACTTCGAGCTCAAGGGCGGGGCCGGCCAATCGCTCGATGGATACACGTACATCGTCATCGGCGATGGTTCGACGGCAGCGACCCGCAACGGCGTGATCGAGTTCGTCTATCCGCTGACAGGCAAGACGCTTGGCGCGGACGGACTCGCGACGTTCGCCCAGTACAACACGCTGCCGACCGCCGGAGGCACGGTTGACTACAACATCCTCCCGACCGGTGGCACCCCGAACGCGGGTGGCTTCCTCGAGAACAACGACAATGTCACTCACCTGCTGGTGCAGGGCTTCACGGGTACCCTGAATCAGGACCTCGACACGAACGAGGACGGCGTCCTTGACGTCACGCCTTGGGCAAGCATCGCAGACGCCGTGGCCTT
>JBIKXP010000023.1:0-24417 GCA_044355685.1 Phycisphaerales bacterium
AGCATGGCCCGCACAAGACGCCTGCGTCCGTGGTGCGCATCGCGCACCGAGTCGACGTGAACACGCTCGAGCGCTCGCCAGCACCTGCGCTCGCGCTGAACGACATCGGCGAGGTCGCCATTCGCACGAGCCGCCCGCTTGTCTACGACGCCTACGCGAAGAACCGCGCGACGGGCGCATTCATCCTGATCGACCGCCTCACCAACATGACGGCCGGCGCCGGCATGCTGCTCGACCCGTCCGAGGCGGACGCGGGCAACTGGACGAGCACGCCGCGCGCCACGCACCTCGCGCCGAGCGCACAGGTCGTCACCCCCGACGAGCGCGAAAGGCGGCTCGGGCAGAAGCCGTACACGCTCCTCTTCACGGGGCTTTCGGGTTCGGGGAAGAGCGAAGTCGCGCGCGCAGTCGAGCGACGGCTCTTCGACCTCGGCCGTTTCGGAGCCGTGATCGACGGCTCGGCGCTGCGCTCGGGCATGAGCCGCGATCTCGGCTTCACCAAGCACGAGCGCTCGGAGAACCTGCGCCGCGGCATGGAACTGGCGCGCGCGATGAACGAAATCGGCCTCATCGTGCTCGCAAGCTTCACGGCGCCCGACGCCAGCGTTCGCGCGCGCGCGCGCGAACTCGTCGGACGCGAGCGATTCGCCCTCGTCCACGTCTCGACGCCGATCGACGCATGTCGCCGCCGCGATCCCTCTGGCCTGTACGCAGCCGCTGCGCGCGGCAGCGTCAAGGACGTGCCGGGCCTTGATCTCGACTACGAAACGCCGACGGATGCCGACCTCGTCCTGCCGATTCACGAACTCGGTTCAGGAGAAGCCGGCATCCGCGCGGCGGTGGAGCGCGTCTTGGCGTACCTCGAGGCCAAAGGCGCGCTCATCCGCTGAGCGCGCCCCGGAATGGGGAGCGCGTTCAGCGGCGGGGTCTTCACGAGGTCAGCAGCCGCCCCACGCAGAGAGCAGGATCGCGAGATCCGCCGAGTCAACAATGCCGCTGCCATCGAGGTTGGCGGCCGCGTTCGCGGTGCCCCACGCGGAGAGCAACGCGCCAAGATCCGCAGACTCGACGCTGCCATCGCCGTTGATGTCGGCCGGGCAATTCGGCCCCTGCGCGGGCTTGTAGAGCCAGACGCCGCGGTTCGCGCTGCCTTCGCTTCGCGTGTCCTGCAGGTTGACGTTCATCGACGCGTTGAAGGGGTTCGTGCGCGACGTCGCGCCCGGGGCGTACGCCTTGTTGCCGCTGCCCACGGTCGAGGTCCAGGCCCAGAGCCCGCGCTCCTCCGAGAAGGTCGTGGTGGTCACCAGCGTCGGGTTGAAGGTGTAGAGGAAGGACGAGCCAGGCAGGAAGTACTGCGATCCAGAGACCACACCACTCTTCGCGACCGCGGGGATGAACTCCGCGAACAGTTCAAGCACGTCCTCACGGCTCGCCCAGATGTAGCCATCGACCGCCTGGCCGGCCAGCACCCCGGCGCACGGCGTCACGCCATCGGTTGGGCAGACGGCCGCGACCTGGTTCCAGTTGGAGCCTGCGAACGAGTCTGCGTGGCGCCACTCACGGCCCTGCGAGTCGGTGTAGGCGATCGGGGCCGACTGCGCGAGGGCAGCCGATCCGGTCGCGAGGGCGACGAGCATGGCGGAAACGGGGGCGATTGACGCGGTTCGATACATGATTTCGAGTGCCTCCAAGATCGACGCCCACCTCATGCGTCCGCTCGACACCGCTGTCGAGTTCGGACGCGAGTGGCGAAATCCAAGCATGAACGCTACCACCGGTGTATCGCGTGGGAACCGGTCGCGCCGGTTCGACCGACATTTGGGAACGCATGCACCCGACCGGGTCAAACGCGGCTTCGGGCTGCCGTTTCCGCGGCTACTCGCGCACCACGCGCATGGCGATGAGGTCCTGCACGTCGACAAGCCCCGCGGGCTTCCCGTCGCGATCGACCACCGGAATCTCATCGAGCCGCTTCTCCTGGATGAGCTGCACCGCGTCACGCACCAGCGAATCGGTCGAGAGCGTGGTCGGGTGCCGCGTCATCACCCGCGCGATCGGCGCGTCGAGCGCCTCGAGTCCGCCGCCGTTCACGTGACGGCGAAGATCGCCATCCGTGAAGATGCCGCTGAGGCGCCCGGATGCGTCGACCAGAACGATCGCGCCGGCCCGCCGCCCCTCGCCGGCGGCGCGCAGCGCCTCGCGCACGGAACTGGTGTCTGGCACCGCCGCGAGGTTCTTCCCGACGCGGAAGCGCAGCACCTCGGTGACGGGACGAAGCCCGGCGCCAAGCATGCCGCCAGGATGATGCTTGTGGAAGTCGTCCTTGCCGAAGTCACGCCGCTGGGCAAGCGCCAGTGCCAGCGCGTCGCCCACGGCAAGCGTCAGCGTGGTCGATGCGGTCGGCGCAAGGTTCAACGGACAGGCTTCCGCCAGATCGCCGAGATCGATGTGCACGGTCGAAGCGCGAGCGAGGCTCGACTTCGCCTTGCCGGACATTCCGACTGTCGGGATGCCGTCGATCTTGAGGATCGATGCCAAGGCCACGACTTCCTGCGTCTCGCCCGACCAACTGAGGAGCATCACCACGTCGGCTGCGCGAATCGAGCCGAGGTCGCCGTGCACGGCCTCGGCCGGGTGGACGAAGTGCGAGGGCTGGCCGAGGCTCGACAGGCTGGCCGAGATCTTCGCGCCGACGAGACCGGACTTCCCCATGCCGCTGACGACGACGTGGCCCTTGCAGACCTCGAGGAGATCAAGCGCCGCGTGCAGACCAACGTCCTCGCCCGACGCGACGCGGTCGGCGAACGCCCGCACCGCGTTCGCCTCGGTCACCAGCGCCTCGCGCAGGAAGGCGCGCTCATTGGCGCGGACGTGCGGATCTGCGATGCCGGCGGCCGGACGGGAATCAGACATCCTCGCAGTGTAGTCGAGCAGGAAATCGCCCGATTCCCTCGCGAAACCGTGGTAGATTGCGGGAGATGTCGCAGAACGACTGGCTCGTCCGTCTTCCGGTCTTCCAAGGCCCCCTCGATCTCCTGCTCTTCCTCGTGAGGCGCGCAGAGCTCGATATCAACGACATCCCGATCCACACGCTCACCGACGAGTATCTCGAGTATGTGCGGCGGCTTTCGACCGTCGACATCGACCTCGCCGGCGAGTTTCTCGTCATGGCGGCGACGCTCGTCGAGATCAAGTCGCGTTCGCTCGCGCCCGTGCAAGCCGCGGACGACGCGGATCCGTCCTCCCCCGCCACGGCCTCCGAGGATCCACGTGCAGAGCTCATCCGCCAGCTTCTCGCCTACCAGAAGTTCCGGACCGCAGCCGAGGTCCTCGATGCGAGGCGACGCGAGTTTGCCGAGCGATCGGCGGTGCGCGCGCGTCCTGGTGCAGTCGACGCGGCAGAACCCGAGCCGGACGACTTTGAGCTTGAGGATCTCCACCTCGGCGACCTCTTCTCCGCGTTCGAGAAGATCGCGGCCTCGATCGATCTGACCCGCATCGGCGACCACATGGTCGAGTACGACGACACGCCGATCTCGCTCCATCAGGAGGATCTCGTCGATCGACTCGGCCGCGCGGATTCAAACCGTCTTGTGCTGACGAACGTGTTCGAAGGCCGTACGCACAGCGAGCGAATCGGCCTTTTCCTCGCCCTGCTCGAGCTCGTGCGGCAGGGCCGCGTGCACGTCCGCCAGGACAACCTCGACGATGCGATCGACGTCACGCTCTGCGAAGAAGTCGATCCGAACGCGCCGAGGTTTTAGCGCTCGCGACGTGATTTTTGGCGCTCGCGGCGTGGTTTTTGGCGCTCGCGACGTGATTTTTGGCGCTCGCGACTCGCTTCGCTTTCGCTCGCTCTGGTCAGCCAGGTTCGGTCCATCAGACCGACAAAGACCAAAGATCCGTCGCGGCGCCCGGGTGGCAAGGAGGCGAGGCGAGGCTGTATCCCACATGATCAAACACGCGATACAGCGAGCCGATGACGACCACGATGGATCATGGCCAGCCGGGATGCCGCGTGGATCGACGTCCGGCGGTCTGGCGGACCGAACCTACGGCGAGTGAATCGCCGCGGGCTGGAGACGCGTTGTTTGAGCGCTCGCTGTGGTGCTGATCACGCCAAAGGCGGCTGCCGCAAGCAGCCGCCGCGAGAATGACGCGGCGCTCGCGGCCGCCGCAAACTCAAGCGCCGAAGGGCATCTCACGCCACTTCGCGGATGAAAATCGCCGCAGACTCGCCGCGGCGAAGCCAGCGCGAACCCGGGACGGGATCCATCAGCGCCATGAGGCGCTCGTAGTAGTCGCGAAGTTCGCCGGCACTGAATGACTCGAGCCATTCGGCCGCTGCGGTAGGGTTGATCTCTCGGATCGCGTCGATGAGTCGATACTTCTCTGCCACGGGGTGTCTCCGTGACGTTCAACATCGGCATGACGCTGAAAATGCTTGAAAGGTCGAGCCGAGGCGATTATCGCCCCGCCATCAACTCGGCAAGCTTGCGCTTCAGGAGCGCCACGCGCAGAAGGCTGCGCACGCGCGTCAGGAGCTCCAGCTTGTTCACCGGCTTCGTCAGGAAGTCGTCGGTGCCGCTCTCGACCGCGCGCTCGTGGTCCCCAACCTCGTGGAGCGCCGTCACCATGATCACCACGATGTCGCGCGTCGCAGGGTCGGACTTCAGCTTCCGGCAAACCTCGAAGCCGGACATCTTCGGCATCATCACGTCGAGCAGCACGAGATCGGGCCGCTCGCGCTGGATCGCCTCGATTGCCTCGACGCCGTCCCGCGCCGACGAGAGCCGGCACGGCAGGCTCTCAAGATAGGCGTGCATCAACTCGAGATTCTGCTGGTTGTCATCAACAAGCAGGATCCGCGCGCTCGAGAGATCGGTGAGCGCGCCTTCGTCGATCGTGGGCTGGGTTCCGCCGGACATGCCGTGATTCTAGCAGAAATGCGCCTCAAAGCCCGAGCGCGCGTGCCGCGAGATCGACCGGGTGCAGCGCCTCGCGGGCCGTTCCGTCGTGGATCTGATGCCTGCAACTCGTGCCTGGCGCGCACACCACCGCGTCGGAGGCGGCCCGAACCGCAGGGAAGAGCCTCTCCTCTCCGATCGCCATCGAGAGGTCGTATCTGCGGTCGACGTAGCCGAAACTGCCAGCCATGCCGCAGCAGCCAGTGTCGAGCACGGAAAGATCCTTGCCGAAGATCCTGCGGAGGAACCGCGCCGAGCTCTCGCTGGTCCACAGCGCCTTCTGGTGGCAGTGCCCGTGCAGCACGACCCGATCGCCCTGCTTCGGCAGCTCGGGCCGACGCGGATGCTGGTCCCACGCGCGATCGAGGAACTCCTCGACAAGCGCGGTGCGCGCCGCGAGTTCCCGACGCGCCACGCGCACATCGTCGCCCGCGCCGGCCGGAAGCAGCTCGATCCAGTCGTCGCGGATCGCACTTGCGCAGCTCGGCTCGAGCACGAGCACGGCGTCGGCGCGCGTCGAGCGAAGCAGCTCGATCAACGCGCTCGATGCACGGGCGATCTCCTCTCGGGCTTCGCCCAAGAGACCCGTCGAGATCAGGCTCCTGCCGCAGCAGCCGACGTCCGCGAGGATCACGCGATAGCCGAACGCCTCGAGAAGTCGAACCGCAGCGTGTCCAATGCCGGGCTCGTTGTACGCGGCGAAGCAATCGCCGAAGAGAATGACGCTGCGCGTCGACGTCGCCGGCTCGCGACGCCTGAACCAGTCGAAGAGCGAGGGGCCGAACGCCGGAATCGAGCGGCGCGGATCGACGCCCAGCAGCATGTGGGCAAGCGACTTTGCGATCGGAGTCTGGTTCAGGAGATTCGCCACCGCGTGAAACCGCGAGCCGAGCGCGTTGAGGCGGCGCACATGCCCGAACACCCGCGCCGACAGCGGCGCCCCGTCGCGCGCGTAGCGCTGCGCCGTGTACTCGGCCTTCAGCTTCGAGATGTCGACGTTCGACGGGCACTCCGTCTTGCAGGCCTTGCAGGAGAGGCAGAGATCAAGCGTCTCGATCGTCTCGGGGTCGTTCCAGCGATCCTTCGCCAACTGCCCCGTGACGGCAAGACGTAGTGCGTTTCCGCGGCCGCGCGTCGAGTGCCGCTCGTCCTTGAGCGCCCGGTACGACGGGCACATCGACGTGCCGCCGGAGACGCGGCGGCAGAGTCCCGCGCCATTGCAGCTCTCGATCGCGTGGTCGAATCCCTCCTCGCGCTCGTACGTGAAGAAGGTCGTCGTCGAATCCGCGTGGAGATCGTGGCCGCCCGGCGCGACGCGGAGGTTCTCGACGATGCGCTCGGCGGGGCCAGTCTCGACGATGTTGCCCGGGTTCAGCAGACCCTTCGGATCGAAGATGCGCTTCACGCCGCGAAGCGCATCGCAGATCGCCGGCCCGAAGTACTCGCCAAGAAGCGGCGACCGCACCCGTCCGTCGCCATGCTCGCCCGACAGCGCTCCGCCGTATCGGGCCACCAGCTGCGCGATGTCCTTCGCGATGCCGACCATCACGGCTCGGTCATTCGGATCGTGGATCGCAACAAGCGGACGAATGTGGAGGCAGCCGACCGAGGCATGGGCGTAGTACGCTGCGGTCGTTCCATGCTTCGTGACGATCGCGCGGAACTCCTCGACGAAGTCAGGGAGTCTCGCTGGGTCGACCGCCGTGTCCTCGACGAAGGTGAAGGGCTTGCGCGCGCCAGGCACGCCATGCAGGAGCGGCTCGCCGGCCTTGCGCAGCTTCCACGCCTTCAGTCGTTCGGCCGCTCCGGTGTAGGTCGAGATCGCCCCGTTCGGGACGGCCGCCCGCAGCGCGTCGAAACGCGCCGGCAGCTCGTCGAGCCGGTCGGCGAAGTACTCGACGTACAGCACGGCGCCAAGCGCACCCGATGCCGGCTTCGGCATGAGCTCGACGTACTGCCGGTACTCGGTGTTGCGAAGCGCCACGTCGATCACCACGTCGTCCACCAGTTCGACCGCAGCGGGCTTCGTCGCGAGGATCGCCTTGAGGTTCGCGAGCGAGTCGCGCACGCTCGCGAATGCGAGGATCGCGAGGCCCCGCTCGCGCGGCTTCGGCACCAGCGCAAGTTCGGCCCGCAGCGTGGCGGCAAGCGTGCCCTCGGCTCCGCAGACGAGATGCGCGAGGTTCACCCGGTCGAAGGTGCCCGGGGTCGAGCGCTCCAGCTGCTCGAGGAAGATGTCGAGCGAGTACCCGTCGACATGGCGGAGGATCTTGGGGTAGCGACTCCTGATTTCCGATGCAAGCGGCCGGACGATCGCCGCAACCTGCTCTGCGATGGCGCGCTGCGCCGCCGAGTGGTCGCAACTGCCCTCCTCGAAGCGCTCGACCGATCCGTCCGCGAGCAGCACATCGAGCGACACGAGGTTCTCGACGGTGCGCCCGTAGAGGATCGAGTGCGCGCCGGCCGAATTGTTCCCCACCATGCCGCCGATCGTCGCGTGCGAGCTCGTGGCCACATCCGGCCCAAACATCAGCCCGTGCGGCGAGAGCGCTTCGTTCAACTGGTCGAGCGTGACGCCGGGCTCGACCACGGCCCGGCGGCGCTCAGCGTCCACGGCGAGGATGGCGCGACAGTACTGCGAGAAGTCGACGATGACCGCGCGATTCACGCTCTGACCGGCGAGCGCGGTGCCGGCGCCGCGCGGAAGCACCGGAACACTCTGCGAGAAGAGGTAGCGCAGCGCGCTCGCGCCATCGGCAACCGACTTCGGAACAACCACGCCGATCGGCTCGACCTGGTAGATGCTCGCGTCGGTGGCGTAGAGCATGCGGTCGTGACGGCCGAAGCGAATGTCCGCATGGGTCACGCCTCGCAGCACCGACGAGAGGCGCAGGCGCAGCGCATCGAGCGCGTCGCCCCGTTCCCAAAGCGGCAGGCTCGCAGATTGACCGGAGTGCACCGCTGTCGTGTCGCTCATGGCTCGCAGCATAATGCGGAAGACGCATCCGATGCGATCAGCCCGGCTTTCCCCCGGCAGGCGGCGCTTCGGCGGGCTGCTTCGCGGGCGCTTGCTCGGCGGCTTTCTCGGCGGCGTTTCCCTCGGGCTTCGCCGCGCACAAGGCCTCGAGTTTCTCGCGCAACTCCCGCTGGCTCGACGGCGTCGAGCCAATCCAGACGCCGGCGATGCGCCCCTCCGTATCGACGAGGAACGTGGTCGGGAACGCACGCACGAGCCACCGGCGTGCCGCCATCGCATCGAGGTCGAGCACGCAAGCGAGCGGCCCGTGCTGCGCTGCGATCGGATCGAGGATCGCCCGGATGCGCGCCTCGCGCTCCTCGCGAGTGCCCTGCTCGCCCGTGTTCACCAGGACCACATCGGCGCGCCCGGCAAACTCCTTCTGCAACCGCGCAAGCTCCGGCATCACCGCGCGGCATGGGCCGCACCACGTCGCCCAGAAGTCGAGCACCACCGGCTTCGCGCGCGCAGCGGTGAGGTTCCACTCTCCGCCGCCGAGCTTTGGAAGCGTGAGCTCAGGCGCGGGTTCGCCTGCCTTGAGACCCTCGACCTCGGCATCCTCCTCGGCGGCCTCGCTCGTATCGACAAGCGCCGCGAGCCCGTCCACCTTCTGGCGCGAGGTGACGTCGAGCGTGAACCGCTCGGGGCCTGGCACAACCTTGGGACGACGCGCCTCCGCGTTCACGATCCACACGAGCTCCGCCCCCTCCTCCGCCATGTCGCCGCCGCGCTGGACGCCGCGCGCGGACTCGACGAGATACGTCTCCGGGTCGTAGTGGAGCCGAAGCTCTTCCGTGCCGTCGTCAGAGGTCAGCACCAGCACGTCCGACACCTGCCCATCGATCTCGTCGCGTTCGACGCGCACGGGCACCACGTTCGGGATCTGCGGCATCAGTTGCATGCAGACCTCGGTCGGATCATCTTCGCCAAGCGCAAGCGCGAGCTCGGGAAAGGGCAGGCTCTGGAAGGCGTTGAACAGCGAGTAGTACGGCGAGCCGTTGTCCGAAACCTGGAGGTAGGTCAGCGGATTCGATGCATGGGTCGCGATGATCTTTCCATCGGCCATGCGAAGGTCGAAGCCGCGCAGACTGACGACCGCGCGACGCTCCGACGAGAACAGGAACTTCGCGCCAACCGACTCAGACACCTGGTCGACGCCATCCTTGCGTGCGCCGACCTTCGCGGCCACTTCGATCTCGACGCCCTTCGCGTCGCGGTACGCGGCGATCATCTTGCGGATCACCTCCATGGCCGCAGCCGGATCCGCCGGCTTCGCAACGGGCGGAGTCTTCGCAGCCTCTGCGGCCGGGGCCGGAGGCACCGCGTCCTGCGATGCATGCGTCTGCCGGGGCGCAGCGCTCACAAGAGCCAGCACGACGAGCGCGACAAGCCCCGCTCGCGGGAATCGAGAGAAGCGAACGAATGCATCGGTGTTTCGAGTGCGCATGGCGTGTGAGGCTCTGATGGTGCACGGCGGGGCGTGCGTCGCCCCTCCCCTCCACTGTACCGACACCGGCGGCCGGTCCGCTGCCCGCCGCAACATGAAGATGGGCCGCGCACGGTGCTTCGTGCGCGGCCCATCGTTGAGCATCCATCTCATCATGCACGCGTCTCGGGGCCAGTCGCCTCGCCCCAAGCGGGCTGCCGTCAGCCGGCCTTCTCTGCCGGCTTCTCGGTGGCGGGCGCGGCGTCGCCGGGCTTTGTCGCCAGCGCGGCCTCGGTCTCGGCCTTCAGCTGGTCGACGATCTTGCCGGGATTCGAACCGTCAATGCCGCGGTGGATCGCGGCGATCTTGCCATCGGGAGCAATGACGACCGTCACCGGAATGCCGGTGAAGCCGTAGGCGCGGATGACGGCGTCATCCATGTCGATGAGGCACGGCATCGCGTAGTTCTGGGCGGTCCACCACTCCTTCGCCGACTTCATGCGCTCTTCGCCACGGGCTTGCTCGAGCGTGTTGATTCCGTAGACCACGATCGGCTTGCCAGACTCCTTCGCCCACTTCGCGAAATCGGAGACGTGCGGGAGGCCGCGCTTGCACGGACCACACCACTCGGCCCAGAAGTCGATCACGACGACCTTGCCCTTGAGGTCGGCAAGCGACACCGTCGCGCCGGAAAGGTCGGTGAGCGAGAAGCCCGGGGCTTCCATGCCGACCTGCACCGACGGGGTCTCACCTGGCTGCGGGAAGAGGTCGTCGACGCTCGCGACGGCGGTCTTGCCGGCTTCATCGAAGGTGATGGGAGTCGCCAGCGTGTCCGCGACGACCGGAGCGGTCGCCATCACGATCGGAAGCCTGAATTCCGACGGCGTGTTCGGCGGGTTCATGTTGATGCGCGCGCCTGAGATCAGCTTGGTCGCAGGATCGAACGAGAAGACGGCGACCGTGCTGCCTTCGCCCGAGAGGAGCACCTTGCCGCCGTTCGCGGCGTCGAAGCCCGCGATCTTCGCGCCGGGCACGAGCGGTCCAGCGAGATCCGCGGCGAGATCGGTCGACTCGGTCGAGCCGAACGTCAAGCGCGGGATCGGCGGGGTGAAGCCGCCGAGTTCCTTCTCGAGCGTCTTCATCAGGCTTCCCTCGAGGGGGAACGACTTGAACTTCGCGGCATCGAGGGGATTCAAGATGTACGCCTTGCCGTTGGCCGAGAGGAAAGCGGCCCCGAAGCCGCCCGACTCGAGATCGAGGCGCATGCTGTCGGCGTCGCGCGCGATCTTGTACGTCTCGACCTGCTTCTGGCCCATCGCCTCGATGGTGATCGTGAAGGTGTCGCTGTAGCTCTTCGCGGCGCCATACGCGGCAGCGGTCGCCTTCAGCGCGGCCTCGGCGGCCTTCAGCGCCTCGGCGGTCTTCATCGCGTCGGTGAACTCCTTCTCCAAGTCGGGAACCTTCGGCATCTCGAACTGCGGCATCGCCTGCTCAGCAGGAACGCCTCCGTCCTGGGCCGGGGGCGCGTTGTCCTGCGCGAATGCAAGCGCTGACGCCGAAGCCGCGAGAATCGCAGCAACTGCGGTCACGCGCGCGAACGAGATCGACATGGTCATGGAGGGCTCCTGATGGCGCCGTGCGCCGAGCGTGCAAGCGGGCCAGCGAAGCCCGCCTCCGCGGGACAAGGCACGCGCCAACTCAGGTGCGCGCAGCCGGATCCAGCGGTCCCACCAGAACCGCATCCGAGCGGCCAGGGCAGGCACGAAGCAACGATTCTACCCGCTCCCCCGTCACAGGATCGCGGGCCCACCCCGCGATTTCCGCAAGCGGAAGCAGGACGAATGCCCGCTCCCGAAACCGGGGATGCGGCAGTTCAATGTCGCATTCAGACTCGGTGCATTCCCCAAAGAGGATGAGATCGAGATCGATCGTGCGCGCGGTCCAGCGGCTGGTTCCGCGTTCGCGGCCGAGTTCGGCTTCGACCGCGAGCAATCCTCGAAGCAACTCGCGCGGGCCGATCGACGCTGCCAGCGCAAGCGCGGCGTTGAGGTAGCGCGGCTGGTCGGGCGGCCCGACAGGCGCCGTGTCGTAGACGCCGGATTGGGCGACGACCCGCACGCCGTCGATGCGGGCGACACACGCGACCGCGGCGCGCATCGTCGCCAGTCGATCGCCGAGATTGGCTCCGATCGCGACAAGCGCAAGCGTTTCGCCGTCGCGGATCTTCTCACGCGCGCTCGACACGGCACGCCTCGCCTTCAGACCAAAGAAGCGTACGCGTCGCCTCGCCGAGCAGCACGAAGCGCGCCGACGCAAGCGCGAGGTGCGCGGTCCGGCTGCGCACCGTCGCGCGATCGCCGGGAAAGTGGAAGCGCCGCGAGTAGATCGAGCCCTGACGCTCGGCGACCGCGATGTAGACGGTGCCGACAGGCTTTGCGTCGCTTCCGCCCGAGGGGCCGGCGACGCCGGTCGTCGAGAGCGCAAGCGATGCGCCGGTGCGGGAAAGCGCGCCCCGCGCCATCTCGATCGCAGTCTCGTGGCTCACCGCGCCAAACTCGCGCAGCGTGTCTTCGCGCACGCCGAGATCGGCCACCTTGCGCGCGTTCGCATAGGTGACGAAGCCGCCCGCGTACCACGCGCTCGAACCTGCGATGTCGGTGATGCGCGCGCCCAGAAGTCCGCCCGTGCAGCTTTCCGCCGTCGCGAGCATGAGCCCGCGATCGAGAAGCATGCCGCCCACGACCGACGCGAGCGTCTCGCCGTCGCGACCGAAGATCACCGAGCCGACGCGCGCGCGGCACGCGGCGACGTCGGCCTCGAGCGCAGCCAGCGCGACGTCGCTTGCACCCGTGGCGCGAACGCGGATCGACACGATGCCGTCGCTTGCGGTCGTTCCGACCGAGGGCTCGCGCCCGCGCGCCATGAGTTCGCCGAGCAGTTCACCCACCGAACTTTCGCCGAGTCCGATCGTGTGGAGCGCCGCCGTGGCCACCACCGAATCCGCGCTGCGAACGGCTGGCGCCACGAACGACTCGAACATCGGCCGCATCTCGTTCGGCGGCCCGGGAAGACAGAAGACCTCGCACGATCGGTCGATCGCCGAAGCGCGGAGCCCCGGTGCCGTTCCGTGCGGATTCGCAAGGAGCTGCGCCGAAGGAGGCCGCAGCGCCTGACGGAGATTCGATGCGGGCATCGGCCGCCCGCGCGCCTCGAACCACCGCGCGAGATGCGCGACCCCCGCGGGATCCTCGACGAGCGCCGCGTCGGCGCCATCGACGAGATCGCAGAGCGCCTCGCGGGTCACGTCGTCGAGCGTCGGTCCGAGCCCGCCGGTGACGATGATCGCAGCATGGTTCGCAGCCAGCTCGCGCATCGTTCGTGCCAGCGTGCCACGGTCGTCGCCGATCGTGCGTCGTTCACCGGGAAGCGCGCCAATCCCACGAAGGGCCCGCGCAAGCCACGATGCGTTCGTGTCCTCGATCTGCCCGAGCACCAATTCGTCGCCCACCGACAGAATGGCGACGCGCGCGACGCTCATCGCGCGGCCCTGCCCGCGGCAATCGAATCGACCTCGCGGTAGCGTTCGGTCGAGAAGGCGCCGAAGAGGCGGCGAAGTTCGTCGGTCGCCGACGCGCCCTCCGGCCAGAGGCCGGTGCCCCGCCATTTGGGCTGGCGCGCGAGATAGCCCTCAGCGACAGCGGCGCGCCCTTCGCGCGTCGCAATGTCGTGGACGGTGCCATCGGGCCCGACCACCGTGGGCATCCGGTCGAATGCCTCGAGCATCGCCTTCAGGGTCGGGTCGGTCACGTCCTCGGCCGTCACCAGCACACCAGGGCCGCCCTTCGCATGCGGATAGGCCGGATGCGCGCGAATCGCCTTCCACGCGCGGGACAATTCATCGCGGCGATCGGCGCAGATGGCGCTGAACAGCGGCGCGATGAAGGCGCGCGCGTTGCGATCGGGATCCTTCACGGCGCTTGCAAGCGTGAAGGGGTCGATCGGATCGATGAACTGCGGCATGAAGCGGGCGATGAAACTCCGCCGAATCGGCATGCGTCGCAACTCGAACTCGTGAGGACCGAGCTCGCCGTCCGCGCGCTTCGCGGCCGGGAACTGCCAGAGCGCCTGCCCCTCGTCGCTCAGCACGAAGCGGATGAAGCGCTCGGCCGTCTCGCGGTTGGGCGCGTTCGCAAGAAGCGCAATCGGATCCGGATCGATCACCGTCTGTCCGGGCGGATCGACGTAGCCGAGGCGATCGGGGTCGCCCGCATCGCGGATCGCCTGCGCCTGGTAGCGCCCGTAGAAGTCGATGCACGGCCCCGCGGCGCTGTCGCCCGCCGACACATCGAGCGGCACCTTCGGCGCGCTCGACGCGACGCTGCGCGCGTTCGCAGACATGCGCCGGATGATCTGCCAGCCGCGTTCCCAACCAATCCGCTGGATGATCGCCTCGAGCGCAGTCTTCACCGATCCGGACTGTGCTGGGTTCACCAGCGTCACGGCGCCGACGAGGCGCGCATCGGCGAGGTTCGCCCACTCCGTCGGCGGCGCCACGTCGAGTTCGCGCAGAAGGTCGCGGTTGTAGACGATGCCGAATCCGGAGAGTGCAGCGCCAAACCAGTAGCCATCGGGGTCGTAGAGCGTGTTGTCGCCGATCACGCGGTCGCCGAAGGTCTCGTCGAGCCACGATTGGTCGAAGCTGGCGCGGTCAAGAATGCGCCCGCTGCGCTTCGCCTCGCCCTCGCCGACCGTCACCTCGCGCTTCAACTGCCCGTACTCGTAGCTGCCGCCACCGAACACGAGATCCGCGTTGCCGCCGATTTGGCGGCCATCGCGCAGCGACGCCTGCGCATTCGCCTCGAGGATGCGGCGAATCTCGCTTGTTCCGCCGGGCGTGTTCCACACCACCGCGGCGGGCTCGCCGTAGGTCCGCTGGTGCCACGCCGCGAAACCGCGGCCGAACTCAGACCGAATCTGCTCGTTGTGCGGCGTGTAGACGATCACGCGGCGCGCGTCGTCCTTCACCTCGGCGCGACGCTCGGCGAAGAGAACCGGAAGCGCCGCGAGAACGACGAGCGCCGCTGGAAACAGGAACCGTGTGACGTTCACGCGCGCCCTCCGGCGATTGCGCGGATCTCAGCGGCGAACTGCGTCGCCGCGGCGCGGATGGCCGCACGCCAATCGCCGCCGCCAGACTGTGGGTAGATCACCGAGCGGCTCGCCGTGATCAACGCGCCCTGGTCGCCGCGGGTGAACGCCGCACGGACGTCGTCCGCGGTTCCCCCTTGCGCGCCGTACCCCGGCACGAGGAAGATCGCGTGGGGCATGCGCGCGCGCAGCGCTGCGATCTCGGCCGACTTCGTCGCACCGACGACGGCGCCGAGAGACGAGAAGCCGCTGCCGCCGACGCTCGATGCACCCAGCGAGGCGATCATGTCGGCCACGGCCTCCGCGACCGAGCGGCCGTCGGCAAGCCGGAGCGCCTGCAGCGCATCGCCCGAGGGGTTGCTGGTACGCACAAGCGCGAAGGCGCCCTGCCCGTTCGCGAGGAACGGCTTGATGCCATCCGCGCCAAGGTACCCGTTGATCGTGGTCCAATGCGCACCGAGCGCACGGGCGCCGTTGGCATAGTGCTCGGCCGAGATCCCGATGTCGCCGCGCTTCGCGTCGAAGATGACGGCGACTCCGCTCTGTCGGGCGCGAGCCAGCACCCGCTCCATCGCGGCGAACCCGGGCGCGCCGTATCGCTCGAAGCACGCAGCCTGCAGTTTCACTGCCGCGCAGAGGTCGTGCACCGAGTCCACGACGCCGACGCTGAAGCGCTCGATGGCCTCGGCGCATGAGCGCGCGTCGAGCGGATCGCTTGGATGGACCGCGGCGGGCAGCCGCTCCACCACCGGATCAAGCCCGACGCAGGTCGCGGCGCCCGTCGCCGCCACGCGCTCGCAGAGATGATCGGCGGGATGCATGGTCGCGGAAGAGGACGAAGATGCGTGCGAAGATGGGGCTCGGGACATCGCGCGCGAGTATACGGCTCGCACGGCCCTACGCCGGTGAGGACGCCTTGCCATGCGACTCACAGAGTCCGCGCAGATACCGCCAGGTGTAGATGCCCGTGTCGTGGCCGTCGCTGAAGCGGATTCGCAAGGCGTAGTGGCCGATTGGCTCGACCGTCTCGATCCGAAGCGGCCCCTGCGCGGACGACGCCGGCAGCACCGCGAACGGGTTTCGGGACATCTCGGCGCGGAGTTCCCGCGCATCGGCCGAGGGCGAATTCCGCCGCAGGACCGCCACCGAGAGCTGGTGCGCCGCGCCGTCGTCCCAGCGGATCGTCAGCCCCTCGGCGCGGTCAACGTCGAGGTGGATCGGGCGCGGGTCGTGACCGGGCGTCGGCATGCGGCCATGCTACGCTCGGCGAACGATGACGGGTACACCACGCGGCTCGGTCGATCGAACCTCGGGCCATGCGCCCGACCTCGGTTTCGCACCAACGGATCTTGAAGCGCTTCCGCGCATCGAGGGCGCGCCCCCCCGCGGCCTCTTCGCGCTTGCACACATCGTGCTCGCGTCGGAGACGAGCGCGCTTGTGCCGCACGCGAACAACGTGGTCATCCTCTCCTGGGTCGACACCGTCGCGTCGTTGCATGGCGCGGCGGCGGGCGCACCGCGTGACGCGCTCGCCCGAACCGGCCGCATGTGGTTTGTGGCCCGGCACGAGATCGACTACCTCGGGGAGGCCTTCGCGGGCGACCGTCTCCTGCTTGTCACGTGGGTCGAGAAGCTCGGCAGGACGAGCCTGGTGCGCGCCACGAGGATCCTGCGCGACGACGGCACGCTGCTCACGAGCGCGCGCAGCCGCTGGGCGCTGGTCGATCTCGCGTCGCGCCGACCGACGGCGATCCCCGACGCGGTCCGCGCGGCGCTGATGGACGGCTCGGTTCTGTCTGACAAGGCGCCAACCGGGCACTGACTCGGACGCGACCGTCACAGGCCAAAGAAAAACCCCGTTCGATCAGGGTTCTGAGCGAGCGGGGCGGAGGGGAGAAAGATGACGAGTTTGGATGGGGCCGCCGGAGCGAAGTCCGCTCCGTCTGGTCCCAACCGGCCGTTCGCCTAAGTACGAATTTGAGCGAGTCGTCCGATTGGCCTAGCGAATCCTCACAGGGAGAATCCGATGGGCTGCTCATCTATTCGGCATTCCCTCACCCCTCCCTTAGTTTTTCTTCGCCTTCATGCCCCAAATGGGGTAGCCCGGATACCCATCCGAGTCGACGCGAACCGCCCAGACGACAATGGAGCGCTACCCTGCGCCCATGAATCGCGTTTTTCTCGCCATCGCCAGCACAGCCGTCCTCGCCGTGCAACTCGGCGCAACCGCACCATTTTCTGCGGTTCCGCCCACATTCGAGCGCGACGGCTCCGGCGCGGCGGTCGACGGCCAGACGGTCGTACAGCCTCTGCAACGACGCCAGCAGGTGGTGGCCATCATTCCCGACAGGACGACGGGCCGCGACTGGGGGCTCCGCTACCTGAATGAAGCGGTCGAGGACTTCAACCGCTCCCGCCCCGACGCCGTGTTCTGCGTGGGCGACCTCGTGCAGGGCTACTCGCGTTCGCGGGAGAACGTACTCGGCGAGCAGACGGCCTTCCTCTCGATCGTGAAGCGACTTCAGGTCCCCTTCTACCCGACCGCAGGCAACCACGACCTCGTGAGCGGCACGCGCGACACGAGCGATACATCGTTCAAGGACTCCTACCGCGCGCTGTTCGGCCCGCTCTACTACGCGGTTGAACTCGAGCTTGCGAGTTTCGTCGTCCTGAATTCCGAGGACGGCGACGGCCGAGTCGAGGCCGGGTTTTCAGACGCCCAACTGGCGTGGCTCGATGCCACGCTTGCGCGGCTCGCGGACCGCGAGCGGCCGATCGTGCTTCTCTTCCACCGGCCGCTCTGGGACCACAAGCCCACGCGCTGGGACGAGCGCGTGCAGCCCATGCTTGCGCGCCACGGCGTCGACATGGTGATCGCCGGCCACTACCACGCGCTGCAGGTTCCGCCTGCGCGCGACGGCATCCCGTTCCTCATCCTCGGAACCTGCGGAGGCGCGATCGACCAGCATCCGCTCGCCGGACACCTGCAGCACACCACGTATCTCGTCATCGACGCGACGGGCACGATCGAGCCGTACCACCAGATCGCTGGCACCACGCTGCCGATCGACTGGATCGCGAAGGACGACCAGGACCGCGCGTACGCGCTGAAGAGTTCGCGCGACGCCGTCACGATCCGCGGCGCGGTGCCCGATCCTCTCGGCGTGCGCAGCGAGGGTTCAGTCGATGTCGTCCTGAAGAACCCGCTTGACCGGCCGACGACGTGGCGATTCTCGCGCACGGCAGCGCCTGGCGTCTGGACGGTGGTCGATCGCGATGTCGACGGCGCGCCGATCGAGCGCAGTTGGGTGAGCCGCACCGAGATCGACACCTTCAATCCAGCGACCACCGATCTCAAGTCGCCGTTCTGGCTCGCGCTGCCGAGCGAGCCGATCGAGATTCCCGCCGGCGGAACCGCGACGGTGTCGATCGCGGTCGAGGCGGACGCGCAGGCGGCGCCGCCCATGCCCACGCCGTTTGAGGTCACCGTGAGCTTCGAGGACGGGAAGGGCCGGATCGTCCCGATCAAGTTGCGGCAACGTCTGCCGATCGCGCGCCGCATCGCGCTTGCGCCGAGCCTCGCCGCTGCGATCGAGTATCCGATTGCCGTGTGGCGATGGTCGGAGTACGACACATCCGAGCAGGGCGCGACCGCGAGGCTCGCGCGAGGGAATGGCGAATCGATCGTCGATCTCGCGCTCACCGTTCCCGACCGCCGGCTGTCGGCCGATGCGAAGCCAAGCACAAGGCGCGTCTCGCTCGAGGATCCGCTCGGCGACGCGGTGCGCGTGGTGCTCGGCGAAGGCGCCGAAGCGCGCGAGTACCTCGTCACGTTCGAGGGCGAGTTGGAGGGCGAGGGCGAGGGCGAGGGCGACTCTGCCCCGGTCCCGGTCGTGCGCACCCTCGATGCGACCGGCAACGCCTTGACGTCGACAGAGTCGGTGTGGGCCGTGTTCACCAGCACTGCGGAGGCGTGGACGCTCCAACTGTCGTTTGCGGAGAGCGCGCTTCCGGCTGGCGCGCGTCTGAACGACCTTCGTCTGAACGTCGGCGTGGCCGACAATGACGAGACCTTCCATACGCAGTGGCGCTGGCTTGCTCCGCGCGGCGTCCCGGCGCTGATTCGCCCCTAGGTTCGGCCCCCGCCGTGCCGGGATTTCGGGATTTCCGCGAACGATTCTGGGATCAGCGAGGTAGAAACTTCATACGGGGCCGGCCGGGCGACTTGACCAGACGGGCAATCGACCGTTCAATAACCCTCGGTGACGTCGGAGGCGGGCTCACGCGAAATCGTGGTCTTTGCCGATGATCCGCCGGATCGTTTCCGCAAGAAACTATCGCCATTTCTTTCCCTGTGGCGGACGGGCCCGCGTGACGGTCCGATCCCTCTCGAACAGAGCCGCCCAGGGCCAACCTGAAAGGAACGTGTCATGAAGACTGCCCTCGCGCTTGGTTGCCTCTGCACCTGCGCCCTCCTCGTCGGCTGCGGCAAGGACGAGAACTACCAGGAGATCGACGCCAGCCAGATCCGCACCCCCGCTGCGGAACCCGTTGCGCCCCCGGGCGACGGCATCAAGCTCGGCACGCAGAAGTCCGGCACCAATGTCGGCGCGACCGCTGCTCCCGGCACCACCAAGTAAGCCAGTCCACGTAAGCCAGTCCACGGAAGCCAGCTCACGGAAGCCAGCTCACGGAAGCCAGCTCACGGAAGCCAGCTCACGGAAGCCAGCTCACGTGAGGCGTCATCAAGATCGCGCGCACGCGTCTTTCGCGTGACGACCGCGCGGCTTGAAGCCATGAGGCCCGCATTCCGCGCCGCTCCCGCAAAGGGGCGGCGCGATTTCTTTGCTCCCCAGTTCGCAGCGCCTCGAGCTCGCGCGTACCCCGACCTCGCCAGTGCCGCGATCCGGGCCTGCGCACACCCTGCCCAAACCGCGCGAACCGCAGATCCCGCACAGATCCACCAACCGCGACGACCGTCGTACTTCAACGTCGCACTTCAACGTCGCACTTCAACGTCGTCGATCAACGCCGTCGATCAACGCAGGGAAGCGATCTTCGACGATGTCGCACGATTCGACGCCGAAGACTAAACCCCTGCCCGGATTGGTCGGATAGAGAGTGTGGATCGGGCCGCGCTGCGTGCACGCGCAGCGCGCCCGAGACCACCAAGTTTCGGCCATCCACCCGCCGCCGTTCTGGGCCTCAAGTCCAGACGGCGGTTTTGCCGCGGTTTTGCCTTCGTCCACGAACGCGCGAGGCGCCCCGCGTCTCAGCTGGTGCCGCGCATGATGCCGCGGAGCACGTCAAGCCCGCGTGCGAGCGTCTCTTCCTTCGCGGCAAACGACAGGCGGAAGTGCGTATCGCGCGTCGAGAACACCTTGCCGGGAATCACGAGCACGCTGCGCTCGATCGCCTTCTCCACGAACTGCGTGGCGGTCATTCCAAGCGCCGGCGGGACCTCGACGAAAGCGTAGAACGCTCCGCCAGGACGCGCGACCTGCGTGAGGCCTTCGAACGCGGCGAGCACGGTGTCGCGGCGCTTCTCGAAGCGGTCAACCCACGGGCGCATGTCGACCTCGAACGCATGCGCGGCTGCATACTGCGCCATGCTCGGCGCGCACACGTAGGTGTACTGCTGGAGCTTGGCGATCGACTGCACGATCTCGTGCGGCCCGGCAACGTAGCCGAGGCGCCAGCCTGTGCAGCCATACGTCTTGCCGAAGCCGCGGATCAGCAGGCAGTCGCGCGTGACGCGCGCCGGCGTCGGGAAGCGGCCGTCCTCGCGCGACTCGCTGAAGGTGAACTCGTCGTAGATCTCGTCGGAGATGAGAAGGATCCCCTTCGCGCGGCAGAGGTCGACAATGTCCTGCAGTTCCTTCGAGTTCAGCACGACGCTGGTCGGGTTGCCGGGGCTATTGACAAGCACCGCCTTCGTGCGCGGCGTGATGAGCTTCTCGATCCGCTCCGCGGTCATGCGGAAATCGGGGTACGTGTTGCAGAGCACCATCTTGCCGCCCGTCAGCGCCGAAAGCTGCGGGTACATCACGAAGTACGGGTCCGGCACGATCGCCTCGTCGCCCGGATCGAGCACCGCCATCATGCCGAGGACGAGCGCGCCGCTCGTGCCGCTGGTGACGATCGCCGAGAGTCCGTGCTGCGGTTCGGCCGTCCATCCGATCTCCGAGCCGAGCCGGGCCCAGATCGCGCGCAGGAGTTCCGGGCATCCCTGCGTCTGCGTGTAGCCGTTGCGGTTCTCTTCGATCGCCTTGATCGCGGCCTGCTTCAGGAGATCCGGCACCGGGAAGTCGGGCTGGCCGATCGAGAGATTGATCGGGTCCTTCAGATGCGCGGCAAGGTCGAAGACCTTGCGAATGCCGCTCGCGTCGACCGACTGGACGCGTCGGGACAGGATCTTGGAGACGTCGAGGCTTGCTGGTGCGATCGTGGCGGACATATTCGGAATCCCGAGGTCGGCGCGGATGTGGCGCTGCGCTGTACGCGCAGAAACAAAGCAACACCCCTCGGAAATCCGAGGGGTGCTGGAGTATCGCAGATCGGGAGCAGTCGCGCCGGGTCGACGCGCCTTCGGTCACCGCGTCAATCGTCACTTCTTCTTGGCGGCGTCCTTGGCGGCGTCCTTGCCAGCATCGGCACCAGCGGCAGCCGCTTCCTTCTTCGGCTTCTTGCCAGCGGCCACCTTGATGCTCAGCACCTTGGGAAGGCCGAGGGGCGAGTTCTTGCCCTCGGTGAAGCGCTCGCTCGCGGTGAGCTTCGCGACGCGCTCGTCGCGCGTGAGGACGTTGCGGTGCTGGTTCAGCGCGCCGGACTTGGTCTTCAGACTGGAGTGGATGCTCATGTTGACCTGACTTTCTGTGTCCTGACTCTGTGGGCGTGCGGAACGCCGGACTTGGCTCGGAATGCTCCCTGCTTGCCGGCCGCTCAACCCGCGATCCCGCAGCGCCTTGCGCTGCGTTGCCTCACGGGAATGTTCGTTCGATCACGGGCGATGGAGCTTGTGATACATGTCCCCGAAATCTGGATTCTGGCGGGACTCCGCCTTGTAGCGGACTCCGGCCCTGCGAATCCTCGCCTCGAGCTCCTTGACAACCGGCCCGCTGCGTTCCGTTGCCGGAAACCCAGGAAGGACGATCACTTCGAAGAATCGACTATTGTTGCCTTGGACCACGTGGGCGTCAAGGCCTTGCGATCGGCAATATTCAGCGATCGTGCGGGCGTTCGTCTCGGCGACGGTGGCGAGAACGAAGTAGTTCAGGCCCGGCAGCCTCGGATCGGCGTCGCCTTCCAAGGGCGGCAGCGGTGTCGGCTCGCCCAGTCCGGCCGGGGGGAAGCCGTTCCCGCCCCCTGCCAATCGGTTTTCGGACTCAGAAACAGGCTGGACCTGCGCGGCCGACGGCGGCTGCGCCTGGCCCGAACCGACCGCAGCGGGTCGCGCACCCCCTGCGAGCTCGGCCTCCTGCTCCGCGACAACCGCCGCGCGGCCCACGCGTTCGCCGCGCGACACGCCGACGAAGTAGGCGATCACGACCGCGGCGAGTGCGACAGCAATCAGTCCGATCGCCTGGCCTTCGCCGCTGCGGAAGATCGCCTGACGCGGCGGAGCCTTCGAGACCGACGCGCCCGTCGGAGCACCGACGCCCTTCGACTTGCCGAGGAGTTCGTAGAGAGCTGGTCCAGACTTCCGAGCCATAGATGCCTCGATCGCTTCCTCGCGTGCGTTGCGATTGGAACGGCGTTGGCCGTGTTCACGAAATCGTAGCGTACCTGCGTCGTCGCCACGGGGCGGAGTGCGGCTTGCGAGGCGGAATCCTGATTTGCTCGACGGCGGCCCTCTGCGCGCGCGCAGTTCCGCTGGCAGAATCGGTCCGCGCGCTCGTACCGAAATCAGCGCCCCGATGGACGCAACGCACCCCAACGCTCGACCGTCTGGGCGATCCCGTCTGCGGGGTCGACCCACTGCCGCGCATCGATCACGGGAAGGAACGCGAGCCCTGCGAGTTCAACCGCAAGCCGCACCGCAAGCGCGTCGAGCCGGGATTCGTGCGGCGACAGGATCGGCCCGCGCAGCCCGCTCCGCAAGAGGTCGACCACGCGCACGCCTCCGACCTTGGCACCAAGGCGGGCGATCACCTCCTCCGGCCGGCCGCCTGCCGCGAGGACGGCCGCGCAGTCGACGCTGGCCGCAAACGGCGCAGGCGCCGCGAAGGCGTCGGACTCCGCACCGAGCAGCACCGAAACCCCAAGCCGAGTGGCCTCTGCAGCGACGGCGTCGCGGATGTCTGCGGACACGTCGCTCGGGAGCGGCGCGGTGACCGGCGCGCGACCGAGATCGGCGGCGAGTCCGATCGCGCCGACAAGCGCGTCGAACGCGCGAGAAACGTGCGTCGGGTCGGAGTAGTGCGCAGGCGGAATGAGGAAGTCGAGGCCCGCGCAGACGAGCTCGTTTCGATGCAGCGTGGCGCGGAGATCGCGCCGCGCCGACGCAGAGAGTTCCCGAGCCCGCGTCTCCGGAGACGTCGCGTCGAGCTGCACGCCCCGTAGGCCGATACGCGCCAGCCAAGCGAACGCATCTCGCATCGCAGGCGCGCTCGCGCCCGCCGTCAAGGGAGCGATCGTCGCAGCAAGATTCGGGCGTTCGTCTCGGCCTGGCGCCAGCATGTTCGCGAGTGTAGCTCTCCGAAGGCGATAGGATCCCACGCATGCTGCGCTTCGCGGACATCGTGTTCTGGATCGCCATCATGCTGTGGTTCGCGCTCGCCGTCGTCGGTGGCGTCGCGGCGATGGCGATCTTCCCTGCCGCGCGCGAGCTTCCCCTCTCGATGGCGGGCTACGAGTCGTTCATCGCAGCCGAGCCCGTCCTCGGGCGGCAGCTGGTGGCGGGATTCTTCGTCGAGCGCGTCTTCGGCCTCGCGCAGGTGCCGCGCGCCGCGGTCGCCGCGCTGACCGTGGCGGCGCTTGCGGCGCAACTCGTCCTCCTGCACCGTGCAGGCGCCGTCGAATCGTTGCGAGGCCTTCGAATCGCGGCGACCACGTGCGCCCTGGCTGCGCTCGCGGTGGGTTTCCTCGCCATCATCGACTTTCAGATCGCGGACCGGCGCTACCGTGGGCTCGCGCAGGATGAACGCACGCTGGCGGAGGCACTTGTCGCGAAGGCCGTCGTCGACCGAGAGCACGCCTTTGCATCCAATGTGATGACCGCCGAGGTCGTGTCGCTCCTCGCGCTCGCCGCGCTCACCGCAGCCTCGACGAGAAGGAATCGCCGTGCCTGACGCGCTGCCCCGCAAGACGACAGCCCAGAAGGAGCGCGCCGCCGAGCTCCTCGCGATGCTGAAGGCGCGCTACCCGGACGCCCACTGCGAGCTCGATTGGTCGAAGCCGCACGAACTCCTGATCGCGACGATCCTCTCGGCCCAGTGCACCGACGTCGCCGTCAACAAGGCGACGCCCGGGCTCTTCAAGGCGTTCCCTACGCCGGCCGACTACGCCCGCGCCACCCCTGCCGAGATCGAGCCCTTCATCCGCTCGATCGGTCTCTTCCGCTCGAAGGCGCGGGCCGTCCACGAGACGTGCCGCACCTTGATCGAACGCTTCGGCGGGCAGGTTCCCCGCACGATGGAGGAACTGCTCACCCTTCGGGGCGTCGCCCGGAAGACGGCCAACGTCGTCCTCGGCAATTGCTTCGGCATCAACGACGGCGTCGTGGTCGACACCCATGTCGCGAGGCTCTCGGGCCGGCTTCGCCTCTCGCGTGGGAAGACTCCCCAGAGAATCGAGTGCGATCTGATGGCGCTCTTCCCGCGCGAGGAGTGGTGCCTCCTCTCGCACCTCCTGATCTTCCA
>JBIKXP010000165.1:0-7397 GCA_044355685.1 Phycisphaerales bacterium
ACGCCCGAGTAGGCGGAACCGACTTCTCGCGCCTTCGCAGCAATCGCGGCCTCGATGTCGCCGCGGATCTTGTCCTTCATCGGGCAGGCCGGCGTCGTGAGTTCGATCGTGACCGCAGCGCGGTCTCGCTGCATGGCGGCGGCCTTCACCATGCCGAGCGTGACGAGATCCTTGCGGATGTCGGGATCAAGGACGTTTCGGAGGGCGTCGGTGATGTCGGCCGGGGTCATGGCGGGGGTGCTCTGCGTTGGGGGTTCGCGATCTCCACGAAGACGTCCGAGTTGCGGAACCGCCTGCGAGGGGGTCAGATCGTAGCGGTAACGCGGCGACCACGAGGCAATCTTGCCGCCATCGGCAGCGTTTGGCCGAAGTGCCGGTACCAACCGGGCGATCCCTCCTGAGGACTCTTCCATGCCTACGTCGATCATGGCCACACTGACCGCACTTGCGCTCCTCGCCAGCCAGGGCGCACCTGCGGACGCACCAGCGTCGGATGCGCCCCCCGCGGAGCGCGTACCAGGCGGGCTGCGCGGCCCGGACGTCCGCGAAGGGGACCTCGACTCCGGGGGCACCTTCATCGGCGGAAAGCGGGATGGCGCTCCCAAGCAGCCGCGCACCAAGCCCGCGCTCGAGTTCGCGGCATTCTCGGCGGCGGTCGCCGCAGCACCGCTCGCAACCGACGTCAAGGCAAACGCCGTCGCGGCGTGTGAGGAGTTCCGCGCGCGCGTGGCCGATTGGGAGAAGAACGCGGCCGAGCGACGGAAGAAGCTCTACGAGTCGCGTCGACAGGCCGACCCGGCGTCGCCGCCGACCGAGGAATTCAAGAAGGGGATGGGCGAACTCGAGGCTTCACGCCCGAAGATGATCGAACTCCAGCAGCGCGTCTACGCGATGCTGTCGGAAGAGGAAGGCGCAGCGCTTAAGAAAGCCTACGACGAGGACCTCGCGAAGCGCCGCGCCGAGATTGCCCGTGAAGCCGAGGCCGAGCGCAAGCGGAAGGCCGCCGAGCGCGAGAAGGCGCGCGAGAAGGGCGGGGAGAAGGGCGGCGCCGACGGCAAGCCGATGGGCGACACGCGCGATGGAGAGGGGAAGAAGGACGCAGCGACAGACTCGCCGATGCGGTGAGTTGCGCGCGCCGCGCGATCAACCGCCGCCGAAGACGCGGATGTCGTCGTACTCGTTCACGACGTACGGGCCCTGCGGGTGCGTTTGGATGCTGTTCACCGGGCTCGTCTGCGAGCCTGCGCCATCGCGCGTCGAGAAGTAGATGCCGTCGGCACCTGCCGAGATCAGGACGATCGCTCCGCGCGATGCACCCGCAAGCGGAGCACCCGGTGCGCCGTAGCTCACGTTGCGGATGATCTGGGCCAGGTTGGCGTCGCGCTCGGCAAGCGGCGCAACCGAAAGCACGCTGTTCGCTGCCTGCGACTGTGCCAGTTCTCCGAGCGCCACCGAACTGACGTACGGGCGAATTCCTTGGAAGGCGAACACGCAGTTACTCATGTTCGCGCTGCTGCCGACCGCACCCGAGACGAGGGTCGAGCCGCTCGGCCGCATCTGACGCATGTAAATGATCGGTTGGCCCCAGCTGTCGACGAGATCCGGAATGCGGAAGGGGTCGCTCGCGTAGCGGTCATCGCTGGTGGTGGTGAGGTTCTGTCCCGGCACGGCGGTGAGATCGTCTGCCTTCGCCGTGAAGAACGACTTATACTGGACACCCGCGATGCGCGGCCCTTCGCCGACCTTCGTGACGTTCACCCGGATGCGGAACGGCGTGCCGCCGCCCGGCGGGTTGAAGTCGATCTGCTGCCAGGTGTTGTAGGGAGCGACGTTCCAGTTCGGATCGTCCTCGGTGATGGCGCCACCGCACATGTGCAGGATCGCGTTCTCGGCGCCAGAGATCTTGGGATCGTTCGCCAGAATGGCCTCTGGCACGATGCCGGGGTAGAAGCCGAACTGCTGCTGGAAGACCTCCGCAGACTTGAGGAAACCCTGCATCAGGTTCTCGGTTTGCGTCTTGCGCGCGCGCTGCTGCACGCGGCTCAGCGCCGGCAGGAGGATGCCGATCAGGAGCGCGATGATCCCAATCACGACCAGCATTTCGGTGAGCGTGAACGCCTTCCGGGCCGGGAGCTGACGAGAGGAGACCGTTCGCGGGGCAGGGGACAGGTCGATCATGTGTGCAATCCTAGCGAGAGACGGGCGCCGATCGGCGGTCACAACGCCCTCAGGGCATCTTTACGGCAATGCGGACGCTTCAGGTTCGGTCTGGCCGGGAAACCACATTGGACACGTTGGCTCGCGCGGGCCGGCCGCCCCGCGCCGCGGGCTTACCCCTGCGGCTCCGGGGGGTGCGCGGATTGCAACTGCCGGAACGCCTCGTACCCGGCGATCGCGACGGCCGTCGCCAGATTGAGACTTCGGACGGAGGCCGTCCGCCCGGGCTCCGCTGCCTCGGCAGGCGCGTCCGGCAGCGTGCCTTGCCCGGTGGCGGCAGGTGCGGTGTCCGGAGGAGCCATCGAGCCGGGCGTCCGCATGGCGTCGGTGCCCGGCTGCGGAATGCGCAGGAGGCTCTCGGCACCGAACGTCTGGGAAGCCCATGCCTCGAACGCCGCGCCAACGCCCGTCGACTCCCTTCCGAACAGCAGATAGTCGCCGCGTGCGAAGCGAGCGTCGTAGAGCGAGCGAGTTCCGTGCGCCGTAAAGAGCCACAGGCGCCTTGGCGCCTCGGTCTGCATGAAGGCATCCCAGTGCTCATGCTCGACGCAGTCGACGAGATGCCAGTAGTCGAGCCCGGCGCGGCGGCGGGCCTTGTCGTCCATCGAGAAGCCAATCGGATGCACGACGTGCAGCCTGCAGCCAAGCGCCGCGGCGGTTCGCCCGATGTTGCCCGTGTTGTTCGGGATCTCCGGGTTGAGGAGAACGAAATGAAGCAGGGGTTCACGCGGCATCGACGAGAGATTGGCGCTCATCGCGCGATGGTCCCGCGGAGCGACCGCGGTTCAGCGCTCCAGCTCATCCTTGGTAAGCGGATTCTGGAAGCCAACACCCTTCGCGCGATCGGCGCGTGCTTGCGCGATGCAGAGGACGCACCAGACGGCGCAGACGGCGAGCCAGAGGACGTTTGAGATGAGAACCAGTTCCATGGAGTGTTCCTGAGTGACTGAGCGGCCGAGCAGCATACCGGCAAACCTGCATCGGCCAATTGCGCCTTCCAGACGAGAAAAACGCCCCCTGCGGGATTCGAACCTGCGACCTGCGCTTTAGGAAAGCGCTGCTCTATCCAGCTGAGCTAAGAGGGCACCGGACCGAGAGTATACCGCCGCCCCTGTTAGCGGAGATTGGCGCGAATGGCGACGAACGACACGTAGGCGTTCCAGCAGCCGAACACGAGCAGGATGAGCGGATGGCAGGCGAAGTCGTACTCGGTGTCGAGCTGGCTCCAGGCCAGCACGACGAACAGCCCGAGCGCTGCGAACATGCCTGCGATGCCGAAGATGAGGTCGGCCTGTCGCAACTTCAGGAAGCCGACGACCGCGCAGCCGAGGAACGCGAGCGCGCAGAGCCGCAGGATCCAGAGCGAGCCGATCCAGAGGGGAACGACCTCTCCCGCGTCGTTGGTGATGTCGGCCGTGGTTCCGTTCAGGAACCCGTAGTAGCCGAAGACCGCCGCCGAGAGAAGCGGCGCGACGACGTCCGGGGCCTCTCGGTCGCTCGCCGCGCGCGGGGTGGTGGCTTGGTCTGTCATGGACGTAGAGTACCGGAAGATGCTACCGATCCTGCGACAGATCTTCTCTGAGTGGCCGTGGTTTGCGCCCACGATCCTCGCCGTCTCGGTCGCGATGTCGATGGTCACCGTGGCGTTCGTCCTGCTCGACCGCCGATGCCGATCGCAGACCGCGATCTCGTGGGTGCTCCTCGTGATCGCGGCGCCCTTCGTGGGGCCGATCATCTACTGGACCTTCGGCAAGCCATGGCTCTCCGCGAAGCGCTCGCGCGACTACCGTGAAGTCGCGGCCGACCGTGCGGAGGTGCGACGCCGCGAGGAGGCCGCCGGCGGCAGCGCCATGCGGCGGCGCATGCGCGACACCATCCTCTCGGCGATGACGCAGGACCAGCGCCACATCGCGCGGCAGGCCACCACGGTCTCGGGCGACTTTCCGACCTCCGGCAACGAGATCGAGCTGTTCGACGATGCGGACGCGCTCTTCTCCCAGATTGAGCGAGACATCGACAACGCCGAGCGGCACATCCACGTCGAGTACTACATCGCGCTCGACGACGAGACGAGCTGCGGCGTGTTCCGGGCGCTTGAGCGCGCCGCGCAGCGCGGGGTCGTCTGCCGCGTCCTCTTCGACGGACTCGGATCGCGCGCATTCCTGAAGAGCGCGCGCAGGGAGGACCTCGAGCGCGCCGGCGTCGAGATCGTCGAGGCCTTTCCCGTTGGGCTGATTCGCCGGCGGTTCGGGCGCATCGACCTCCGTAACCACCGCAAGATCGTGGTGATCGACGGAACGATCGGCTACATCGGAAGCCACAACCTCGCCTCGAAGGAGTTCCGGATCAAGGAGCGCTTCGCGCCGTGGGTCGACGCGACCATGCGCGTGCGTGGCGCCGGAGCGAACGACCTGCAGAAGATCTTCGTCGAGGACTGGTTCCTCGAGACGGATGAGGACCTCTGGCAACTCGTGCTCCAGAGCCCCAGCGACGGCGCGGAGCCCGCGATCGCGCAGGTGCTGGGAACGGGTCCGGCGACCTACGAGAGCGCGATGCCGCAGATCATCCTCTCGCTTGTCCATCTCGCAGAGGAAGAGGTGATCCTCACGACGCCGTACTTCGTTCCCGACGAACCTTCGCTCGCTTCGCTCATGACCGCGGCGCGCCGCGGCGTTCGCACCGTGCTGATCGTTCCAGCGAAGATCGACTCGCGTCTCGTCCAGATGGCGAGCCAGAAGTTCTTCCAGCGCCTGCTCGAGGCGGGCGTCGAGATCTGGTGCTATGAAGGCGGCCTGCTCCACTCGAAGACGATCGTCGCCGACGGCAGGACCTGCCTGATGACGAGCGCGAATCTCGACAGGCGCAGCTTCGAGCTGAACCTCGAGGCAAGCATGCTGGTGTACGACCGGGAGGTGAGCGCGAAGCTGCGCGCGCTTCAGGAGCGCTACCTGCGCGAGTCGCGCCGCATCAGCCCGAGCGAGTGGTACAGGCGGCCGGCGTGGAAGCGCCTGCGCGACAACGCGGTTGGTCTTCTCTCGCCGCTTCTCTGACCTCGGTGTGTTCCCGTCGCTGTCGCTTCGGCGCCCCTCAGGACGCTGCGCGGCGAACCCTTGTGGGTCGCCCCCAAACTCGATCACGCCGTCGACAAAGGCAGTGATCACGGCCGCGATCACGGCATCTCATCCTGAACGGGCCAACACTCGGGAAATGCCGATGGACGGACTCGAACCGTCGACCTCCGGGTTATGAATCCAGCGCTCTAAACCAGCTGAGCTACATCGGCGAGGGGAGGAGAGTATATCCGAGCGGCGGCGACTCTCAAGCGGCCTGTCGGCGGGGGTTTCTGCCGCGCTTTTCGATCTGTCCCCCGCGGTGGGCGTCGCGAAGCACCGCGCGGACGAGTCTCGCGAGCGCCCGTTCCCGAAGCGCAGCCGTTCGAAGCGAGCATTCCCAGATGGTCAACACCCGCCAGCCCGCGCGGCGGAGCGCCTGCGCGGCGCGTCGGTCGCGGGCCACGTTCCGCGCGAACTTCTCGCGCCAGAATGCGCGTCGCGACGACGGTTCGCTCGAGAGCCTGCAGCCGTGGCGGTGCCAGAAGCAGCCATGCACGAAGATCGCCGTCCGGTGCTTCGCAAGCACGATGTCGGGTCGTCCCGGCAGCGCGCCCGCATGCAGGCGGAAACGAAGGCCCGCTCGGTGGAGCGCGGAACGCACGAGCACCTCGGGCTTTGTATTCGTCCCGCGAATCTTCGCCATCAGGGCGCTGCGTTCGGCCTTCGTGAGCGTGTCGGCCATCGCTGCGCTCCCACACGGTTCACGATGCAGCCACCGTCTTCGGCGCGCTTCGCACCCAGCGTCGGCCGAGTTCGGTCTGCGCGAACTCCGGTTCGCGGCTTGCGATCGCGGCGGCGACGAGGCCCATGAACATGGGGTTCGGCGAGAGCGGGCGGCTGGTGAGCTCGGGGTGGAACTGGCCGCCCACGAAGTAGGGATGCATCGAGTGCGGAAGCTCGAGCACCTGCATGATCGGGAACTTCGGGTGCCGGCCGCTGAAGCGGAGGCCCGCTTCCTGCAGCTGGGCGATGTACGCAGGCTCGACCTCGTAGCGGTGGCGGAAGCGCTCGCGCATCTCGGTCTTGCTCGAGTAGAGGAAGCTCGCGAGCGAACCTGGCTCGAGGATGACCTCCTGGGCGCCGAGGCGCATGGTGCCGCCCATGATGCCTTCGAGCCGCTTCTGGTCAGGCAGTTCGGAAATCATCGGGTGCGCGCAGTTTGGCTCGAACTCGGTCGAGTTCGCGCCGGCGAGTCCGAGGACGTTGCGGCCGAACTCGATGACCGCCATCTGGAAGCCGAGGCAGATGCCGAGGAACGGCACCTTGTTGGCGCGCGCCCACTTCACGCAGCGGATCTTGCCCTCGACGCCGCGCTGGCCGAAGCCGCCGGGAACGATGACGGCATGGACGCCTTCGAGCGCCTTCGCGGCGAGCGCATCGTCGGTGAGTTCGCTCGTGTCGATCCAGCGCGTCTTGATCTCGCACGAAAGCTGGATCGAGCAGTGCTCGATCGCCTTGTCGATCGATGCATAGGCGTCGCGCAGCGCCGCATACTTGCCGGTGATGCCGAGCTCGATCCTGTGCTTCCTCGGAGCGAAGATGCGGCGTGAGAAGTCGAGCCATTCGACGCGCGCCACGTCTTCCTTCGCGGGGTTCGTGCGGTCGTGGAGGTTCAGGATCGAGAGAATCTCTCGGTCGAGGCCTGCAGCGCGCATCGCCTCGGGAATCGCGTAGACGCTCTCGCGGTCGTGCATCGAGAACACCCGCTTGAGCGGGACGTTCGAGAACATGGCGATCTTCTCCATCACCTTGTCGGTGACGGGGTTCTTGGCGCGGCAGGCCACGATGTTGGGTTGGACGCCCGCCTCCATCAGCCGCTTGATGCCAAGCTGCGCGGCCTTCGACTTCTGCTCTCCGAGAATCGACGGCTCGAGGATGTACGTGAGCGCGACGAAGCAGGTCGACTCCGCGCCTTCCTCGAAGGCGAGTTCGCGCAGCGCCTCGATGTAGAAGCCGTTCTCGTAGTCGCCCGCCGTTCCACCGACTTCGACGAAGACGACGTCCGCCTGCCTGCCGCCGTTTCCGGTCATCGCAAGTTCGCGCAGGCGCATCTTCACCACGCCGGTC
>JBIKXP010000166.1:0-7352 GCA_044355685.1 Phycisphaerales bacterium
CGCGTGGAAGCTCGAGCCCCGCGTCGATCGCACCGCCGCGTTTGCCGACTTCGACCTCGACGGCGACATCGACGTGGTCATCGCGGGGTTGAACGAGCCGCTCCGCGTGATTCGCAACGACCACGCTGCGGGCGCAGATTGGCTGGTCGTCGTGCCGCGCGACACGCGCCGAGACGCTGCGGGCCGAAGCATCGGCAATCGCCACGCGGTCGGCGCCATGATCGAGGTGAAGGCTGGCGACGTCGTCCAGCGCCGCTGGTTGCCGGCCGGCGGGCCATTCCAATCGAACAGCGCGCCGGAGGTGCACTTTGGTGTTCCAAAGGCGAGCGGGCCGCTGACGGTGACGGTGCGATTCGCCGATGGCGAGGTCGTGACGATGGAGGGCATCGCGGCGGGCCAGCGCGTGGTGGTCGACCGCGCGAAGGGCGCTACAGCACGATCTCGATGATGGTGAAGCGCTTCGCGCCACGCGGCAGATCGACGCGAATCGACTCGCCGACGCGCGCCTTCATCAGGGCGACTCCCATCGGGCTCGTCGTGGTGACCTCGATGTACTCGAGGTCGAAGCGTCCCGTGGCCTGCCCGACGAGCCGATAGAGGTCGTCGTCGCCGCGGTCGTCGTCGCGCAGACGAACGGTCGCGCCGATGAAGACCATGTCCACGGGGAGCGTGGAGGAATCGGTGACCTGCGCGCGGGCGAGGCGCTCCTCGATCTCCTTGATCTTGGCGTCGTTCATCGCCTTGTCCTCGCGCGAGGCGTGGTACTCGGCGTTCTCGCGCAGGTCGCCGAGCGCCCGCGCCTCCGCAATGCGCTGGATCAGCATCTTGTCCATCGCACGGAGCTCGGTGAGCTTCTCCGTGAGCATGGTCTTCTCTTCAGCGGTGATGAAATCCATGACGACGGTTCCTCAAGCGCCTCGAAAGACGCCTTGTGCGCGAAACAAGCGACGCGGGAGAAACCTCCCGCGTCAGACGCGCTCAGGATAGCCGAACGGGCCCTTGCGGTCGAATGGCGGCGCGGCGCGACCGGGCTGCGAGAAGCACGGCCGCGACCCAGCCGCAGAGGATGATCAGCCCCGCCCGACGCAGCACGGACCACTCCCGGTCGCTTGGATCAAGCGGCATGGGGGCGCTTGCGCGACCAAGAAGTACGGGGCCGCTCAGCGGCGCGAGTTGCTCGACGATCCCAGTCCACGCGGGTGGCGGCGTCTGCAGATTGGTGGCGTCGGTCGACGCGCTGCTTGGGCTGACATCGAAGATGGGCGAACCGCTCGGCGACGCCAGCTCTCCGACGAGACGCACGCCAAGGGGGGCAAGCGCAATCGCAACCGCCAGCGCCATGGCGCGCGTGCGTGCGGCGCGATTGGTCGAGCCTTGGATCGCGGCAAGCAGTGCGCCAGTGATGGCGATCGCAGCGCCAAGCGATGCCATGATCAGCCACATCCTTGGAATCGTCCAGTTGCTGACGAGCCGCAGCGGCCAGATGACGACCTGCATGAGGAGGATGAGCGCCATTCCATCGAAGAGCGCTTGTCCGATGGGCGCACGCGATGGACGCGCCGAGAGGCGCAAGAGGGGCCAGCCGATCGCGACGCCAACGCCGATCGAGATGAAGAGCAGCTCAAGCGTGGGACCGTAGCTTGCGGCTTGCGGTTGGATCGGGGGGCGGAGTCCGAAGAGGAGCACCCAACTGAGGAACACCCAGATCGCGGCGATCATCACAAGGCCGCGGGGAACGAAGAGCGGCCGCATCGGAGGCAACGTGTCCTCTTCAGCCGCGGACGCTGCCGGTGCCACCGACTCGCCGCCACCGCGCGACAACAGGCGCGCTGCGTCGCCTGGTTCGTTCGGTTGATCGGAGTCCGTGGTCATCATTCCGTGGTCATCATTCCGTGGTCATCAATTCGTGGTCGTCAATTCGTGGTCGTCAATTCGTGGTCATCAATTCGTGGTCATCATTGCGTTCTCACGCGGCGACACGCGGTGTCGGGCGCATGCGCAGTCGCATCGCCGCAGCCGCCGGCGTGGATGCAACGCGCACGTGCGGCCCCGGCATTTGGAACCCGGCGCCCATGCGACACACCCGAAAGACCGATGAAAATCCTACTGCGCTTCGGCGCTCGCCGTCCCGCGGACGGTCACGAGATCGCCGCGCACGTCGATGATACGACCGCCGCCGCTGTCGATGCGGCCGCTCGTCGCGTAGAGGTGGTCGAGCGTGCTGAGCTTCGAGTCGGGGGTCACTTCCGCGACCGAGCGATCGCCGGGGGCACGGCCCCAGAGCACGCGACCGTCGTTCCTGGTGATGAGCGTCAGCGTCGCGTCGTGACGAAACGACGAGACGTCGATTGCGGCGACTTCCGTTCGCCACGGACGGTCGAGCAGGGTCTTCGCAAGTTCGAGCCCAGCAGCGAGATCAGCCCCGGGCCACGGCGTGCCGAATTCGCCCCGGTTCGGCTCGCTTGTCCCGACGATCGCGATGTAGTGCGGCTCGGCGGGGCGGTGCCCAGCCGTCCACTGCATGGGAAGGAGGCAGCCCTGGTCGTCGACGAGGAAGTCGAACTCGCCGTGGCGAACGACGGCAAACGGGCGCACGAAGGTGGCCTCGACAAGGAAACCGCCGTCGTCGGCCAAGCGGACTTGCTCGACCGACTTGAACCAGCCAGTCGTCGTGAGCGCGGCCTTCGCCTTGGCAAGCCGATGCGGGTCGAGCACCGAGCCATAGCCGACGGCCATCGAGACCTTCTCGGAAACCTCGGCCCGGCGGCGCGCGTCGAACCACGCGGGAGCATTGCTGAAGTTCACCTCGGAGGTGTTGCCCGACGCAAGCGCCTGGGCATCGAGGCGCGCGCGGAGGCGCGGAACGCCCCACGCAAGCAGCGCCACACAACCGAGCAGCACGAGCCCGCAGATGACGAGCGACGCGCGGTCCGCGCCAGCGCGAAGGGAGGCCCGGAAGGCGTCGAAGCGGTCGGCGAGAGACGAAGACTTTTTTCGCGATGAACGGGCCATCCATGGCCTCCTTGGAATCGATGTGCAGGCCACTGGAGCGACGGCCCGCCTGGCGGGACTCTACCGAAAGTCCCGTGTTCCGTTGATCGGCGCGGAGCGCTCCGGAACTTCTCAGGTTTCCGGGGTGACGACTTTGATCGTGGGGTTTGGGTCGTCGTCGCGCGAGAGTGCGGCCCGGACCACGCTGGCGCAGAGCTCGGGCATCTCGATCCCGATGTGGCGCGCGGCCATGGGGACAAGCGAGTGGGTCGTCATGCCCGGGGCCGTGTTGATCTCGAGGAACCAGGCGCCGGCGTCGTTCACCATGAAGTCAGCGCGGGCAATGTCGCGCAAATGGAGCGCCGAGTAGATCCCGGCCGTCGCGTCGACCATTTCTCTCTTGACAGCCTCGGGGAGTTCCGGGTCGACGACGTACTGGGTGTCGTCGCGGAAGTACTTCGCCTGATAGTCGTAGAACGCGGTCTTCGGCTTGATCTCGATGATGGGGAGCACGCGACCGTTCACGATGCCGACGGTCATCTCGCGGCCTTCGATGTACTCCTCGGCCATGAGCAGTTCGCGGCGCGGCTCGAGTTCGGCCCTGGCGCGAACGGCCTCGATCTCGGTGCGGCAGATCCGCAGGTCGACGCTTGAGCCGTCGTTCGAGGGCTTGAGGACAAGCGGCGGCACGATGTCGAGCGCCTCGCGCCGGCGTACCTCGCGGGCCTTCGGCGTCCGGATGTCGAGCCTGACGGCGTGCATCTTGGTCGCGAGCTTGTTCATCGCGGTCGCCGCCGGCCTCGGCTTTGGGCCGATGTAGGGGATGCCGTCCGAGAGATGCAGGTCCTCGAGGATCTCCTGCAGGGGGCCACCTTCGCCCCACGGACCGTGGACGATCGGGTAGATCACCTCCGGGTGGTGCGACAGGATTTCTTCCTTCGTGATGCGATCGACCACGAGGTCCTTCACGTCAAACAAGCCGTGCTGCCGCAGCGCGCGAGCGACCTCGGTGCCCGACATGATGCTGACGTCGCGCTCGGCGTCTGGTCCGCCCATCAGGACGAGCACCCGCGTGTGATGACCACCGGTGCGGAGCGTGTGACGCGGCCTATTGATTTCAGCGGAACTCGACATCGGGAGGCTCCTCGGGAGGGCGATGAGACGGCGTGAAGACGATACACCAACCGCACTGATCAATCGACGTGGACGTCAATCAACCAATCCCCTCGTCACACGGTCTTTACCCCATCGATCCGATCTCGACACGATCTCGACACGATCTCGACACGATCTCGACTCGATCTCGGCCTATTGCCCGTCGCTCAGTGTCCTTCCGTCTTCCACTCGCCTCGTCGCCACTGTACTACCTCAGTGGCCAGCTCCACGCTGAATCTCGCATGCACTTCGCGCTGTACTTTCTCAACAAGTGCGCGCATGTCATCCGTTCGGGCGAGCGTGCCGGCGGTTGCTCGGTCGAACGCAAGGAAGTTCCCGTGCGTCGGACTCACGATGGCGCTTCCGATGCGCAAGCCCTTGAGGCCAGCCTGATCGATGAGCTTTCCAGCGCTTTCGCGGCGGCCGTCCGCCAGCAGCGGGTTCCGGAACATGCATCCGGCGCTCGATGCGCCCATCGGCTGCGTGCTCTTCTTGTACTTGAAGATCTCCATGACGCGATGACGGCAAGCGACGGGGTCGTCCTGCTGCATTCGCAGCGAAGCCCACACGATGATGCCGGGTGGCAGCGTCGTCTGGCGGTAGCCGAACGCGATCTGTTCCGCCGGGAACACGCGGAGTTCGCCGTCGGTGCCGATCATGGCGACGGCGTCGACGACATCGCCGATCGCGCCGAACTTTCCGCCGGCGTTCATGCGCACGGCGCCGCCGAGCGTCGCTGGGATTCCAGACATCTGCTCGATGCCCTTGAGGCCCTCGCGTGAGCACTTGTGGATGAGCGGTTCGAGTTGCGCGCCACCGAAGACGCGCATGCGCTCGACGCGTCCGTCGACGTTGAACTCGACGTTGCGGAAGAAGGGCTGGTCGAGCAGCACCACCACGCCGTCGACGCCCTCGTCGTCGACGAGGAGGTTTGCGCCCGAGCCGAGCACGCGGAGAGGGACGTCGTCGCGACGGCAGCGGCGGACAAGCGTCGCGAGTGCGTCGATCGAGCGCGGACGAAGCAGAAGATCGGCCCGCCCGCCGACGCCGTACCAGGTGCGCGGCCCGAGCGGCTCGTCAAGATGCGCCTCGACATCGAGGTCTGAGTAGAGGCTCGACGGACTGGCCACGGTCATGCCACCGCCCCGGCCGAGCGGTTCGCGCTGCCAGCGTCGCGGCCGCCCCCGTGGGCGTCGCGCGCGAGGAACTGATGCGCCACGGTGTTCACCGGTCCGGCGCCCATCGTCACGATCAGGTCGCCGTCCTGCGCGTTCTCCTCGAGATACTCGACGATCTGATCGAAGGTCGGCAGGTGCAGGGCGGGCTTGCCCTTCGCCTGGAGGCGTTCGACAAGATCCTGCGCGGAAACACGGGTCTTCTCAGCCTCGCTGTCGCGCACGAAGTAGATCTGCGGCACGAGCACCTCGTCTGCGGCGGAGAAGCTCGAGGCGAACTGATCGAGGAGGAAGCGGGTTCGGCTGTGCTGGTGCGGCTGGAACACGCAGACGAGACGGCGCGGCGCGTGGGCGGTCTGGAGCGCTTTGAGCGTCTTCTCGCACTCGGTCGGATGGTGGCCGTAGTCGTCGAACACCTCGACGCGGCGGCCGCCAGGAAGGGTGCGCGAGCCGAGTCGCTGGCTGCGCCGATCGAGGCCGCGGAACTCGGCGAGCGCCTCTGCGATGTTGTCCCAGTCGGCGCCGAGCCAGTTGTTGATGATGCCGGCGGCGGCGCTGTTGAGCGCGTTGTGCGGGCCGGGCATGCGATTCGTCCACTGGGCGATCCAGTGTCCGCGCCAGAGGACTCCGACTCGGTGCACGGGCGCGTCGTAGACGACCTGGTAGTCGGCCTCGGGCGAGAAGCCGAACGTCGCGACCTCGCAGTCGAGGCCCGCTGTCACCTCGCGGCGGTGCGCGCCGTCCTCTGCGATGAGGAGCTTGCCGCCCTGCGCGGCAGGGGGAAGAATGCGGGCGAAGTCGTGGAAGCTCCCGATGATCTCGTCGAGCGACTTGTAGTAGTCGAGGTGGTCTTCCTCGATGTTGTTGATGAGGCCGATGACGGGGCGGTGGTGATGGAACGAGCGGTTGTACTCGCATGCCTCGCACACTAGGACGCCCGGGCGGCCGTGCTGCGTGCCGGTCGGGATCGTGTGCGCGCCAGAGCGCGAGCCTCCGCCGATCTGATCGCAGGTTGCGCCGACGATCACGCTCGGGTCGAGGCCGCAGCGGACGCCGACCCACGAGGTCATTGCCGTGGTCGTGCTCTTCCCGTGCGTGCCGGCGATCGAGACGGCGGTGGTGCCGCGCTGCGTCAGACCAAGCGCTTCCGCATATGAGATCCAGTCGACGCCCTTGTCGTTGGCGGCCAGCAGTTCGGGATGGTCGCCCTTGATCGCGGCCGATGCGACGACGAGTTCGGTTCCTTCGGGCAGCGAACGCATCGCAGCGCCGAGCCGCACCGAGATGCCCGCTTCGTCGAGGCGATCGATCGCCTCGCCGTCCGACTGGTCGGAGCCGGTGACGACGGCGCCGCGTCGCTTCAGCATGATCGCGAGGCCGCTCATGCCGGACCCGCCGATCCCGACGAAGTGGACGTGCGTGCCGCGGAACGTGAAGTCCGGTGCCTCATGCATCGGCGACTTCGCTCTCTTGCTGGTTGAATCGAAGTGCATGGGGATACTCTGCGAGTGCGCGGTCGCGCCGACGTCATGAAGGGGCTTGGACGGGTTCAAGAGTCTCGCGCTCCGTGCGATGAAAACCAGAAAGACACGAGCCAGAAAGACAAGAACCAGAAAGACAAGAGCCAGAAAGACAAGAGCCAGAAAGATGAGGTTCCGGAATCAGGTGGGCCGTCGGCACGTCGGCGGAGGCGGGCGAAGCCGCCGCTTCAAGGCTACGACCCGGGACATTATCGGTGTGAGCGCGCCTTCCGCGCCACTTTCTTGACGCGTTCCGGACGAATCGTTCCGTCCCTGTTTGGCGCCCTCTCCGAACGGTGGTTTCGCGCCGCTTCCGAGCAGAATCGGAGGCAGATCGGGTCGGCCGCGCAGTCGCCGCCGCGCGCCTTGCATGCGCGCCGCCCATGGAAGATCAGGAGGTGCGAGAGGAGGCACCACTCCTCGCGCGGGAAGAGCGCCATCAGATCGCACTCGATTCTCTGGGGAGTCTTCCCACGCGAGAGGCGAAGCCGGCCCGAGAGCCTCGCGACAT
>JBIKXP010000024.1:0-23781 GCA_044355685.1 Phycisphaerales bacterium
CCTGCGCGAGCTGTCGTCGCGATCGCTCCTCTACTTCACGGGCGAGCGGCGCATGGCGAAGAACATCCTCGAGAACGTGGTGTGGAACTACCTCGCGCATGAGCCCGCCGCGCTCGACGCGGTGCGCCGCCTGCGCGGCAACGCCGAGCGGATGCGCGAGGCGCTCGGCTCCGGCGACGTGCGCGCGGTCCTCGCTGAACTCGACGAGTACCGCCTCTGCAAGCGGCAGATCGACCCCGGGAGCTGCCCTCCCGCGTTTGACGAACTCGCGTCGCGATGGAGGCGCGAGCTTTCCTCGTGGTGCTTCGCTGGCGCCGGAGGCGGCGGCTTCATGCTGCTCGTTGCGCGCGACCCTGGGGCCGCTCGGCGGCTGTCGGCGCGGATCGAGCGCGAAAAACCGCATCGCCGCGCGCGATCGTTTGCCTTCGAGCCCGATGCCATGGGGCTGCGCTGCGCCGTTCTTTGAGGCGTCGCGAGGCGGGCGGGCGCAGCGTATGCGCCCCGGTCCGCGCAACCGCCGCGGAGGTACGATGCCGGCATGACTGAGGGGAACACGTCATCACAGCCGCTTGCGACAAGCCGGCCATGGCTCACGGTCGCGGGGTGTCTCGGTGGAAGCGTCGTCACCGTCGTGGTCGTCGTCCTCGCGATCGCGGTCGGCGTGCTCCTCTTCTTCTTCCCGCAGATCATCGGCCTCGGCACCGGCGCCACGCAGACGGCGATCGTGACCGCGGTGGGCGAGCTTCGTCGCACGCCGGCGCTGAAGGTCGCGACGCGCGAGGTCGCGGTTGTCGTCGATGCGTCGAAGCCGACCGAGTTCACGGTGCGGCCGTGGCCGTTCACCGCCGGCCCGAGCGCGGCGGTCGAGGTCGGCCGCACGACTGCGCAGATCGTGGTTCCCGGGAATGTCGTCCAGTACATCGTGCCGCTCGATCTTCTTTCGAGCGGCGAGGCCGTCGATGTGCGCGCGGTGGAGTCGGAGGATGGCATCCGCTATGTCGTGACGCTGCCGCCGCCGCGGGTCGACGAGTCGCTGGTCGAGGTGCAGAGCGACCCGGCGAAGCGCCGCGAGATGGTGGACCGGGATTGGCTTGACCACCTTGTCGGCGACGATTCCGCGCGCGACGCGGCGCTTGCATCGGTGCGAGAAGCGGTCATCGAGGCGGCCCGATCGGACTCGGCGATCTTCGAGGTGCGTGAGAAGGCGCGTGCGACCGTGGCCGACATGATCCGGGCGCTCTTGCCTCCGGAACACCGCGATTCCGCGATCGACGTGCGCTGGACCGATGAAGCGCGCTGATCGGCCCGGACGAATCCATCGGCCTGGTTGATACAGTGCGGCGATGCCGCGAGAGATCCCGTTCCGTCGAACGCTGCTTGGCCAGGCGCTGCTGTTCGGCGTTCTTCCCGCCGCACTCGTCGTCATGGCCGTGGTGGGAATCAACGCCGGGCGCGCCTACGACGGGCTTGTCGCGCGGCTCGAGTCCGATCTCGTCTCCGAGACGCGCGCGGCTGCGGACGAGATCGCGCTGCGCAATCGCTCGAACCTTGCGCTTGTTCGCATGATCGCGCTGGCGCAGGAGTCGGGCCAGTTCGGTCGGCGTGCCGAGACGCTGCAGAACCTCGAGCGCATCCTGAAGGCCAATCCGGACGTGTATGCCGCCTACGTCGCGTATGAGCCGAACGCGGACGGCAACGACGCCGCCGCCTCGGCAGGCGTTCCCGCTGAAGCGCGAGGGGAAGGCGGGCGGTTCTACCCGTATCTCAAGCGCGATCCGCGCGCGCCGGGCGGCTTCATCCTCGAGACCCTGCAGGACACCGAGGAGGATGGCGGGCTGTGGTATCGGATTCCGAAGGAGCGATTCGAGCGAGCCGGCGTCAGTGAAGGCGTCGTCACGAAGCCGTACACGTACCTCGGCACCGACATCATCGAGTATGTGACGCCGATCATCCGCGATGGACGCTTCGTCGGCGTGGCGGGGCTCGACGTCGCGCTCACCGATGTCCAGGCGCGCGCGCGCTCGCTCGCCACCGCGCTCGACGCCGATATCTTCATCGAGACACGCGGCGCCTTTCTCACCGCGACGACCGATGAAGGCGTCGCGGCCGACAAGCGGCTGCGCACCACGGAAGTCGCGCGCTCTCCGCTGGCGCCGCTCTTCGCGAATGCCGTCGTTGGCGACGTGGCGCTTCGCACCGGCATCGATCCCGAGAGCGGCGAGCCGTGCTACTTCGTGGCGACTTCGATCGGCGACGAAGGCTGGCGGTTGGTGGTCCGCAAGCCGACGAAGGCAATCGGCGCGGAGGTGTGGCGTCTTGTCGCGCTGAACCTGCTGACGGCGGTCGTCGGCCTCGCGATTCTGGTCACGATCCTCTCGGTGGGCGCCATGCGGCTTGCGCGCCGCGTTCAGGCCGCGAAGCAGGCTGCCGAACGAATCGCGCGCGGGGATCTTGTCGCCGAGCCGATCGCCGTGACGGGCGCAGACGAAGGCGCGCAGCTGCTTCGCGCCATGAACAAGATGCACGACGATCTCGGATCGATCGTGCGTTCGGTTCGCGACGCTTCGAGCCGCCTGAGCGCGACGAGCGCGCAACTGGCGGCGACGACGCGCGAGCAGGGCGCGACTGCAAGCAGCTTCGGCGGGTCGACGGCGCAGATCGCCTCCGCGATACGGGAGATCGCGGCAACCGGCGCGGAACTCCTTCGCTCCGTCGAGTCGATCGACCGAAGCGCGCGACGCACGGCCGACTCGGCTGCAACGGGCCGCGGAAGGCTCGATGCGATGGCGTCGTCGATGACGCGGCTTGATGGCGCAACTGCGGATATCGCCGACCGGCTCGAGGTGATCACCGAGAAGGCCGCCGTGATCGGGACCGTTGTCACGACGATCGCGAAGGTCGCGGAACAGACGAACCTGCTCTCCGTGAACGCGTCAATCGAGGCGGAGAAGGCAGGCGACGCCGGTCTCGGATTCCTCGTCGTCGCCCGAGAGATCCGCAGACTCGCCGACCAGACCGCCGCGGCGACGCTCGACATCGAGCGCATCGTCCGCCAGATGCAGGAGTCGGTGTCGGCTGGCGTCGTCGAGATGAAGCGCTTCGCCGCGGAGGTGCGCTCCGGCACCGGCGACGCCACGAGGGTCGCCAGCGATCTGGCCGCGATCATCGGCGACATGGAGGCGGCATTCGCGCGATTCTCCGACGTGCAGCAGGGGATGGCGAGCCAGGCGGTCGGCGTCACGCAGATTGAGGAAGCGGTGCAGCAGGTCGCGGCCGGCGCGCAGCAGACCGCGGCGAGCGCCCGCGAGTCGGAGCGGGTCGCCGATGAAGTTGCGCATGCGGTTGCGCTGCTTGAAGACGCCGCGGCGCGCTTCCGCGTCGATGGGAACGGCGGAAAGGCCTGACACGATGCAGGTACTCCTGACCAACGTCGGCGGACGGAGATTCGCGCTCGACTGCGCGGAAGTCGTCGAGGTCCTTCCGATCGTCGAGCATCGGACGGCGGGCGCGGGTCCGGCGTGGCTGCGTGGTCTCTTCAATCTTCGTGGCGCGATGGTTCCGCTCGTCGATCTCTCGGTGATCGTCGACGGCACGCCGACTGCTCCGAAACTTGGTTCGCGCATCGTGGTGCTGCGTCTCGAGGCCGAGCTCTTCGACGCCACGCGCGCCGATGGCGGCGCGAACCTCGTCGGGCTTCTCGTGCCCGAGGCGTTCGGCCCGTTTCCCCGCGATTTCTCGCAGGCTGGCGCGCATCCCGGATTCGACTTCGCGGGTGCGTCGCATCTTGGCCCCACCATCGCCGACGAGGAAGGCTTCCTCCAGCTGCTGCGCTGTCGGCGCATTCTCGAGGGTGACGCGCGGCTGCGCGAGTTGCCGCGCACGTTCGATGCGCCGATCGAGGACGGCCGAGACGGCGCCATCGACGGATCGCGCGGATCGACGGGCCGCGCATGAGCGGGCAGTCGCCGTCCAACGCTCGAGTTGACGCCGCGATCGATGCGCTTCGCGCGCAGCTTGTCGAGCGCGGCGGGTTTCCGGCGGAGGCGCTCGCGGGACCGCGGCTCATGTCCCTGCTCTCCCGTAGGGCGGTCGAGCTCGGACTTCGTGATCCGACCGCCGCGGCAGCGCGTGCGCTTGACGAAGATGCGGAGTACGCCCGCGTCGAGGCGCACTTCTCGCCGCCTGAGACGTGGCTCTTCCGTTATCGGGAAAGCTTCGAGTTTCTGCGTGACTTCGCAGCATCGCACGGCACCGACGAGATCGTGGCGCTCATCGTGGGAGCTGGCGGCTGGTGCGAGCCCTTCGCCATCGCGGCCGCGCTTTCCGAGGGCTCGGGTGGCGGGCGCATCTCGGTGCTCGCGGTCGACCGGAACCCGGAGGTCTTCGCGGGACAGCCGCGTTTCAGCGGGCTTGCGTTGCGCGGCGAACGGCCCTCGTTCGCAGCCCGCTGGTTCAGTGAGGACAATGGCGCGCTCGTCCCGACAGCTGCACTGCGCGCGCGCATTTCGGTCGAGGTTGCACGCATCGATGCGGTCATCGACCGCTGCGCCCGTGCGCCGCGGCGATTCGATGTCATCGCTTGCCGCAATGTCGCGATCTATCAGGCGCCCGCCATCCGAGCGGCGACGTACGCTGGGCTTGCGTCGCTTCTCAAGCCGAACGGCGTGCTTCTGGTTGGGCATGCGGAGATCCCCGCCGCCGCCGAAGCGACGGGATTTGCGCCAGTCGGGGCTGAGGGCGCATTTGCGCTGGCGCGCGGTGCGCGAATGGTGGCGCCAGCAGAACCGCCCGAGCCGGAACGGTGCGCCTCGCGACCGCCGACGCGCCACGCCGGTGGCGGCGAGCGCACGCAGCCTTCGACGCAGCGACTTGCCCCGCCGTCGAGACCCGGCTTGCCCGTGTCCGCTGCGCCGCGCACCCCGGTCGATGCCGCCCGCGCCGCCGTCACGATCCATCCGACCGACGCCGCGCTCCACGTGGCGCTCGCGGAGGCGCTTCTTGCAGCCGGCGAGCTGGCAGAGTCATGGCAAAGCGTGCAGCGTGCCCTCTACCTTGACCGCGGCAACGAAGCGGCGCTGCTGGCGGCGGCCCGACTTTCCGAACTGCGCGGTCAAGCCGAAGAAGCCGCCGGTTTCCGGTCGCGCGCGCTGCGCGTTCACCTCGCCCGAATGCGCGATGCCGAACGACCCTGATAGGCTTCACGACGCACGACGCACGACGCGTGCAGCGCCGAGATTGAAACGTCATGAGCGAGCATCCCTCATCGCCACCACCGGACGCCGACGCCGCCAACGCGCTCGTCGGCGATGAGCGTGGTGGCATCGAGCGGATGCGCGCGCTGCTTGATCGACCGCTCTCGGCGGCGGAGCTTGCGGCGAACACGCGCGCCGTCGCTGTCCGCGCCGAGGCCCGCGGCGGGCGTACGCGCAGCGTGCTTGCGTTCACGGTCGGCGAGGAGCGACTCGCGCTTGAGGCGGAGGACGCCGCGCGGGTCGTGCCGCTCTCGCCTGTGCGCCGGGTTCCGCATCGGACAAACGCCGTCTTTGCGGGCCTCGCCAACATCGGCGGCGAGCTCACGTTGGTTGCGCGCGCAGGCGAAGCGCTCGGCGTCGCCGCCGGTGCGTCGCAGACACACTTCATCGTGATCGGCCGCCCGGGCGAGCGCTGGGCCTTCGCCGTCGACTCGGTCGAAGGCGTGCGTCGCGTCGAGGAGTCGCGGACGCTGCCGCCGCCGGCGACGATCCGACACGCGGCCGATGGCTGCACGCAGTACCTCGCGCCGATCGCCTCGCGCACTGGCTCCGATGCGCCGTTGGTCAGCGTGCTTGACGTCGCGCGCCTCTCCGCGCTCTTCGCGAGGAGCCTCGCATGAGCGATCTCGGCGGCTTCTCGTTGCACGAGCTCTTCCGCGGCGAGGCGGAGACGCATGCCGCCGCGCTCAGCGAAGGTCTGGTGCGCCTCGAAGGGACGAGCAATGCGGCGGTCGTCGAGCCGCTCATGCGTGCGGCGCACTCGATCAAGGGCGCGGCACGGGTGATTGGCCTTGAGATCGCCGTCAAACTCGCGCATGCGATGGAAGACGTGCTTGTCGCGATGCAGAAGGGCCGCGAGCCGATCGAGCCGACGCGCATCGACCAACTGCTGAAGGGGACTGATCTCCTCGCGTCGCTCGCGCAGGTCGAAGAAGCGGCTGTCGCATCGTGGAGCGCGACGAACGACGCGGCGGTGGATGCCATTGTCGCAGCGTTGAAGTTGCCGCCGCCAGCCGCAGCACACGTCGCAGCGCCAGTCGCAGCACACGTCGCAGCGCACGTCGTGCAGCAGGCAGTGCAGCCACCAGCGGAATCGGTCACAGCGCCGGTCCCGCACGCCGCGCACTCGGCGGAGGCGCAAGCACGCGGCTCGAGCGTGCGCGTCACCGCGGAGAAGCTCGATCGCCTTCTGCAGCTTGCGGGCGAGACGATGCTCGAGGCGCGGCGGCTCGGTTCGTTGCGCGATGAAGCGCAGGAGTTGAAGCGCGACCTGCAGCGGCTCGAGGATGAGCTCGATCGCCTGCGTGGGACGGTTCGCGCGGCTGGTGTGCACGGGTCGATTTTCGCCGATGCCCGTGGCGCGGTCGAACGCGGGCGTTCCCGCATCCTCTCGCACCTTCTCTCGGTCGAAGGCGCCATCCGCCGCGGCGAGGAGACCTCGACGCAGCTCTACCACGAAGTGCTCTCAAGCCGCATGCGGCCCTTTGCGGACGCGACCGCGTCGCTCTCGCGCACCGTGCGCGACCTTGCGCGCCAGCTTGGCAAGGACGTCCGGCTCGAGATCGCAGGCAACGACGTTCCCGTCGATCGCGACATCCTCGCGCGGCTCGATGCACCGCTGAATCACATGCTGCGCAACGCGCTCGACCATGGCGTCGAGACACCCGAGGAGCGGCGCGCGTGCGGCAAGCCGCAGCAGGCGACGCTGCGTGTCGTGGCGCGACATCACGCGGGCCAGCTCGAGATCCGGGTGAGCGACGATGGCCGCGGCATCGATCTCGAGGCGCTGCGCGAGCGAATCGTGCGAAAGCAGCTTGCGACCGGCGAGATGGCGGCGTCGCTCGATCGCCAGGAGCTGCTTGAGTTCCTCTTCCTCCCGGGCTTCTCGACTGCGAAGCAGGTGACCGACATCTCCGGCCGTGGCGTGGGACTCGACGTCGTCCAGTCGACGGTGCGCGAGATCGGCGGCACCGCGCGCATCGACACCGAGCTCGGGCGCGGTACGACGTTCGAGCTCGAACTGCCCATCACGCGCTCGGTGATCCGCGCGCTGCTCGTTGACATCGCGGGCGAGATCTTCGCATTCCCGCTTGCTCGAATCGAGCGCGTGCTGCAGCCTGCCGCAGCCGATGTGCGCGCCATCGAAGGACGGCTCCAGCACGTCGTCGAGGGCGCGTCGATCGGCATCATCGACGCGGCGCGGCTGCTTGCGCTCGCGGAGTCGCGGCGCGCGGCGGAACGCGAGAATCTCGTGCTGATCGGCGGCGCGCAGGAACGCTATGGCGTCGCCGTCGACGGACTCATCGGCGAGGAGGACCTCGTGGTCCGCGCGCTCGATCCTCGGCTCGGCGTCGTGCCGTTTCTCTCGGCGACGGCTGTGCGCGAGAACGGCGACCCAGTGCTCGTCGTCGACACGGAGGACCTGCTCCAGTCGGTGCGCGCCGCGTTGCAGGAAGGCAAGCTGCGCGGCGCTCGGCCGGCGCACGCGCTTGGCGGACGCCGTGCGATGCGCGCGCTCGTCGTCGACGACTCTGCGACGGTGCGTGAGGTCGAGCGGCAGCTGCTGTCGCGCATGGGCTTCGACGTCGAGACGGCGGTCGACGGCCTCGACGGCTGGCACGCGCTGCGCGCCGGCGAGTTCGATCTCGTGGTCAGCGACATCGACATGCCGCGCATGAACGGCATCGAGTTCGTGCGCACGCTGCGCGCCGACGCGCGCTTCTCCGCAGTGCCGGTGATCGTCGTCAGCTACAAGGATCGTGACGAGGACCGCCTGGCCGGCCTCGAGGCGGGTGCGACCGCGTATCTCACGAAGAGCGCATTTCAGGACGCGACGTTCACCGACGTCGTGCGGGATCTCGTCCCTGCGATCGACTTGGTCAATCGGCCCGTCCGCGACGGAGGTCGCGCATGATGCGCGTCGCGATCGTGAACGATCTCGCGGTCGCCTGCGAGGCCCTGCGGCGCGCGGTGCTGTCCGACCCGGCGCTCTCGGTCGCGTGGATCGCGCGCGATGGCATCGAAGCCGTCGCGTGCGCCGCGCGCGACCAGCCCGATGTCGTGCTGATGGATCTCATCATGCCGCGCATGGATGGCGTCGCCGCCACGCGCGAGATCATGCGCGCGTCGCCGTGTCCGATCCTTGTCGTCACGGCGACGGTCAGTGGGAACGCCGCGCTTGTATACGAGGCGCTCGGCGCGGGCGCGCTTGACGCGGTGAACACGCCGACCATCGCGGCTTCGGGCGTCGTCGACGGCGCGAAGGACCTGCTGCGACGGATTCACCTCGTCGGGCGTGCGCAATCCGGGGCCGCGCGCAACGAGGTCGGTGCGGCACCCGTCTTGCCTGCGGAGCCGCTGCGGTCGGCGCCGAGCGCGCGTCCTGCGCAGGGGGCCATCGTGGCGATCGGCGCGTCGACGGGCGGTCCGCGTGCGATCGCGCGCGTTCTCGCCGCGATGCCGAAGCCGATGCCGTGGACCGTGCTCGTCGTCCAGCACGTCTCGTGCGAGTTCGTCGCCGGTTTCGCGGAGTGGCTCGCGGGCGAATCGGGGCGCACGGTGCGACTCGCACGGGCAGGCGAGCGGCCGAAGATCGACGAGATCCTCGTCGCAGGCGAGGACCGTCATCTTGTCCTTGCACGCGACGGCACGCTCGCCTATAGCGATGAGCCGCGCGATCTCGTGCATCGCCCCGCGGTCGATGAGCTCTTCGGATCGCTCGCGCGGCATGCACCGCCTGGCGTCGCGGTGCTCCTCACGGGCATGGGCCGGGACGGCGCCGACGGCCTCGCGCGGCTTCGGGCCGCCGGCTGGCACACCATTGCGCAAGATGAGTCGACGAGCGTGGTCTGGGGCATGCCCGGGGCCGCGCACCGCATGGGCTCTGCCGTCGAGACGCTGCCGATCGAGGCGATCGGCGCGGCAGTTGGCGCGGCGCGCGGAAATCGGTCACGATAGAGGTCTCGCGCGCACCGGGCGCGTGTGCGGCGAGCATCGATATGCACGACTTCGACACCATCGACCGCGTGCTGCTCGTCGACGACCAGGGAATCGTCTGCGAGGCGGTTCGCCGCATGATCGCCGCGCAGTGCGCGTGCGAGTTCCGTGCCGTCCAGGATCCGCTGCAGGCGATCGCCGTTGCCGAGGAGTTCCGGCCGACCGTGATTCTGCAGGACATCGAGATGCCGGGTCGGAATGGCCTCGACATGATCGTCGCGTATAAGGAAAGCGCCGCGACGCGCGATGTTCCGGTCATCATGCTGACAGGCAAGGAGGACCCGGCGGTCAAGGCCGACGCCTTCGCGCGCGGGGCGAGCGACTACCTCGTGAAGCTGCCGCATCCGGTCGAGCTGGTGGCGCGCATCCGGCACCACTCGCGCGGCTACCGCATGGAGCTCGAGCGCAATGCGGCGTTCGAGGCGCTGCGCGAGAGCGAAGCGCACATACGGGCCGAGATCAACCGCGCCGCGACCTACGTGCGTTCGCTGCTCGATCCGCCGCTCGACGGTCCCGTGCGCGTCGACTGGCGCTTCGTTCCGTGCGAGTCGCTCGGCGGCGACGTCTTCGGCTATCACTGGATCGACGACGATCACCTCGCGATGTATGTGCTCGACGTGAGCGGGCATGGCGTCGGCCCGGCGCTGATGGGCGTGAGCGCGATGAATCTGATCCGCTCCGGCTCGCTCGAGGCCGAGCAGGTGCTCGACCCGACGCGCGTGCTGCAGGCGCTGAACGCCGCGTTCCAGATGTCGCGTCACGACGGCATGTACTTCACGGTCTGGTACGGCGTCTACGACCGGCGCACGCGTGAACTGCGTTGGTCGGGCGGCGGACATCCGCCGTCGTACCTGATGCGCGGCGGAGCGATCCGTCGGCTCGAGTCGACCACATACATGGCGTGCATCTCCGACGAATATGACGCGCCCACCGAGCGCGTGACGATCGAGCCAGGCGATCGCCTCTACCTCTTCTCGGACGGCGTGTACGAGCTGCACACGAAGGACGGCGACATCTGGGGACTCGAGAGATTCGAGGCGCTCCTGTCGGCAAGTCCTGCCGACTCCGTTCTCGACTCCGTGGTCGCCGAGACGCGCCGTGTCGTCCTCGAGGGCCGCGGAATCGCGCCCGATAGCGTTTCGCCGGACGGCGGTGCAGTGACGTGGGACGACGATTTCTCGCTCATCGAGTTCCGGTTCAACTGACCGGGTTGCGAAGGCCGATCCTCTCCATCTACCCTTGCCGTCCCGTCGCGGTTTTCGCCGTGCACTTGCAACAGAGAGGTTTCGCCATGAAGAACGTCGTCGTCATCGGAGCAGGCAAGATCGGTCGCATGGCGGCACACTTCCTCGCGCGCACAGGCGACTACGCCGTCCATGTCGTCGACTCGCACGAGGGTTCGTGGAGAGAGAGCGTCGCCGGCCTCCCGAACGCGACCGGCGCCACCATCGACTTCACGAACGCAGCGCATCTCGATGCGGCGCTCAAGGGCAAGTGGGCGCTGATCTCCTGCGCGCCGTTCTTCTGCAACCCGCTGATCGCCGAGCGCGCAAAGGCGCACGGCGTCCACTATCTCGATCTCACCGAGGATGTCGCCGTCACGAAGAAGGTGATGGCGCTTGCGGAAGGCGCGTCGACGGCGTTCATCCCGCAGTGCGGCCTCGCCCCCGGCTACATCACGATCGCAGCGAACCATCTCGCGAAGCCGATGAGCGAGATCCACGAGCTGCGCTGCCGCGTCGGCGCGCTGCCGCGCAATCCGACCAACCAGCTCAAGTACAACCTGACGTGGTCGACGAATGGCCTCGTCAACGAATACTGCAATCCATGCGAGGCGCTCGTCGACGGGAAGATGACGCTTCTCCAGCCGCTCGAGAATCTCGAGGCCTTCACGCTCGACGGGATCGAGTACGAGGCGTTCAACACATCGGGCGGCCTCGGCTCGCTCGGCGAGTCGCTTGCCGGCCGCGCGCGCAACGTCAACTACAAGACGATCCGCTACCCGGGCCACTGCCAGCTCATCAAGTTCCTGCTGCACGACCTGCGCTACATCGATCACCGCGAGGAGCTTTGCGCCGCGTTCGACCGCGCGATTCCGACGACGCAGGACGACGTGATCGTGATCCTCTGCGTCGCGATCGGCATTGAGAACGGGAAGCTCGTCGAGAAGACCGACGCGCGCCGCGTGCCGGCGAAGATGATCGACGGCAAGCACTGGACCGGCATCCAGATCACGACCGCGGCAGGGGTGTGCGCGGTGCTCGACATGCTGCAGGACGGCCAGGTTCCGCAGAAGGGCTTCGTGAAGATGGAGGACGTCTCCTACGACGCCTTCATCAAGAACCGCTTCGGCCGCGAGTACGCGGTGTGAGTGATCGAACCGTGTTGGGCGCTTCGTCCTCGCCGTCGAGGAGAGAACCCGGCCTCGCCGTCGAGGGCGGAGCCCGAGCTGATGACGCCCGAGTCGACAGCCCACATGGGTGCCACTACTTCCAGTAGTGCCGCGTGTGGCTTCGTGAGCCGTCCGACTCCGCACTGCTGGAAGCAGTGGCACCCGTAAAGGGCTGTCGACCTGCGCGTCACTCGCTCCGGCTGCGCCGTCGCGTGCAGAGCCCTCCACCGCATCCGCGGGTCGCGCGCGCTTACAGCTTCTTCACGCGCACATTGCGGAAGGCAACGCGGTCGCCGTGGCCGCAGAAGCCAATGTGGCCCTTCGTGCGCGTCAGGCCCTCGACCTTGCTCCCGCTCACGGTCTTGCCTTCGGGCGCAACCTTGTCGAGGTGGACGTCGAGAATCGTGACGCCGTTCAGCACGATCGTCACGCGCGTTCCCTTCATCGTGACCGTCTGCACGTTCCACTCGCCCACCGGCTTCAGCGCCGTCGCCGTCGCCGCCGCCACGCCGTAGAGCGAGCCGTGGTACTGCCAGTCCTTCAGGCCCTTGTACTTCGGATCGGTGTTGTCGAGCACCTGCGACTCGAAGCCGGTGTAGGCCGGGTCGCCTTCGAGCGGCGCGCGCAGCGCAAGCCCGTTGTTCGCGCCCGCGGTCAACTTGAACTCGAGGCGGAGCTCGAAGTCTGCGAACTCGTCCTTGGTGAAGAGGTTGGTTCCGCCGGGCTGGCAGACGATCGCGCCTTGCCCATCGAGCGACTCCACCTTGTAGCCCTTCGTGTCGCCGACCCAGCCGGCGAGGTCGGTGCCGTTGAAGAGCGCGACGAAGCCGTCGGTCTTCTCCTGTGCGGCGTCGAATGCAACCGCCTTTGGCGCGACCGCTGCGGGGGGTTCGGTGGCGGGTGAGCAGGCGAACAGGAACGCAAGCGCGGCAATCTGGGCGTGCATGCGCGAAAGTGTACGGAATTCAGCGGCGGAGTCGCGCCTCTCCCGCGATACCATCCGGAACCCGGAACGCACACGCCCCCTCCAAGGATCCCCCATGTTCCTCGCCACTCCGATCGCAGTTTCTCTCTCCGTCATCTTCACGCTGGGCGCGGTCACAGCCGTTTCGGCACGCGAGGCGGAGTCGCAGAACGCTCGACGTGGCCGCGCGCCGGCCGCCGATGCGAGTCCCGCGCGCGAGTTCGCCACCGGACCTGCCATTCCCAAGTTGCGCTACCAGCGCATGCTGCCGAACCTGCCCTTGGTGCGACCGGTGCAGGTGTTCCAGCGTCCGGGCGATGCGGCGAACATCTACATCATCGAGCAGCCGGGGCGCATTCTCATCGCGGATCCCGCGAAGTCAGACACCGCCGAGGCGGCCGTCGCGCTCGACATCCGCGAACGCGTGAACGACCAGGGCAACGAAGAGGGACTGCTTTCGGCCGTGTTTCATCCGGAGTTCCCGAAGAAGCGCGAGCTGTATCTCTACTACACCGCATCGAAGCCGCGGCGTTCGATCCTCTCGCGCTTCACGGTCAGCGAGGATGGAAAGACAGTCGACCCGGCGAGCGAGGAAGTCATCCTCTCGCAGACGCAGCCGTACCCGAACCACAACGGCGGCACGGTGCTCTTCGGGCCGGACGGCATGCTGTATCTGTCGGTCGGCGACGGCGGAGCCGCAGACGACCCGCATCACTACGGCCAGAATCTCGGCAGCCTTCTCGGCAAGGTCGTTCGCATCGACGTGAACAAGAAGGGTGAGAACGGCGCGGCCTACTCCGTGCCCGCCGACAACCCGTTCGTCGGCAAGGAGGGCGCGAAGCCAGAGATCTGGGCGTGGGGCACGCGCAACATCTGGCGGATGTCGTTCGATCCGAAGACGGGCGACCTCTGGGCGGGCGACGTCGGGCAGAACGAGTGGGAGGAGATCAGCCTCATCGTGAAGGGCGGCAACTACGGATGGAACGCGCGCGAGGGATTCCACGAGTTCCCGCGCGGCAAGGGCGACGGGCCGTTCATCGACCCTGTGGTCGAGTACAGCCACCGCGAAGGTCTTTCGGTGACCGGAGGCGTCGTCTACCGAGGCACCGAGATCGAAGGGCTCGACGGCGTCTACATCTACGGCGATTTCGCGTTCGGCACCGTGTGGGGCATTCGGATGATCGATGGGAAGCCCACGAAGCCGGCTGTCATCGCGCAGCGGCGTGGCGAACTGATCTCGTCGATCGACGCGATGCAGGATGGCGCCGTGGTGCTCTCGACCTTCAACCTCGGCCAGGACCGCGGGAATCCCGGCTCGCTGTGGAAGCTTGTCGCCGCGCCGAAGTGAACGCGCGTCGGCCGTCGTGCGCGGTGGCGCGACGCGCGCGAAACCGCCACAATGCGCCGCATGGGCCGACCGCTCCGCTACCAGACCGCAGGTGAATCGCATGGACCGGCGCTTGTCGCGATCGTCGATGGGCTCCCGTCCGATGTCGTCGTCGACGCGGCGCGCGTGAACGCAGAGCTCGCGCGCAGGCAGGGCGGCTACGGCCGCGGCGCGCGGCAGCGGATCGAGACCGATGTCGCGGAGTTCCTCGGCGGATTGCGGCAGGGGAAGACGATCGGCTCGCCCGTCGCCGTGCGCATCGCAAACAAGGACAACCGCATCGATGATGCCGCGAAGACTCCGCCCGTGACGCGGCCGCGACCGGGGCACGCCGATCTCGCGGGAAGCCTCAAGTATCTCGTACCCGATTGCCGCGGCACGCTCGAGCGCGCGAGCGCCCGCGAGACGGCGGCGCGCGTGGCAGCAGGTGCGGTCGCGCGCAGCGTCCTCGACCACTTCGGCATCCGGGTGTTCGGCTTCGTGCGCGGCGCATGCGACGCCTTCAGCGACATGCCGATCCGCGCGAACGAGCTCGACGGGCTCGTCGCTGCGCGTGATGCGAGCGAGGTCTACTGCCCCGACGCCGAGGTCGACAAGCGGCTCGTCGACCTCATCTTCAAGGCGAAGACCGAGAAGGACACCGTCGGCGGTTGGTGCGAGGTGCACGTGTTCGGCGCGCCCCCGGGCCTCGGCTCGTGCATGAACTGGGAGGATCGCCTCGACGCGAGGCTTGCGTTTGCCGTCATGGGCATTCAGGCGTTCAAGTCGGTCGAGATCGGACTTGGCCGCGAGTGCGGCGCGCGCTTCGGTAGCGCCGTGCACGACTCGATCCACTTCGACGCCGCCGCGCGCGGCGACAGCCACCTTGGCTATGCGCGCCCCACGAACAACGCAGGCGGCCTCGAGGGCGGCATGACGAATGGCATGCCGGTCGTCGTGCGCGGCACGATGAAGCCGATCGCGACCCTGCTGCGCGGCATGCCGAGCGTCGAGCTTGGCACGCATGAGCCCGTGCAGAGCGCCTACGAGCGCAGCGACATCAGCGCGGTCGCGGCAGCGAGCGTCGTGATGGAGAACGTCGTCGCATTCGAGGTGGCGCGCGCGTTCCTCGACAAGTTCGGGGGCGACTCGCTCGGCGAGGTGCGGCGGGCGTATGAGGGCTACCTCGAGGCGGCGCGACGGGTCTGAGCGCGCGCAAACTTCCTCGCGGAAACGGTGCCTGGCACCGGAATTCCACTAGCATCACACGCGCAGCAAGGAGGCTGCCAACATGCCGACCGCGCAGTCGATCGAGACCAAGCCAGCGCCCCGCACGCCCGCCTATTGGGAGATCGCGTCGCCCGCCGAGCGGACGCCGACCCGCGTCTTCGCGCGCGCGAAGGACGTCTCCGCCACCGTCGCGCGCGAGATCGCAGACCTCATTCATGCGAAGGCCGCGAAGGGCGAGCGCTGCGTGCTCGGTCTCGCGACGGGCTCGACGCCGACCGGCGTCTATGACGAGCTCGTTCGCCTGCACCGCGAGGAAGGGCTGTCGTTCAAGAATGTCGTCACGTTCAATCTCGATGAGTACTGGCCCATGCAACCGCATGAGCTGCAGAGCTACCGCCGCTTCATGCGCGAGCATCTCTTCGACCGAATCGACATCGAGCCGGCGAACGTCCATATCCCCGACGGGACGGCAAGCGAAGACGAAGTGCGCGCGATGTGCGACGCCTACGAGCGCATGATCCGCGCCGCAGGCGGGATCGATCTCCAGCTTCTCGGCATCGGCCGCACCGGCCACATCGGCTTCAACGAGCCGGGCTCGGCGCGCACGAGCCGCACGCGCCTCATCACGCTCGACCGCGTCACGCGCAAGGACGCCGCGAGCGACTTCTTTGGTGAGGAGAACGTCCCCACGCGTGCCGTCACGATGGGCGTCGGCACGATTCTCGAAGCGAAGCGCGTGGTGATGATGGCCTTCGGCGAAGGCAAGGCGCCGGTCGTCGCGCGCGCGATCGAAGGCGGCGTGACGAACTCCATCGCGGCGAGCTTCCTGCAGGAGCACGCGAACGCCCAGGTCTATCTCGATCTCGCCGCCGCCGCCGAGCTCGAGCGCTGCAAGGCGCCGTGGGCGAGCGCGAATCACGACCTCGAGTGGGACGACGCCCTCACGCGCAAGGCCGTGATCTGGCTTGCGCGCACGACGCAGAAGGCGATACTCAAGCTGACAGCCGAGGACTACAACGAGCACCATCTGCAGGACCTGCTCGCCGGCCGCGGCAAGGCCTACGACCTCAATATCTCGGTGTTCCGCGACTTGCAGCGCACGATCACGGGTTGGCCTGGTGGCAAGCCTGAGTCGCGCAAGCAGATGGGCGACATCGACCGCCCCGGAGACGACATCTTCCCGAAGCGCGTCCTTGTCTTCAGCCCGCACCCGGACGACGATGTCATCTCAATGGGTGGCACGCTGATTCGCCTTGTCGATCAAGGACATGAAGTGCACGTCGCGTACCAGACGTCTGGCAACATCGCGGTCTTCGATGCGGAGGCGCTGCGCTTCCTCGACTTTGCGTCGGATTTCAACGGCATGTTTGGCTTCGAAGGCGCGAAGACCGAGCGCATGGAGCACGACATCGCGCGCAAGCTGAAGGCGAAGAAGCCCGGCGAAGTCGACCCGCTCGAGGTGCAGCGGCTGAAGGCCCTCATTCGCCGCGGCGAGGCGAAGGCTGCGGGCATCTACTGCGGCGTACCGGAGGAACGCCTGCACTTCCTCGACATGCCGTTCTACGAGACGGGCCGCGTGCGCAAGAAGCCGCTGTCGACCGACGACATCGAGATCGTGAAGTCGCTCCTGCGCAGCGTGAAGCCTCACTTGGTCTACGCGGCCGGCGACCTCAGCGATCCGCACGGCACGCATCGCGTGTGCCTGTCGGCGATCTTCCGCGCGCTGCGCGAGTGCGCGGCCGACGTCGCCGATCAGCCTTGGATGAAGCAGTGCACGACATGGCTCTACCGCGGCGCGTGGCAGGAATGGGACGTCGAGCAGACCGAGATGGCGGTTCCGCTCTCGCCCGACGAAGTCGCGCGAAAGCGTGCTGCGATCTTCAAGCACCAGTCGCAGAAGGACCGTGCGCTCTTTCCGGGCGCCGACGAACGCGAGTTCTGGCAGCGCGCCGAGCAGCGCAACGCGCAGACCGCGAAGCTCTACGACGAGCTTGGCTTGCAGGAGTACGAGGCCATCGAGGCGTTCGTGCGCTGGGATGGCCGGCCGCTCGATTGAGCCGCGGCCATGACGTCTGCCCCAGCGATGCGTTCAGTCTCGAATCACGCGTCCCATGTCGCGCCCGTCACTGGTCGCTTCAGCCGGCGCCGTGGTCGGCGCTCCGTCGAGGGGCGTGAACTGGACCGATGACGGCGGACGCGCCGCGCGGTCGAACGTCACCGTCCATGTCCCCGCCGCATAGGCGTGATCGGCGATCACGCTTTCCGATATCGCCGGCCGGATCCCGCGCGCGATCAGCTGGAACGGCGCGAGGGGATCGAGTCCGACCACCGGGAACGCCGGCCGTTGCCCATGCAACTGCGTCGGTGGCCGCGGTTCCTTCCACGAGCGACCGTCCTGCACGACCTCGATCTCGAGTCTGGCGAAGACGCCGTTGATCTGGAAGGCGTGCTCGAGTTCGATCACGGCAGTCGGTCCATCGGCGCCGCCATGGACCTGGAGGATGGCGCTCCGCAGGCTCTGCGTGATGGAACCCGTGATGATCGGCTCGCACACCGCGGTTGCGCGAATCTCCTCTGGCGTCATGCGCTCGACCTGGATCGACCACTCGTACTCGAAGGGATCCACGACCAGCGGAAACGCCCCGGTTGCGGCACGCGCCACGTTCATGCTGGCGATCGTGCCCACGGTCGCCTTCACGCGGATCTCGCCCGACCACTCGGGGTCGTCGATCGCTGGGCCGATCGCGATCCTCGTTCCCCAGTCCGGTTCGAGCACCGGCATCTGCGATGCGGGTGGCAGCGCGATGTCGACGGTGGACCCATCCTTCCGCACGTACGACGTGGAAACCTGTCCGAACGCGAGGGTGCGTCCGAAGTTGGTGAAGCCGCCGACGACGAGCCTCGGCTCGATCACACGCGTGGGGCCGCCCTGCGCCGACATCGGCCGCTCGAGCCTGCGCAGCGCGAGCTTGGGTCCTCGAAGAAAGGCGCGCACGGCCTTCGGGCTTGCGAGCACAGGATCGGCCATCGCGGACGCGAATCGCGTGTCCATGACATTCGCGGGAATCACCTCGGCGACCGAGGGATCGGCCTCGAGCGCACGGGCCAGCGCGTCGCCGAATGCACGCAGCGTGATGTCGTCGATGGCGACGCCCTGTGAACCGGGGAAGCTGTCCGTCCACATCTTGGCGTCACACACAGCCTCGATGATCGTCGCACGTGCCATCGCGTCGTTCGTGAAGCGCTCCGTCGCCACCTTCCACGCGCCGAGATAGTCGGCGCCCGCGTATCCGCGCAGGCGCTTGCTGAGCTCGGACTTCGCCGCCACATCGTCCGCCATTGCCGCATCGATCAGCGTGTCAGGCGTGGCGGCGTTCGCGGTGGTGGCGGTGGCGATGGCACCGGAGCGCATGAGTCCCGTCAGAACGAGGATGCAGACCGGAAGAAGGACGACCAGCGTGGCGCCGATCGCGAGCATCCGCACGCGCGGCCGATATCGCCCGAGTACGAGCGCATGCTCCGGCTTGAGGTCGGCCCCGCAGTCGCTGCACGTCGGGGGAATCGTGCCGCCTCGTGGGAACTCATGCCGGCACCGCCTGCAGCGGATGTCGATTCCCACGCGTGTTCCCGAGAGCGCGACCACCACGAGCACCAGCCCCACCAGGGTCAGCGCGCTCGCGCCGAGACTCAGGATCGAGAGCAAGACTTGAGACGGCATGCCAGCATCCTCAGCGAGCTATGTCGGACCGACGCACAGCCGCGTCCAGTCGCGGCGACTTCGGTGCCATAGGCGCTGTATCCTACAGCGATGCCCATGGAATTCCGCACGTCCGATCTCGCTTCGCTTGAGTCGATCCTCGGTGAACTCAAGGCAGACAGCGGCACCATGCACGCGACCGGTCCCGATGGCGCGCTGCACTTGCGCGCCGCAATCGGGATCCCCGAGCCTGTGCTTGCGATCGTGCAGGTCGTCCCTGTGGGCAAGGGAATGGCGGGTCTCGCCGCCGAGCGAAAGTGCGCGGTGAACAGCTGCAATATCCAGCAGGACACGAGCGGAGACGTGCGCCCCGGCGCGCGCGCGACGGGACTCGGAGGAAGCGTCGCCGTGCCCGTGCTCGATGACGCCGGACGCGTGCTCGGTGTCGTCGGCGTCGCGACCCGCGGCGAGCGCACGTTCACGGCAGACGAGGAGCGCGTGATCGCGGCGCGGGCGCGCGACATCTTTCGCTAGCCTCTGTCTGCGCGATTGTCGAGGAACGTCATGGCACGACTCCTGGTGAGCTCGGTTCTCAACTCCGATGTCGTGTCGCTGATCTCGTTCGGCGTCGCGTGCGTTGCCTTCCTTGCACTGCCGCTTCAGTTCCTGCTGCCGACGCGGAAGCTGGATCATTGCCGCCGCTGCCTGCACGATTTGCGCGGCACCCGTTCCGATCAGTGCTCGGAGTGTGGTGCGCGCCTTGCGACCAAACATGACCGTACCGCCCGCGTGTGGGGCGTGCGTTGGCGCCCGTTCTGCGGTTGGTCGGCAATCCTGCTCGCGGCGGGAAGCCTCTGGCTGTTGAGTGGCTACGTGACGTCGGCGGTCAAGGTCGCGGCCGTCTCGTTCATGTCAGACCGCGACCTCGTGGAACTCGCATTCCAGCCGGGGCAGTTGAGCGCGCGGCATCTCCTCGAACTCCGGGCCCTCGACGCGCGATCCCAGAGCTACACCCCTGACGGATCGATAGACACCCTCTCGACGGTCGAGCGGATTGCGAGCCTTCCATGGAACGCATCTTCGGCAGCAGAAGGCGCCACGCTCGCAGGGATGGAGCACGCTGCTCGGATGGCCTCGCTTCCGCATGCGCTGGCACTCGTCGAGGACCCGCTCGCGCTCGTGCGAGAAATCGCGCTCGATCCGCGAATGACGCAAGCGACCCGTGTCAACGCACTGACCACGCAAATGATTTTCTCGACGCTCCTGCAGGACCAGCGGATCTGCACGGCGCTCTTCGCCGACGCGGAGTGCGTGACGCGGCTGTTGCCCATCACGGTCGAGCAGGAGAGCCCCGTCGATGGCGAGTACATCGTGTGGACGGCCACCTGCACTCCAGATCCGTGGCTCGTCGCGGGTGCGCACGCCGACCGGATCGAACTGAAGTCCGCGACGCTCCACTGCGAGGCACGCGGCGACGTCGCGGCGACGGTGTTGCCGAGCACGGCGCCTCCCTCTTCGCGACCATCGTTCCGCATTCGCGTGCCGAGCGGTTCCTGCGCGGGGGGCGTCCTTCACCTTGAGCTGCTGCTTCACGGGTGGACCGTGAACGGACCTGTCACGACGCCTGTTTCTGCTCGTGTCAACATCGACACTCGGTGACGGTCGTTTAGCGAACGCGCATCACGACATGGTCCACCGGGTCGCCGTCGGAGTAGTTGAACCCCGTGAGCTCGCCGACGACGGCCGCCACCGACTCGAACTCGGCGGCCGAAGCCTTCGGAATCAGGAGATACGAGCCCGGATTCGCCTTCGCCCATTCGAGGATGGCACCGCGGTTCGCATCGCCGACCGCATCACCGAAGCGCACGAGCCGATTGCGCGTCGTCCACAACAGCGAATCTTCCTGATAGCCGACGCCGGCGATCTTCGGGAACGCTTCGTTCGTCGGAACCATCCCGCTGTCGGCGGCCACAAGACCGACGATGCGCGGCGTGTTCCAGATCCACCGTGTGTTCGGGATCCACACTCCGAACAGCGCCATCTGCGCGAGCACGGTCCCGGGGATCGCGAGCACCATGGCCCGCGCGAACAGCCCTGCAAGCGATGCGCGCCACGCCATCACGAAGAGCGCGATGCCGCCGAGCGTCGCCGCGATCGCGAGCGAGAACCCAGGCGATGTCGCGTCCTCAAGTTCCGGCCACGAGGGAAGCGTCGGCGCCGTCTTTCCGAGCGCATGCAACGTGAAGTAAAGCACGGGACCTGCAATCGCGAGTGCGCAGCCCACCACCATCCAGACGCCGAATCCAAGGCGGTCGCCGCCGTTGAGCGGCTTCGGTAGCGCGCGCAGTCCGCCGAGCACGCAACGCGCGGTGAAAAGCGCGATGGCCGGATAGATCGGCAGGATGTAGTGCGGGAACTTGGTGACGATCAACTCGAAGACAAGCCACGTCGGCACCGCCCAGAAGAAGAGGAAGACCTCCGCATCGCGGCCGCGCGCGCTCATGAAGCGCGTCCGCATGCGGGCGAGGAAGCCTGCGCCAGCCGCCGTGCGCGCCGCGAATGCGCGCATTGCGAGGCGCCCGAATGCAAGAGCCGTGAGGAGCGACCCGGGGAAGAACAGTGCGACCAACGTGATGAGGTAGTAGCCAGGCGGGAAGCCGTGACCCTCCGCGCCCTCGCGCGCGCGCAGCAGCACTTCCTTCTCGAATGCAGCTTCGAGCGTCTCCCAGCCGACTTCGCGGATCGCAAGCCAGATCCACGGCGTCGCCATGGCGGCCAACACGGCAAGCCCGAAGAACGGCCGCAGCCGCCAGATGAACCGCCACTCGCGTCGCGCCGCCGCGCAGCCGATCGCGCAGGTCGCGGCGACGAACGGCGTGATCGGCCCCTTCGCGAGGATGCCGAGGCCAACTGCGATCCAGAGTAACGCGACCGAGCCGATCGGAAGTCCGCCGCGCGCGTTCGGATCGAGTCGATGCATGCGCCAGAGCCGCCAGAGCGCGCACATCGCAAGGGTCGTCGTACCGAGCAGGAGTTCGTCGGCGCGCGCCATGTGCGCATCGACGGCGAGGACCGGCGACACGACCAGCATGCAGGCGGCCAGCAGTCCAACGTGCCCGCCGAACATCGAGCGCCCGAGCCAGAGCGTGAGCAACCCCGCGCAGAGCGCCGCGATCGCGCTCGGAAGACGGTACATCCAGATCGCGTCGCGCGATGGATCGCCGCCGGTGATCGCAAGCACGGTCGGCGCCTGCACCCAGTAGATGAGCGGAGGCTTCTTGAGGCGGATCTCATCGCCGACGCGGGGGATCACCCAGTCGGCAAGCCTCTCGCTCTCGGCCATCTGCCGCGAGGCCTGCGCGAAGCGCGGCTCGTCGCGGTCGGTGACGGGAACAGCCGCAATGCCGACGAGGTAGGCGCATGCGGCGAGCAGGCAGACGATGAGTGCCGAGCGCAGAAACGAAGCCTGCTCGCGATACCCGCGCGTCTGGAGGAACTCATGCAGCATTCGCGCAAGGTACCCGAGCGGAGGCCAATCGCGCAGCCTGAGCGGACTGCATGCGGCGCCGTCACCTGTGCCACACGACACGTTCATGGAAGTCGCCGGACACCAGCTCCCACTTCGCTTTGCTCCGTCGTCGGGAGCGCCGCAGCGGCGACAAACGACTACGACGCACGTTCGACATCGCCAGAGGTCGCCGCCGCAGCGGCGACGGACTACGCCCCGCGCTCGCCATCTCCAGAGGTCGCCGCCGCAGCGGCGACCGCCAAAAGTTTCGTGAACACGAAGCTCTTGCCCTGGTAGTCGACGCGCACGCTGTCGCCGTCGCCGATCTCGCCAGCAAGAATCTTGCCGGCAAGGCCATTCTCGATGCGCTGCTGGATGACGCGCTTCAGCGGGCGCGCGCCAAACTGCGGGTCGTAGCCCTCGCTTGCGAGCGCAGCCGTCGCAGCCGCCGTCACGCCGAGCGTGATGCCGCGGGCGGCGAGCCGCTTGCGCAGGTTGCCGAGCTGGATCTCGACGATGCCGCCGAGCTGCTCGCGAGTGAGCGCATGGAAGATCACAGTCTCGTCGATGCGGTTCAGGAGCTCGGGCCGCAGGTGCTTCTTCAGAATGCCGCGCACGTGCGCCTCGATCACGGAATCGTCCTCGTGGCGCTCGGTCATCTCGAGAATCGCGTGCGAACCGAGGTTCGACGTCATCACCACGATCGTGTTCGAGAAGTCGACCGTGCGGCCTTGGCCGTCGGTCAGTCGACCGTCGTCGAGGAGCTGGAGAAGCACGTTCGACACGTCGGGGTGCGCCTTCTCCATCTCGTCGAAGAGGACGACGCAGTACGGCCGCCTGCGCACGGCCTCCGTGAGCTGACCGCCTTCGTCGTGACCGACGTAGCCCGGCGGCGAACCGATGAGCCGCGACACCGCGTGCTGCTCCATGTACTCGCTCATGTCGATGCGAACGATGGCCTCTTCGGTATCGAAGAGATAGCCCGCGAGCGCCTTGCAGAGCTCGGTCTTGCCGACGCCGGTCGGACCAAGGAAGAGGAACGATCCGATCGGACGGTTTGGCTCGCCGAGGCCGGCCCGGTTGCGGCGCACGGCTTCGCTGACGGCGCCGACAGCCTCGCGCTGGCCGACGACGCGCTTCGCGAGCTCATCCTCCATGTGGAGCAGCTTCTCGCGCTCGCTCTCGACGAGCTTCGCGACGGGAATGCCTGTCCACTTGGCGACGACCTCGGCGATCTGCTCGCTGTCGACCTCTTCCTTCACAAGCGCGGTGCCTTCGGCCTGGCGGCGGCGGAACGACTCCTCGGCCGCCTTCAGCCGCTGCTCGAGATCGCGCAGGTCGCCGTACTGGATGCGCGACGCGCTCTCGAAGTCGCC
>JBIKXP010000025.1:0-23667 GCA_044355685.1 Phycisphaerales bacterium
CGAGGACGCGGACGAACGGCTCGCGCACTTCGCGGTGGCCGGTGAACTCGCGCTCGACGGCCTCGTGCGGCCGATCCGCGGCGCGACAAGCCTCGCGGCGTTCGCCCAGCGCGCGAAGTTGCGCGGCATCGTCGTCCCGGCGATGAACGCGCCGGAGGCGGCCGTCGTCGAGGGGATCGAGGTGTACGGCGTCCACTCGCTGCACGAGGCGGTCGGCTTCTTCAACCGGCTCTACGACATCCCCCGCGAGCGCCCTCCCGCCGAATGTCCACCACCATTTGGTGCCGCCGTCGACTTCGCGGATGTCCGCGGACAGGAATCGGCGAAACGCGCGCTCGCGCTCGCAGCGGCGGGCGCGCACAATGTCCTCCTCATCGGCCCAGCCGGAAGCGGCAAGACCATGATGGCTCGCGCGCTGCCCGGCATCCTGCCGCCATTGACAGCGGCGGAGTCGCTCGATGTGACGAGAATCTACTCGTCGATCGGCGCGGTTCCACGCGGTGCCGGACTGATCCGCGAGCGTCCGTTCCGCGCGCCACACCATTCCGCGAGTTCCGCCGCGATCGTCGGTGGTGGCTCGACGCCTCGGCCTGGCGAAGTCAGCCTCGCGCACCATGGGGTCCTCTTCCTCGACGAGTTGCCGGAGTTTCCGCGTGTCGCACTCGAATGCCTGCGCGAACCGCTCGAGGATGGCTTCGTCACGATCGCACGTGCCAACGGAACCATCCGCTTCCCCGCGCGCACGATGCTGGTGGCGGCTATGAATCCAACGCACGCCGGCGGCTTCGCGCAGAGCGCCACAGAGCGCCGTGCTCAGGAGAAGTACATCGGACGCCTCTCGGGCCCGCTGCTCGACCGCGTCGACATGCACGTCGAGGTCCGCGCCGTGCAGTTCGCGTCGCTGCAATCAGCGCGGCAAGGCGCGTCGAGCGCGGATCTTCGCGCGCGCGTGCTCGACGCACGTGCACGCATGGAGCTCCGGCAAGGACCGGGCCGCGCGAATGCGACGCTCGGAGGGCGCGAACTCGACCGCTTCTGCACGCTCGAAGGCCCCGCGCAGCGCCTGCTCGAGGGCGCCATGCGCGACCTTGGCCTGTCGGCCCGCGCCTACGACCGCATTCGTCGCGTCGCGCGCACGATCGCGGATCTCGATGGCGCGGATGGCGTCGCCGAGTCGCATGTGGCCGAGGCAGTGCACTATCGCGTGCTCGACCGGATGCGCGCCGGGGAGGCGGCATGACGGGCCCCGCACTACCCGAATGCAGTCGCGCCGTTCGGCGATACGGCTCATGGCGTGCGCTTCGCGGGCCGCCGGAAGCGCTTGAAGTCGTTCGGCTTGCCGTCGGAGTACTCCCAGATGGTGACGTCGAGCGCCCGCACGCCCCAGCGCACGGCCTCCTCATGCGTCGGGAAGAGGACGTCGAGCCTCGCTCCCTTGATGGCGCCGCCCACATCGAGCACGGGAACCACCTCGCCGGAGTCGTACCCAGGCACGCTGACAAGCGACCCAAGCGGGAGCACCTTCGGATCGGCTGCGACTAGAAATCCGCCGTTGGTGCTGACCGAATAGCCGCTCGCGGTGATGCCGTCGGCGCTGTCGCCGCAGCTTCGCTCGTCGGGGCTGTACGCGGTCACCCTCATTCGCTCGATGCGGACCGGGCGGATCGGACGCCCGTTGTACCAACGGATGTCCGCAGCGCTTCCGATCGCCGGAGACGCATCGATGCGATGCGGAGGCGCCCACGCCAGCCGACCGAAGGGGTCGAGCAGATGGGCGAGGAGGTCGCTCGGCTGAGGGTCGACCGTGGAGAACAAAGTCTGGGACGGTGTGGCCGAATGCACCGCAGATGCTGCTCGTACGAGAGCCGAGTCTTGCGTCGCCCGAGCTCGTGTTCTCGAAGTCTCCATCGGCGATGCCTGCGCACGACGCATCGCGGCCGGCTGGAGTCGCGCAGCGGCCACGGCGTCCTGCGTGGCACGGGCGTCGCTCGTCCGCTGGAAAGGCGCGCTCTGATTCGTCGATCCTCCCCACGGATTGGAATCACGCGAACCAAAGACCACTCCAGCCGTGAGCATGGCTCCGACCGCGATCACCACGCACGCGACGCGCGCCAACGGCGCCGTTCGGTGTGCGGTTCGCACCTCATCGGGCTCGCGAGCCCAGGATGGCGATGGACTTTGGTCGTTCATGCGAGAGAGTCCCTGCCACTGGTGAGGGCGACGCAGTCCCTCACCGCATTCCGCCATTTCCACGCCGTCCGCAGCGATCCAACCTATGAGCGCGCGATCAGATGGGCGCAATCAGATGGGCGCAATCAGATGGGCGCGATCAGATGGGCGCAATCAGACGAGTTCGACCTGATGAGTACGCTCCGATCACCGCGCCCCGGGCAACCGAAACCGAGTCCACACATGGCGCGGAGCCCTCCACCCAACCTCGAATCGAAACTTCAGCCGGGTTCCACCCGGATGCATGCGGGGAGAACCTAGCCTCTCGGCCGCGGCAAAGCGAGAGTCAACCATCGAGATTCCATCGATTCCCGCCGGTACGCGCGCTGCGGAACTCGATTCCGCAAATCCTGCGCACCGCCCCGTCACTCCGCCCGGGTTCTGTATGCTCCACGTCCACGAAACCCCGGCCATACACGTCGTGGTTCCGTCAATCTGCACCGTCGTTCACGACGTATGCAGGAGTCCTCTCGGAGTCCTCTCGGAGTCCTCTCGGAGTCCTCTCGGAGTCCTCTCGGAGTCCTCTCGGAGTCCGTCGGGGCAGCGTACATCGATCGATCCCATGGACTGGTCTGCCACCGACATCGTCATCATCGCAGCACTCTCGCTCGTCGGAGGAACGCTCGGCGGTCTCCTTGGACTCGGCGGGTCGGTGTTCATCATCCCAGCGCTGACCCTCAGCTTCGGCTCGAACCAGCACCTCTATCAGGCCGCGGCGCTCATCGCGAACTTCTTCGTCGCGGTCGCGGCGACGCTTCGGCACAGGGGCCGCGGCACGATCCGGGGCGAGATCACGCCGGCCCTCGCCACGGCCGCGGGAGCCGCAGCCGTCGTGGGGGTACTGGTCAGCAACATGATCCCCGCGCGGCCGCTGATGGCGCTCTTCGGGGTCTTCCTGTGCATCTCGTCCTCCGCCGAGATCATTGGCCTCCTTCTGAAGAAGTCGGGCAACGAGGATCCAGAGGCGGTGCGGTGCGGGAAGCCGCTCGCAACCGCCGTCGGAACAGCCGGCGGGCTGGCGTCCGGGCTTCTCGGCATCGGCGGCGGCCTCATCATCGTTCCACTGCTGCGTCGGCTCGGGAAGGTTCCGATGCGTCAGGCCGCCGCGACCTCCGCGGTCGCGATCATCGCGGCATGCGCGGTGGGGGCAGTCGCAAAGAACCTCTCGATTCCCTCGCTCACCGACGAGCACGGCAACCCGCTCACTATCAAGGCGTCGCTGACCCTGGCGCTCCTCATCACGCCGACCGCGACGCTGGGCGGCGTTCTCGGCGCAACGCTTGTCTATCGGGTCCCCATCCGGGCGCTTCGCGCCATCTTCGCCATCCTCCTCGCCTTCGCGGGCGCGCGCATGGTCCTCTCCGGCATGGGCGCGAGTTGAGCCCCCGCTGCCCGCCGGTCATCCCGACTAGGTTCTGTCTGAAATCTCGCCGTCGGCCTGAGAGCGCGCGAGATGGCGGCTGGCGAGAAGGCAAGACGCCACCACGTCCTACGTGACTCAGTCACGCAATACGGCGAGTCGAAGCCGACACCGCAAGCTGCCGCCGTAAGCCGACACCCGTAAGCCGACACCCGTAAGCCGACACCGCAGCCGCTCGAAGCGAGGAGGGATTTCAGACAAATCCGAGCGTCGCGCATCGACGCGCCGGTCGAATCGGCAAGGAGACGCGCCGGTGCGGACAAACCGCAGCGGCGCGCGGTGCTCAACTGGAACCAAGTTCTGCCTGACGTACGCGCTGGCTTCAAACCGTGATCACAGTCTGTCGGGTTCAAGTCGCCGCACCGCGTGGTGGGATCACCGGGGATACAGCACGGCTTCCCGCCTTGCCGCGAGGGCGCCAAGGCGGATTCCAAAGCCCCTGATTGCCGGCCTGCGGCACTCGAACAGAGAGAACCCGAACCTCCTGCCGCTACCGACCAAGACAGCCGGTGTGGCCACGCGGCACGACCTGGCCCCAGATCGTCATGTCCTGCTGACGCTGGTTCGAGTAGATCGTGAAGGGCACGTAGAGAATCCCCATCTGGCCCGGGTTCGGCGTCACGCGAAGCTTGATCCGGAACCCCTTCTCCTCAGGCGCCACGCCGAGGAACTCGATCTTCGCGGCGCTTGAGGAAGTCGCGGCAGTCACGATGCGCTCCCCGGCTGGGAGTTCGGTGACATCAAGGTGGAACTCGTGCGAGCCACCTTCCTCAAGCCGTCCGAAGGTGTGGCGATAGCCGGAAAAGCGGAAGACGACCTTGGGGAACGTCGACTCGTGCCGCACGAACAGATCAACCAGCGGGCAGTCTGCGCGGTCGGTCTCGACGATGAGGTAGCGCGGCGGCCTTCCATCCGGGAAGTCGCGCGCGAAGTCCCAGTCGAGGATGTACTGATTCCGAGGCTCGTCCTTCGCGGGGTCGAATCCGATCAGATTGGGCGTCTTGCCGCCGACTGCGCAGATGCGGAACGGCTTCTGGTCGATCGACTCGAGGACGATCGTGCCCTTGCCTTCGGTGCCCTTCACGGCGTTGAAATAGGACGGGCTCACGCGAATAGGAAGCGAGACCTCGTTACGCAGGACGACATTGAGCACCTGCGTGTAGCCATCGATGAGGACCTTGACCTCGGCGCGCTTCCCGCCCGGCGAGCTCTCGGCCTTCATCTGGGCTCGCAACTCGATGTAACCGCCGACGGGGATCTTCTTGCCGGAGATGTCGTCGAGGGTGGTGCACTTGCAGCTCGGCTGCACCGTGAGCACCTCAAGCTCCTTCGTACCGGTGTTGATCAGCTTGACGACACCCTCCTTGGTGACAGCCGGAGGAATGATGCCGAAGTCGAGCACCGGTGGATCAAGCGTGATCGGGGGAAGCTCATCAAGCGGCTCGTCCTCAACGACCTCGGCGGCGACCGGAGCGGCAGCCGGAGCAGGCTGCGGAGCGGGCGGGGCCTTCTGCCCGGATTGCACGCCTTGCGCAAGGACGGCGGAGCCCGCAGTCAGGGCGCCTGCCAGGGCGGCGCCGCACACAAGGCGATGGAGAAGGGCGGCGCGAGAAGCGACGGTCGAGGAAAGCATGTCTGCGGGCATGGGGATGATCCGAGAGGTCGGTGGCGGACGCCGAGGTCGAAGCCGTCGGCAACAACAGAGGAAAACAAGCCGTCTCAACGAGGAACCGGGGTTCGAGTCCGGTGGAGAGGTCTGACGTTCAAGGGGAGCCGTGGAAGCGAGGCCGAAAGCCGTGCGGGAACCGATGACGCATGCTTGCTGGACCGGCTCGCCGACGATCCCCGCGTGGCCGAGGATCCCCGCGTGGCCGAGGATCCCCGCGTGGCCGAGGATCCCCGCGTAGAGAAGGAACCTTTGGACAGGAAACCCTCGGACAAGTGTACGAACGGAGCGCGACGCTGTCGTGCACCGAGCCCGGGCTGGTGCGCCGCAACAGCCCAGCGAGAAGACGGAGACACCGTCGTGCGTGCGTCACAATCACCACGAGGGTCCGGAGAGGTTGGGTGGAGTGGGCCGCCACGATGGAAGCTTGGGAAGAGCGCGAGATGGCGGGGTGACTGCTCCCCGAGGAGCCCGCTCGATAGATCGGGTACCGGAGGGGTGCTACCTCAATGATCGCGTTGGGGTTGCGACCAATCATCCCTCCCCCGCAGAGTCCATCGTGGAGTTCCCCGCGCGCGCCGCGCGCCGCGAGCCAACCGGCCAACCGGCGGCCCGCTGTACGCCTCCAAGCGGCATGCACACGGAGATTGAGCGAAGTTTTGGTCTGGCATCACCTGAAGACGGCACAGCGACGCGCCAAAACCCCCGCTTCTAGGACCTCTTTTTCGCGTCTGGAGTATCCTCAAGCCGAGCCAGGCGGAGGCCTCGCCACCGTGCGTTCGACCGGGACACCGACGCAAGCCGAGTCGCCGTATGACGTTACGATTGACGTTCTTTGCGGTCCGTCCGATGGTCTGTGAAGGTTGTCCGGGTTGTAGGGAAATCTCCGAGAAAACCTTGCCGAGAACTTGCAGACCGCGTTTCCTGTGACATCTTGTCGGTGAGTCGAGTCTCCCCGGATTCTCCTCACAAAAGAGCCCTTTTCCCTCCCTCCGCCCCCGACTTCGGTCGGGGGTCTTTCTTTTTGCTGCGTTGCGTGCAGGCTCTTTCACAGAACCTCTCGCGAAGCCTCACAGCGCGCCGCGCCGCCACCGCACGGGGGGCCTCGCGCTCCAGCGTTTCCGGTGCGCGCGCCCTTGTGCTACCCTCCCGATCCCCCTGACAGCGGAGACCTTGAAGATGAATAGCACCGACCTCAGCCCCGGCATGGCCCTCAAGATGGATGGCAAGTTGTTTCTTGTCACCGAAGTTGAACACCGGACCCCCGGCAACCTCCGCGCCTTCGTTCAGGTGAAGCTCCGCGACCTCAAGTCCGGGTCACTCATCGACAAGCGGCTCCGCTCGGGAGAGGACGTCGAGCAGGTCGACCTCGACCGCCGGCAGATGGAGTACCTCTACCAGCAGGGCAGCATGGCCGTGTTCATGGACCTCGAGAGCTACGAGCAGGTCGAGCTCGCGAAGGAAGTCGTGGGCGACCTCACCCTCTACGTCCTACCGAATACCCAGATCATCGTGCTTTGGTGCGATGGCAAGCCGATCTCGGTCGAACTCCCGCTCGTGGTCACGCTGACGATCACGGACACCCCGCCGGGAATCAAGGGCGCCACTGCGACGAACCAACTGAAGGAAGCGACGTGCGAGACCGGTCTCAAGACCCGTGTCCCGCCGTTCATCACCACCGGCGAGAAGATCATCATCAGCACTTCGGACGGCTCGTACCGTAGCCGCGCCTGACGCGCATCTTCTCTCTTCGCCTACGGGAACCCCAACGCGCCGAGCTTGCTCGGCGCGTTTCTCGTTCGCTCAATCGTCGAGCTCAGCGGCCGGCACCGTTGGATGCGTCGCCCTCGCGGGGCGCGGCCGGCGCTGCGGTGAGACTCACGAGCGCCTTGTTCGCGAGCGTCCCGATGATGGCGATCACCGCGATCGTCGAGCCAATCATGAACGCGACGATCCATGCCGGCTCGTCCTTCACGGCCTCCGCGATGTTCTTCGCGCCGCCGGAAACGGCCGCGGCCGCGAGGAAGCACACGATGGCGGTCCTCGGCGTCATGCCAAGCGGCGTCGCGACCATGACAAGCCAGAACGGCACGCGCGTGGCGCTCAATGCGTAGTTCGTCATGGCAAACGGTGAATTGGGCGGGAGCCTGAGGAGCGTCACCACGAGGAACGTGCGAAGCGTCGAGCCTCGCGCCAGCGCGTCTCGGATCACGCGGCCGCGGGGATGCCGGTCGATCCAGCGATCGACGCTGTCGCCCGTGACGAAGCGCGCCACGAGGTAGCCAATCGCGGCACCGCCCGTGAATCCCATGATGGCGCCGGCCAGCCCCCACTGCATGCCGAACACCCAGCCCCCGAGGAACGACTGCGAGTAGGTGGGGAGCAGGCCAAGGCCGGCGGTGACTGCGAACACCGCCACGTACGCCCAGAAGCCATGCTCGAGGTCGTGCTGCAGGAACGAGGCGATGTCCTGCAGTTCGACGAGGATGTACAGCCCCGCGAGCGGCGGAAAGCTGATCCAGAGCACGCCGAGGATCCCGCTCGCCAACAGCCGTCGATCCTTCCCGCCGGTCGGAGGCGTGGTTTGGGCTGAACTCGGCGCGGGGTTCGTCATATGGGAAAGGTACCGAGAATCTGGGCGCGGGAAGCGGCCACAATCCGGGGTGCGTTCTGCATTGAAGCCCTCCCGATTGCCGATGACCACACACCTCCGAGGTCAAGAATCCCCATGCGATTGTCCCTCACTTCCATCGCCCTTTCCTCTGCAGCCCTGGCGTGTGCGGTCGCAGGGTGCACCTCGCGATCGCAAGTCTTCGAGGGCTACTCGCAGGATCAGGTCTGGAGCGCGATGATCGCTGCGGCGCAATCGCCCGAATACGACGACTGGAAGATCGCCGAAAACGAGACATTCGTCGATGAAGACGGCCGTCGCGTCGAGGTGTATCGCGTGCTGCGACGACTGCTCGTCACCCCGTACGCGGATCCGCGCAAGGAATCGGAGGAGTGGCGTCTCCAGCTTGTCCTCGCGCACGACATGGACATCGATGCGCCGGTCGTGGACTTCACGGCCCGGCAGATCACCGTCCCAGCGCACGTCTGGCGCGAGGCGGACCGCTACTTCGGGCAGGTCCGGACGCTGCTTGGTCCGCCGGAGGCCACCAAGGCAAACAAGGCCACGAACGCCACCAACGCCGCCGAGGTCCCGGACGCGGGCGAGAAGGCTGCGGAGCCAACCGCCATGCCTGCAGACTCCGCCATTCCGTCTGGTGGCGAGTCGGCTCCCGCGACGGCGCCACAAGAGCCGCCACAAGAGCCGCCACAAGAGCCGCTCCCCGAATCGCACCACATGTGACCGAGGCGCACCCGCTGCAGCGTGCGTCGCGTGCGAATGCGCGGGGTCGTCGGCGAGATCGCCTGCATGCCCGTCAATGTCTGCGTCACGTCATGTTGGTGTAGACGTGCTGCACATCGTCGTGATCCTCGAGCGCATCCACGATGCGCTCGACGACCGCAGCCGTCTCCGCAGACACCGAAACCGCCTGGAGCGGGATCCACACGATTTCCGCGCTCTCCACCGTCATTCCAGCCGACTCGATCGCCGTGCGCAGCGCGATCAGATCGGCCGGCGCGCCGAGTACCTGAAACGTGCCGTCCTCGCCTTGGATATCCTCTGCGCCCGCGTCGAGCGCGTGCTCCATCAGCTTCTCTTCGGTCGCGCCATCCGAGACGATGACCTGCGACTTCTGCGCGAACCCGAAGGCAACCGATCCAGGCACGCCCAGCTTCCCGCCGTTCTTGTCGAGCAGGACGCGGATGTCAGCCGCGGTCTTATTCGCATTCGCGATCAGGCACTCGATGATCATCGCGACGCCGCCGGGGCCGTAGCCCTCGTAGCGCACGGCGTCGTAGCGCTCCTCCACTCCCTCGCCGGTCCCCTTCTTGATCGCCTTCTCGATGGTCTCGCGCGGCATGTTCGCGGCGCGCGCGGCGTCGACGGCGATCCGCAGCGACGGATTGAAGTGCGGGTCACCGCCGCCCTTCTGCGCCGCCACGATGATCGCGCGCGAGCACTTGCTCCACACCTTGCCGCGCTTCTTGTCGACGGCGGCCTTTCGATGCTTGATGTTCTTCCACGCGCTGTGTCCTGCCATGACCGCCATCTCCACTGCCGGAGGTCGCCAAGGCGCGCCCTCGACGGGGCGCCGGCGATCCGCGGACAAACCTAACGAAGACCGAGGCACTCCGCCACCGACGGCGGATTCCCCTTCGCGACCTCCTCGAGCTTCGCCTCTGCGCGCGCGACCACGCGGAGATACTGCCGCTTGACGTACTCGACCGGATCGACCAGCCGGACGCCGAACTCGCGGCGCTGGAACTCGATGACGTTGCGCGCCATCTGCTCGGGCGGGTAGCGCAGCGCGGCGACCTGCGCGACCTGCTGCCAGCACTTGAGCGCGCCCTCCTGGTCGCCCGCGCGCCACAGCGCGTCGCCAAGGTGATCGAGCGTCTCAAGCGACGGATCATCGGGCGAGATGCGCAGCGCCTGACGGAGAAGGGTGATCGCACCGGGGCCCTTCGCATCGTCGCGGAAGCGACCTGCGTGATAGCGGGCCCATCCGAGCGTATCGAGCACGGAGGGGTCCGACGGCGCGAGGCTTGCCGCGCGCTCGGCCAACTCCACCACCTCCGCGTCGAACTCGCCGGCGGAGATCCGCGTGAAGGCGAGGTTGTTCAGCGCGACGGCCAGCGCCGGGTCGCGGCGAATGACCTCGCGCAGCAGTTCCTCGCTGCCGGACTCGTCGCCCACCATCGAGAACGCGCTCGATGCGCGGAAGAGCGACTCCGCGACCGATGGCGCCGGCTCACCCTCGCGGGCGAACAGCGCGACGCCATCCGCGGCAAGCGAATCCATCAGCGAGACGGTCTGCTCCGCTCCATCGCCCGACGCGGCGCTGAGCGCGACGGCCGAACTTCCATGGAACGCGCGAAGTTCGGGCAGAAGCCGCGACTCGTACGCGAGCGCCTTCGCGACCTGCGAGAGGAGAAAGGGATCGCCATCGCGCTCGACGAGCCGCGTGAAGACCGCCGAGCACTCGCGTCGATGCCGCTCGAGCTTCGCGGGATCGATGGCTCCATCGGCGGCGACGACATCGAACCGGGCCGTGCGCCCGATCATGGTTGCGATGAGCGTCGCTTCCTGCGCCGACACGTCGAGCACTGCGGCAAGCGAGACAACGGCCTCGATCTCGCTCAGGCCACAGCGGGCGGTTCGAGCGAGAAGTTGGGGAAGCACCGTGCGCAGCCGAGCATCCGAAGCGGAATCCTCTTGCGCAAGCGCCGAGCACAGCCGGAGTGCGCCGCGAACCGTGCGCTCGGGAATCACGCCGGACGGCTTGACCGCCAGCGCCTCGATCGCACCGATCGCGCCTTCGAAATCGCCCGCCCGCAGCGCACCACCGGCCTGCGCGACCAAGGCGTCCGGCGTGCGCGGACGGAGCCCCGCGCGGCGCGAGTCTTCGCGGGCGCGCGACATCGGGTCGGCGAGCGCCGCCGCATCGAATCGCGCCAGCAGTTCTGTCGTCCGGGCACCCGGGCCATCGAGCGCTTGCACCGCTCGGCCTGCAGACAGTGGGTCCGACCCCGCGAGGCGCGTGACAGCATGCTGCCTGCGAAGCGGAGACGCAGGCGCATCACGTGCTACCGCCACGGCCCACGCGTCCACGTCGACGCCGCGGCGACCTTGTGGCGGGCGTACCCGACCCGCCATGATCTCGAGAACACCTGCACCAGGCTCGAGTTCCTCGGCGAGCGCGATCATCTCCGCCGCCAACGGCTCGGAGTTTCCATCCGGCTCGCGTGCCGAGCGGATGAGCGACGCCACGAGGTCAGACTGCGCGCCGCACCTCGTGCGTGGTCGAAGGAACGACCGCCACAACAAGGAATCGGAGGCCGAGCCCGCGAGCCCGGCGTCAACGGCTGCAAGCGCGCGGGTGAGATCCTGCGCTGCGGACGCGCCATCGTCGAGTTGCGCAGCACGCGCGAACGCGCGCCGGGTGTCGTCGATCTGCAGCGCGGCTGCGGCCAGCGAGCCCGCGATCGACGGCTTCAGCGACGAAGCCTCGTCGTCGATCTCGAGGACCAGGACGCCGTCGCCGAACTCCGCCGCCGCGAGGACGCATGCGGCGAGGGCGGGACCGCTGGCACGGTCTCGGCTGCGCGCGGCGTCCGCGACAAGAAAGCCCTCTTCGGGAGACGCGAACTTCGCAATGACGCGGCTGCGGACCGCATCGCGCGGCGCGCCGGCATCGGCACGATCGATCGCCTCCATGATCGCGGCAAGATCAAGTCCAGACGCGAGCACGGCCGTCACAACAGACTCAAGGCGATCCGGATCGCGGCCGACAGCGTCACGGGCGAGCGCGATGACCGAGTCTGCGCCTCGGGCGCGCGCCACCGACCGGATGATCTCGCGAATGTCGGCGAAGGTCGCGCACGGCGCCGACGAGAGCACCGCGAGGTCCGCGAGATCGGCGTCTCGAAGCGAGGTCCGTCGCACGACCTCGGCCGGCGACGCGGGGGACACACGCGCGGATCCGGCGTCGATGGCATCAAGCGCTGCATATACCGCGCCGCGCGTCCCATCGTCGAGCGACGCCAAGCGAAGATAGAGAAGCCCCGCATCCGCACCCGGAGCGAGCGCTGCGAATTCGCCGGCGAGCTCACGGGGAAACCCGTCGTCGTTCGCCGCGAGGCTATCAAGACGCAGACGTGCAAGCGCCTTCATCGCGACGCGAACATCGTCCACGACCTGATCGGCGCTCGCACCGCCGCCATCGGCGCGCGCGATGATTTCGGCGAGCACGCGCCTCGCCTCTTCGTCGCGCGAGAGCTGCGCCAGCGCGTCGGCGCGGAGCATGCTGGCGCGGAAAACGACGCGCTCGTCAAGTCGCGGCGCCGACAGCAACACGTCAAGCGCCTCAAGGGCTGCGCTCGGATAACCGAGGCCGAGCGCGCTGAGCGCAAACTGCTCCTCCAGTTCGCCGGTGCGCGTCGGAACCGGGATCGCGGCGCCTCGGCGCTCGACCGCACCTCGGCCGACCAGCCACGCCAGCGACGCACACACCTGCTCGTCGTCGCCGCGTCGCGCCGCTTCGAGGCCCTCGAACACACGCCAGACGGCGCTCGCCGGGTCGATGGCGCCAATCGCGCGGATCGTCGCGCGGACCTCGTCGGGCGAACCGGTCGCGAGGTGAGAAAGCAGCATGACCTCGAGCGGCTCCGTTCGGTTCGGAGAGAGCCGCGACGCCTCTTCCGCAAGGTCGAGGCCGCGAGCGGGGTCGCCTGCCGCGAGCGCTGCGGCCGCTTGAGACAGCAGTCGCTCGACCTGAGAACCAAGTGGCGTCCGCGCCGGCGGCTCGGGGCGCGCCTCACGGAGCGCCGCGAGATCTCGATCTCCCGTCATGCTCGAACCGACGCGCCCGACCGCGCTCGTGCCGAGGGCGAGCGCGCGCTCGGCGGGGGTCGTGCTTGGCGAGACCGTTCCTCCCGAGGACGACGGCGCCACATCCTCGGTACTGAACGCGGGCGTCTCGGCAGGTGCAGGCGCAGGCTCAGGCTCAGGTGCGGGCACGGACACGGCGCCAACGTCGCGCGTCTCGCGGCTCGGTGCGCAACCCGGAAGGAGGAGCGCAGAGAGCACGGCAGAGACGGTCATGAAGACAGCGGCGGCACCACCGGGGCGGAGCGTGCTCGACACAGCCAATTGAACCGATGGGCTCATCTCACTCGCCTTGACGGACGCCGCTTCGAGGCGAGGGCAGACTTCTTGCCTGCACCGCTCCGGCGGGACGACAGCTTCGGCTCCGGCTTCGGACTCCGCACGGCCTTCTTCGGCGAAGACTTGCTCGGCGATGTTCGCTTCGGCGAGGCCTTCCCGAATGAAGACTTCTTGGGTGAAGACTTCTTGGCTGAAGAATTCTTGGCTGAAGACTTCTTGGCTGAAGAATTCTTGGGTGAAGAATTCTTGGGTGAAGACTTCTTCATGGCCTGCTTCTTCATGGCCTGCTTCTTCATGGCCTGCTTCTTCGCCTGTGCCGCAGCCCGTGCCGAAACCTTGGCGCGATCGGCCTTCGCCTTCAACGCGCGACGCCGCTCGAGCGCCTGCTGCTTCATCTTCTGCAGCCGCGCCCGCTCGGCAGCGCGGCGTGCGACGATCGCGGCCCGCGCCTCTTCCTTCGCAGCGCGTGCAGCACGTCGCGCCTGCTCGCGCTCCATGGCGCGACGCTTCGCCTCGGCAGCACGTACGCGCTCGGCCTCGCGCTTGATGCGTAGAGCCTCGCGCTCAGCCTTCGCGCGCTCGCGGGCGATGTTCGCCGCCACGCGCGCGCGCTCGCGCTCCGCGCGCACCCTGATCTTGGCTTCCTCGGCCTCGCGCTTGGCCTGGATGCGGGCCTCCTCGCGGGCAACCTCCGCAAGCCGCCGCGCTTCCGCAGCGTCCGCGGCAGCCTGTTCCCTCGCGCGACGCTCATCCTCGACCTTCCGACGCTCCGCCTCGACGGCGGTGCGGAAGCCGTCGTGCCGCGCGAGATAAGCGTCGCGCCACTTGGTCGCCTGCTTGCCACCACCCTGCATCGCCTCGCGGCTCATCGCGTGAAGCGCCACATTCACCTTGGGCAGCTCCTCCATGCGGTGATGCTTGTTGATCCAAGCGGTCACCTCGAGCGTCGTCGCCGTGGGCTCGACGACGCCCTGCTGGTGGAGTACCTCGACCGTGGTGTCGTCGACCGCCGCCGACGGAAGCTCGAACGCCACGGCAAGCGTGCGTCCGGCGACATACGGCGGAATCTCGGCAAGGCTCTCGATGTACTGGCGTTGCTCCTTGCGAGACGCGTTGCGCAGGTGGTCGAGCGATGTCCGGTGCTGGCGGCGGAAGATGTCGTTCAGCGTCGCGCGCAGCCGGCGCGCCCGCTCCTCGACGAAGGGATACTTCGAGCCGATCGCCTCGGCCACCTCGGGCTCGAGCATGACGCGCAGTTCGTTGGCATCGACGACCACCCGCGAGAGTTGCGCCAGCGCTGCCTCTGCGGCTGCACTCGTGCTCTCCCAGAGCAGGTAGTTGGTCAGGAGGATCGCCAGCGGGTCGTTCGGCTCATGCCTGACGAGCACCGGCGTGGGCGGAACAACCGCCCCGCCATGCTTGCGGACGACTCCTGCGAACTTCGGGGCTCGCACGGGCTCAACCTTCATCGCGTTGGTTCTCCGAATTCTCTTGCTCCGACTTCTCCGCGTGATCCTTCGGCGCCGCTCGAAGCGCCTCATCGAGCCGCGCCTGTCGCTTCAGCCGCTCGTCGAGTTCGAACTCAAGCCGCGGAACCCTCGGGATCCGCGTCTCATCCATGACCATCCGGCGCAAGAACGCCGAGGCGGCACGCAACCCCGACACTGAAAGCGGCGCGCGGTCCTCCGGCAGCACCGACACGCGGACCCGCGCGAAGGAGCCGTCGCCGGAAAGCTCGACATCGGTGACAGAGACCATGCCCTGCACCCTCGGATCGTTCACCCCGCGCTGCAACACCACCTGCAGCGCACGTCGGATCTCGCTCGCAACCCGCGCTCCGCGGTCGGATGCCGGTGCTGGCTCGCCAAGCGAAGGCAGCGCCCCCTTGGGGCGGCGCTTTCGCGGAGGCTGTGGTCCTCGTTCCTTCGGCATCCGTTGCGAAACTCCTCACATCCCGACTGAGATCTCGATCCACCGCGGCGCGGGAGCGGGCTCCCGCGCCATCCGATCACGAACGCTGCACGGTGATCGTCTTGTAGCACTCGAGCACGTCGCCGACCTTGATGTCGTCGTAGCCGACGATCTTCATGCCGCACTCGTTGCCCGAACGCACTTCCTTCGCGTCGTCCTTGAAGCGCTTGAGCTGCTCGAGACGCCGGTCCTTCTCGATGACGATGCCATCGCGGGTGACGCGGATCTGCGCATTGCGCTCCACGACGCCATCGGTGACGTAGCAGCCGGCGATCGCGCCGACCTTCGAGATCTTGAAGACCTGACGGACTTCGGCGTGGCCGAGCACCTCGAGCTTGAGCTCGGGAGCGAGCAGGCCGCGCGCCGCCTTCGTGACGTCGTCGATGAGGTCGTAGATGACTTCGTAGAGACGGATCTCGATGCCCTTCGCCTCGGCAAGCTGGCGGGCCTTGCCGCTCGAGGTGACGTTGAAGCCGACGATGATCGCCTTCGTCGCCTCGGCAAGCGAGACATCGCTCTCGTTGATGCCGCCCGCCGACGCGCTCTTGACGGACACCACGACCTCTTCGGTCGGGAGCTTCCCGAGCATCGCCTTGAGCGCCTCGACGGAGCCCTGCACATCGCCCTTGACCACGAGCGCGAGTTCCTTGCGGCCCTGCTTCTCGATGTGCTTGAAGATGTTGTCGAGCGTGATCTTCGGCGCCGCGAGCTCCCGCTCGCGGTCGATGCGACGACGTTCCTCGGCGGCCTCTTCCGCGGCGCGGATCGACTCGACCACGAAGGCCTTGTCGCCTGCATCTGGAAGCTCATCGATGCCGGAGATCGCGACCGGAGTCGAGGGGAACGCCTCGGTGACGCGCTCGCGCTTGTCGTTGATGATGTCGCGCACGCGGCCGTAGCCGCGGCCGATCACGATGAAGTCGCCCTTCTTCAGACGGCCTTCCTGCACCATGACGCGCGCGACCGGACCGCGACCTTCCTCGATCGAGGCCTCGAGCACGGTTCCGCGGGCCATGCCGCCGAAGTCGGCCTTGAGCTCGAGAAGCTCGGCCTGGTAGTCGAGCATCTCGAGGAGTTCCTGAATGCCGTCGCCACGCGTGGCGCTCGTCTTGATGACTTCAGTGGTGCCGCCCCACTCGACGGGATTCAGTTCATGCTCGGCCAACTGGCCAAGCACGCGGCGGATGTTCGCCTCCGTCGCATCGGGCCGGTCGATCTTGTTCATCGCGACGACGATCGGAACGCCCGCCGCCTTGGCATGGTTGATCGACTCGATGGTCTGCGGCATGACGCCGTCGACGGCCGACACGACGAGGACGACGATGTCGGTGACCTTGGCACCGCGCGCACGCATCGAGGTGAACGCCTCGTGGCCCGGGGTGTCGATGAAGGTGACGACTCGGTCGACGTTGCCGGCCTTCACCGGAACGCTGAAGGCGCGCGTCGACTGCGTGATGCCGCCGGCCTCGCCTGCGGCGATGTTGGTGCTGCGGATCCGGTCAAGCAGGCTCGTCTTGCCGTGATCGACGTGGCCGAGGATCGTGACGATCGGAGCCCGCCGACGCTCGTCGACGCGCTCGCGGTCCTTGAAGCGCTCCTCGATGATGTCGGCGGCGGACTTCGCCTCCTCGACGATCAGGTCGATGTCGAAGTCCATCATGATCTCGATGGCCTTCTCGCGATCGATCGCGCTGTTGATGTTGGCCATCGCGCCGCTGAGGAAGAGCTTCTTGATGATGTCGCTCGACTTGACGCCGGTCGCGGCCGAGAGCTCCTTGATCGTGAGCGGCTCGGCGACGTGGATCTGCTGCACCTCGCCCGGCTTGGGGCCTTGGCGCGAACCGCCGACGCCGCCCTGCTGGCGCGTGCCGATCGTGCGGTGCGCCGACATGAAGCCGCGCGAGCCATCGAGCCGCTTCTGGCGGTCCCGGTAGTCCTGCTGGCCGATCTCGACGCGCGCGGACTCGCCTGCGCGGCCCGAGCGAGACGAGCCAATGCCGCCGCGCCCGCGCACTTCCGGCCGACCGGTGCCGGTGCGGCCGCCGCGCGGACCACCGCCCACGCCGCCCGGGCCAGATGAACCACCCATGCCGGGCCGCCGCATGGGCGGCGGAGCCGGGAGGTTGTCCGGATTGTCGACGCGGATGAGCTGCGGGCCACTGAGCTTGGTCTTCTCCTTCGAGCCAAGTTGCGGGCCGACCGGTCCGACGACGGATGGCCGCGTCGGCACGTTCATGACTGGCCGCGCGCCCGAGGTATCAGTGAGGCTCGGCGGTGGCGGCGGTGGCGCCATGATGATGCGACGCGCAGGCGCCGACGGTGGTTCCGGCGGCTTTGGCTGCGTGGACTGAGAAGGCTGGTCGGCGCGAGCGGTCAAACGCGACGTGAGGCCCGCAGGCATCCTCGACATCGGCGAACGTGCCGAAGGAATGGCGCTTGGGATGCCGGTGGGCGCGGTGGTCGGCGCTGCCGATGCAGCGACCGCCGGCTTCGCGACTTCCTCCGCTGCAGGCGGAGGCGTGGACGGCTTCTCGACAGGAGTGACGGGCGCTGCCGCAGGAGCCGCGACCGCAGGCACCTTGGGCGCCGCAGGCACCTTGGGCGCCGCGGGCACCTTGGGCGCCGCAGGCACCTTGGGCGCCTCAGGCACCTTGGGCGCCTCGGGCTGCTCGGGTGCGACGGTCGTCACGGCATCTGAAGCATCGACATCCTTCGCAACCTTCGCGGCTGCGGGGGCTTCGACAGCCAGTGCCTCCTCGATCTTCGGCGCGGCCTTGCGCGTCGCACGCTTCGCCACGACGCGAGAGGCCTCCTCGGCCGTGACCGCCGTGCTGCCAACGCCGGTGCCAGCCGCAGCATCGGACTTGTCGTCAGACTTGCCTGAGGCCTTGTCGTTGCCTGAGGCCTTGTCGGTGCCTGAGGCACTGCGTACGCCCGTCGTCTTCTTCGCTGGCGCAAGCGTCGCCGTGGAGGCGCCCTCGCCCACCACCGCGGCCGAGGCGTCCACGGATGCAGAATCGCCTGCCTGCCCGGCCGGCGCCGCGTCGGCGAACCATTTCTTGATCGTCTCCGCGAGGCCCATCGACACCGGCGAGAGATGATTCTCGATGTCCGGGATGTCCTCGGACTGACAACGCGACACGATGTCCTTGGAACTCACACCGAGTTCCTTGGCGATTTGATGCACCTTCAGCGACGCGGGCTTCTTCGACAAGCGGTCCTCCTGACAACTTCTTCCGGCCGTCCCGACCTTCGGGACAACTCCGGCACGCACTCGGTCCTTGCGCACGATCCGAACTCGGACCGTTTCGATTCCCCTACATGTCTGCCGCGGGGCCTCACTGCGCGCCACGCGGTCCACTCATGCGCGCGGCACTCGCCGCGCGGGATGTCATTCACTCGTTCGCACGACCCGACCGGCCGAAGCCAAGGATCGAGTCCGCGGCGCTCTCGGCGTCCGCGTCCGTGGGCACCGCACCAGCACTGGCGCCGGGCTCCCCGCCCAGGATCGCGTTGGTCGCGGCCGCTTCCTCAGCAGCGCGCGCCGCGGCCACCGCAGCCTCGCGCTCGCGCTCGACCTCGACCTCGCGGGCGCGGGCGCTCGCGGTCGTGCACATCTCGTTGGCCAGATCGTCGCTGATGCCGAGTTCCTCCACGAGGAGTTGCGGCCCAATCTCCTCGACGTCGAACACGCTGATCATGCCGAGCGCGCCGATCTTGTCGAGCATCTCGTCGGTCACGCCCGGGAGCGGACGGAGCGTCTCGCCGAGGATCTCGAGACCCTTCGCGAACTCCGCCGGCGTGAGGATGTCGATGTCCCATCCGGTGAGGCGCGCCGCGAGGCGCACGTTCTGGCCGCGCTTGCCGATCGCAAGCGACAGCTGGTCGTCGCGCACGATGATGGTGGCGCGCCCGAGCTCGAAGCACAGGCTGACTTCCTCGACGGCCGCGGGGCGCACGGCGTTCGAGATGAGCACCTGGCTCGACTCGTTCCACAGCACGATGTCGATCTTCTCGCCGTTCACCTCGTCGACGATGTTCCGGATGCGGCTGCCGCGGACGCCGATGCATGCGCCCTTCGCGTCGACCTTCGAGTCGACGCTGGCGACGGCGACCTTGCAGCGCTGGCCGGGCTCGCGCGCAAGCGCCTTGATCTCGATGACGCGCTCAGACACCTCGGGGACCTCGGCCTCGAAGAGACGGCGGATGAAGTCGGGGTTTGCGCGCGAAAGAATGATCTTGACCTGGCTGCCACCGTCGCGGACATCGAGCACGAGGCAGCGGATCCGGTCGCCGGGCTTGAACATCTCGCCGGGGATCTGCTCGGACTTCGGCATGAACGCCTCGGCGCGGTCGACCTGCACGATGAGCGCGGGACCTTCCTGGCGCACGATCGTTCCGGCGACGATCTCGCCCTGTCGCTTCGCGAACTCTTCCATGAGCGCGTTGCGCTCGTCCTCGCGGAACTTCTGGATCATGACCTGCTTCGCGGTCTGCGCCGGAATACGGCCGAGCTTCTCGATCGGGATCAGCTCCCGGCCGCCGTCCGGCAGGTTGCGCCAGATCGACAGCGCGCCGCTCAGCCGGTCCATCTCACAGCCGAACTCCTCGGTGTCGAGCGAGTCGAAGTGCTTGCGTGCGGCACTGATCATCGCGATCTCAAGGTCGCGAATGAGGTGCTCGCGATCGATGTTGCGATCGCGCGCGATGGAGTCGAGAAGTCGGAGCGTTTCAGAAGTCATGGAGATCAGTTCCTTCGGATTGTCCAAGGTGCGGCCTCGCGGACACACCTTGGTTGAGTTGTCGCCGCGGCCTGCGCGGCAGTCGAGTTGTTGCGGGCCGATTGAACGTCCCGCTGGAGAAACACAGTCAGCCCTGCACACGACCGTCGTGCACCATCTCAAACAGGCTTGCGACCTCGGTGCCTAAATCGCTTCAGAATGTTGGTCGCTACTGACGCCTCGCCGAAACAGAAGACCTCGCCGAAACAGAAGACCACGCGCACCCTCAGGTGCCCGTGGTCGGCCGTCGTCTGACGTCATCGGACGTCCGCGCCTTCAGTCGATCGCACGCGCGAACGACTGAGCCGCAGGGAACTGGAAGGCCTCAGAACTGCAGAGGCGCCTCCAGATTCAACGCGGACGCGGGACGAAGCCCGAACACACCACACGGCCCAAACCAACCACACGCCTGCGGAGCGAACGCTCCCCGAACTGCAGACGCGGCAAAGAGCCAACGCCTACAGAGCGGGCGAAAAGACGCCTGCTCCGCGCCCGAAACGAAACGGCCATGAGCTCCAAGCGGGCTCATCGCGCGATTCCGGCTCGAACGGTCTCGCCTATCGATGGATCGAAGGGCTGCGACATCAGGAACACACCTTCAACAAACTGCGACGACGCCGGGACTTGGGCTTCTTCACCCTGAGTTCCGCCACGAAGGAGAGACCGTGCCACGCACGACCATCCGCTTTCGCTGACGCAACAGGTCCCGAAATCGTCCCAACCGCACCCGTAACGGACGGCGTGCGAAGGACACTCAGACAACCCCCGGCCTGACAATCTCGGACGGAGAGCGGGAAAGATACCCGAGCGCAGCGTCCGGGTCAACGAATAGCCGCCGTTCGCGATTGATCCCCGGCCTCAAGAGGCACTTTGTCTGCAGGATCGCGCCCACAGCGCGCAACCGAGCCATGCGAAGAACCAGAGTCTGCGCAGATGTCACGATTGACGCAGAGTCGGATCATTTCAAATGAGATCGGCGCTAATGGACGCCATTTCCGCCAAGATCGATTCGCTCATGCGGCGCGACAGGCCGCTCGATCTTAAGGGCGCGCCCGCCGCGGTACTGGCCGATCTGCGCGAAGAACTTGGGCCGCCCCTCGACCCCGAGGATCGCGGGCGAGCTCGCTGCCCGGTGGGTGACGATCATGTCGCCCGGCTCAAGGGCCTTCAGTTCGGCGAGCGAGATCGTGGTGGTCGCAAGCGTCGCGTCGAGCTCGACCATCGCGCCAGCAAGGCCACCCGCGATCCGGTCGGCGGTGTCGGCGCCGGTCTTGCTCTTTCCGGTCACGAACCAGCTCTGGGCCGAGAGATCCTCGATGAGCGGCTCGATCACGTTGTACGGAATGCAGAGGCTCATGGGGCCGCTGCGGCTTGTCATCTTGACCTCGAATCCGATCACCACGACGACTTCGTTCGGTGGCACGATCTGGACAAGCTGCGGGTTCGATTCCATCTCGCCCAGCGCGAACTCGATCTTGCGGATGCCGACCCACGCTTCCTGCAGGCCGACCGCGGCGCGCTGAAGGATCTTCTGGATCAGGCGCGTCTCGATCATCGTCATTGGCCGCGTCGGAATGAAGAGCTCCTTGTTCGAGCCTCCCAGCAGGCGGTCGATGATCGGATAGTTCACGAGCGGAGAGATCTCGAGGCAGATCTGGCCTTCGAGCGGCGGGCAGCGAACAAGGTTGAAACTCGTGGGATTCGGCAGACTTGCGATGAACTCCGAGTAGGTCATCTGCGCCGCCTCGACGACCTTGACCTCGACGATCGTCCGCAGAAATCCCGAGAGCGACGCGCCGAAGTTCCGCGCGAAGGTCTCGTGCAGCATCTCAAGGGCGCGCATCTGGTCCTTGGAGATGCGCTCCGGGCGCTTGAAGTCGTAGGGATGAATGTCGATCTGGTCGTTGTCGCGGCGGGCGCGAGAGAAGATCTGCGTCGGGGTCGGCTCTCCCCCCCCGGACGCAGCGGCCGAACTCAGCAGCGCATCGACTTCAGATTGGTTGAGGACCTCGGTTCCCATGACGTGTTTCGGCTTCCTTTGGTTTCCTTCGGCGTCCTTCCGCGGAACTCCCAAGCGCGGGCCTGCGGGGGCGGCCCGGACTGCACTGACGCCCTCCCGGCTCCGCCGGCAACCGCGCCATCGGTGTCATCATCGGCGGCTCGAAGGCACCGCCTTGAACGCTTGGCCCACCCGACGGTCCGAGACTTGCCGGGCACCCGCACCAACCCGCCAGGCCACCAACCCATCAACCTCGACCGTCTGCCGCCCCGGCGGCAACGAAGCCCCGCCATGCCCGTACGATGGGGCGCATGAGGATCCGCGAGATGAGAACCGTCGACCGCCCGCGAGCCTTTCCGACGCGCCGGCTGATTGCGCTGCTTTGGGCGCTTGTTCCGATCGCCCTCGCTGTGGTCGTCGGAGCCTCCGCGCCTGCGGCCTACGCGCAGTTCGGTGGCGCAAGGCCGAAGATTCCCGGCCTCGCCCCGCCGATCGCGCTTGGGGACGAGGAGCCGGGCGATGTGCTCGTGGTGGAAGCGGCCGTTGCCGCAGAAGTGGTCGCGCCCGGCGGCGACGTGCCCATCGCCCTTCAATTCACCTTCGCGAAGGGCTGGCACATGTGGCCCCACAAGGGCGCATCCCTCGAGGGCACGGCGGTCTTCAGCGGCGCGATCCCCACCGTGCTGTCGATCGCACCGGATGCAAGCGGCCCGTCCGCCGCGCCAGCGGGCGTCACCGTGCACCTCGGTTTCGCGCAATGGCCCGCGCTGCACGCAGCGCGCATGGATCTCGGCGACGGACCCAAGGAGTACGCGGTCCACGAGGGAACTTTCTCGGTGTTCGTCCCCGTCTCCATCCTTCCCGACGCGAAGCCAGGGCCGGTCGAGATTCCGTTCCGCATCAGCTTCCAGGCCTGCAATGACGAGCGCTGCGAGCCGCCGTCGTCGATCGACGTCGTCGCCCGCTTCACGATCGAGTCTGGCGCGTCGGCCGGCGCTCCGAGCGACGTCTTCAGGTCGTTCGATCCCGCCGTCTACGGCAAGATCCGCGCCGGCGAGAAGCCGAGCGAGCTCCTCGAGTTCAACCTCTTCGAGTGGAAGTTCGCGATCGACCCGAACGGCACTGGATTCCTGCTCCTCCTCCTCATCGCCGCATTCGGCGGATTCCTGCTGAACTTCACGCCATGCGTGCTGCCGGTCATCCCGCTGAAGATCATGGGGCTGGCGCAGACCGCGCAAGGGAGCCGCGCGAAGTGCTTCTCGCTTGGCGCCGTGATGTCGCTCGGCGTCGTCGCGTTCTGGATGGGGCTTGGCATCCTCATGGCGACGGTGAAGGGATTTACAAGCGCGAACCAGCTCTTCCAAGAGCCGCTCTTCACGATTCTCGTTGGCCTCGTGATCGGCGTGATGGCGTTCGGCATGGCGGGTTTCTTCGCCATGAAGCTTCCCGACTGGGTCTACATGATCGAGGCCAAGCACGACTCCTACCCGGGATCGTTCGGCTTCGGGATCATGACGGCGGTGCTGTCGACTCCGTGCACGGCCCCGCTCATGGGCACCGCGGTCGCGTGGGCGACCACGCAGAGCCCTGCGACGATCCTCGTGGTGTTCGCAGCGGTCGGTGCCGGCATGGCAATCCCCTACCTCGTCCTTTCCGCATTCCCAAAGCTCGTCGACAAGATGCCGCGCACCGGCCCGGCGAGCGACCTCATCAAGCAGGTGATGGGACTGCTCCTTCTCGCGGCGGCCGCCTACTTCGTGGGCGCCGGACTTGCGGGACTCATGGTCACGCCGCCCGAGCCGCCGAACAGCGCCTACTGGTGGG
>JBIKXP010000167.1:0-7199 GCA_044355685.1 Phycisphaerales bacterium
GCTCGCAGTCTTCGGGTTCTCGTCCTTCCTCCGTGCCTCCGTGCCTCCGTGAGAAAACCGGAGCCCGATCGGCGCCTCCATCGCAGTTCACCCACACGATTTCCTGAAGCGCCTGTCTTTGGTCGTTTCTGTTTTTGGCCGTCGCCGGCGCACGATCAACGATCAAGCAACGCCAGCAGCGCGCGGACCTCCGCGAGGAGCTCCGCATCGGCACGCACGAACAGCGTATTCGCCGAGTCGCTGACGACGATCCGGATCCGTTCGCGACGGCCTTCGTCGGCAGCGGCAAGCGCCGCTGCAATCTCGGCCGCCACCTCGCCCGCTGCGCGGCGAGCGACAGGCAGCACTTCGACCGCAGAAGGCAGGCGACCGCCGGGCTTGTCGAGCTCCATGAGCGGCGCGCTAATCATGTCTAGGACAGAGGCCTCGCCGTGCAGGACGACCGACGTGGGAGATGCCACCTGAATCACGGGCGTCGGCGCGTTCGCCGGGCACATCAGGCCGAGCACCGACGCCGCTTCGACCGCATCGATGCTGCGGAGCGGCAACACACGCAGTTCGTCGCGCGCCTCCGCAGCCGACCGGTCGAATCGCGACGCGAGACTGCTTGACGCGGCGACCTCGGCGGCGCGCCCCATCACGACCACGCCGCCTCGGTCTGGTGACACCGCGACGCGCGGCAAGCCGCCGGCCCGCGCCGCGATGAAGCGCAGCGCTCCCGCCACGCGGTCCACTTCGGCCTGCGCGAGCACGAGACGCCGGGCAACGACGGTCTCGGTGCGCTGCACCTGCGCGAGGGTGGCGAGCAGTTCACGCACGATCGCGGCGTCACGCTCGGTCGCGAAGAGAAGAACTCCCGCAGCGGCGGGATCGGCGGCGATCACGACGCGATCTCCGATCGGCAGCCCTCCGTCGTCAACCACAAGCCGCTCGCATCCGACGATCGCAAGCGCCGCGAGCTCGAGGGGATTTGCGGATGGCGGTAGCGCGATCCGCCGCAGCGTGGCGTCGTCCGAAGGCGCGAGGCGCGCAAGCTGCCGCACCGACTCCGTATTGCGCGCGACGGCCGCGGGCGTCGCGAAGCAGGCGATGAGACCGCGATCGCGATCGACCGAAAGCGCCACGGGCACCGCTGTCTCACGCACCTCTTGCGCTGTGCGCTGCGATGGGGTTGCGCCCGGCGCAGCGTCGCCGGGGGATTGCCGCGCGGCTGCAGCAGCGTTCGCCCGCATCATGGCAAGCGCTCCGAAGATACGGTCGACCTCTGCGGGCTCGATCGCGAGTTGCTGCACGTCGAGCATGCGCTCTTGAACCGTGACCGGGACCTCGGCCTTCGCGAGCATCGACTCGATCAGCCTTCGGATCACGCTCCGCTGTGCATCGGAGGCCCGCACCAAAAGACCGTTGCGCGCGGGCTGGATGCGCACCAAGGGCGGTTCCTCGCCGGGGTCATCGAGCTCAAAGCGATCGACGATCGCCTTGGCGACGACGGCGGCGTCGGCACCCGTAAGTTCGTAGAGACGGAACGAGCGCCGCGGCGTCTCCAGCGACTCGTGGTCGAGTTCGACGAGAATCTCCTCCGCCAGATCGAGCGTCATCGGCGAAGCGATCACCGTCACCGTTCCTCCGCGCTCATCGAAAGCGATACGCGTGGGCGCGCGTTCGCGCGGGACGTCCGGCTCGGTGGCCCGAGGCGCGTCATCGGCGTCGATCGATGCGAGCAGTGGTTCGATCAGGCGGGCAAGCGAGCGCGGCGAGGCGTGGCGTGCGGACATCGTGCGCACCCGTGCCGCATCGCGAAGTGCACGAACATCGACCGAGCGAACGGCTGCATCGACCGCGTCGAGCCACGACGGCTCGCCGAGCGCGACGACAAGACCGCCCGCGGAGAGATCGACGAGTGTCGCAGGCGGGGCGATGCCCGGCTTCGCACGCGCTTCGAGCGCCTGTCGTGAGGCGTCGAGCGCACGTCCGACCGCGCCGCCGGCGAGCGGATAGGCACGCAGTTCGCCGCGGCGCCCCGGCGGCTGCACCGTGTCGATGAGGAGCGCGAGGCGCGTCGCCACGTCCGCAAGCCGCGGCGGCGCCACGACGACGACGCTCGCGGAATCGAGGAACGGCTGCGCACAGGGCGGACGCTGGATGACCGAGCGCTGGGCATCGGCGCGCAGTTCCTCTGGCCAGCGCGCGCGATCGCAGACGACCGCTTCGATCACCGCTGCGGCGACATCTGGAGCGACATGGGTGAGATCGATCATCTCGCAGACAAGCGGAGCGACCGCCGGCGCTGCGTCGACCCCGAGATCCTCGAGCGCGCGCAGCACGCCCTGCTTCGAAGCTTCGTCCGCGCGAACGACGATGGCCCGTGCCATGGGAAGCGACCGCACCGATGCACCGGGAACGCGCGCGGCGAGTTCCGCCACAGTGCGTTCGGTGTCACCGCTGCGCACCGGATGCAGATAGACGGCCTCGGCACGGCCGCCCCGCGTCGCCACGTCGAGCGTGCGAATCACTTCCTCCGCGAAGCCGACAAGCGCGGGCGCCCCGCTGAGCGAGATGCTGCGCACGGACGGTTCGGCTCGCACGCGGAGCGTCGTCGACTCATCCGCGCCCTCCTGCCCCAGCGCACGCTCGACGATCGAGGCGAGCCCTGTCGCATGCACGGATTCCACCGGAACGATCCGGAGCGCACGCGATGGCTCGACGCCCGATTCGTTGGCCTCGATGTGACGGGCGATCCGCTCAAGCGCGTCCGGCACGCCTGCGGCGACGAGCGTGGACGTCCGAACGCCAAGATCAAACTCGATGCTCGCGCCCGGCGCGATCTCGCGCAACTTCAGGACAAGCGACTCGAGGCCGGCCATCGGCCGCTGCACGGGCGTCGTTGCTGCGTCGGCCTTCGGGCCATCTCGGATGATCCGCCATGACTGCGCCGCGACGCCGTCGCCAGGGAGTCCATCGGCAAGCGGTTCCGCGCATGCCGCAAGCAACGCAGCGTGCGTGGAATCGGCCTCGACAAGCAGGACCGCACGCTCAACCTGATCCGAGTCGATGACGCCATCGGCGCCGAGTGCGCGCCGCGCAACGCTCCCCACCTCGACCGTCGCGCCGCTCAACCGAAGGATCGACGCAAGTTCCGTCGCACGTCCGAGCGGCACCGGAATCACGCGCCACTCGCGCGCGTCGACAGGCGCCGGCTGCTGCCCTGCGCGATTCGCGCCAGAATTCAAGCTTGGGTTCACACCCGGGTTCGCGACACGTCCGCGCCCACCAAGCTCGCGCTCGCGCGCGTCCGACATCGCACGGATGATCGCGTCGACATCGGGCAACATCTCCGGATGCGCGACGACCAACAGGCCGTCGCCGTCGGCGCACGCCTCGACGGCAAGCGGGCGGCGGCGGCGGTCGTCCTCCGGGCGCGCTACGAACCAACCGGTGATCGCACCGGCGACAAGTTCCGGCTCGATGCATGGCCGGCGCAGCGCGCGCAAATCGGTCGGCGCATCGAGGCCCGCGAGCACGTCTGACAGCATGCCCAGGATACGGACGCTTGCCCGTGGTCCACCGACGATGGCGGCCCTGCCTTGGTCGATCAGCGCCGCTGCATCGAGCGCGCCACCTGCGCCGATCCCAGACGCAATCGGCGCCCCGAGCACGCTCGATGCCGCGGTGCGCAGCGGAATCAGCCCGACAGCATGGCGGCGATCGTGCGTTGGAATCGAAACAAGGCAGGCCGCGACGAAACGCTCGAGGTCCGCCTCCGCTCCGATCGCGGTGATCGTCCCACGTCTTGCATCAATCGTCGCCGCGACGCCGCCGTCCGCGTTGCCTTCGGCGCTCCGCGCGGGCTCCGTGCCCGAACGCGTCCACGCCCGCGCGCGCACCGCTTCCGGATCCGCATCGCCGACATCGATCACGCGCACACCGCGGTCATCCGACTGGCCCGTCAGCTGCCGCAGCACATCCTCCGCACGCGCGCATGTCTCGCGATCGCCGCTCAGGACGATCGTGCGCGTGTTGGAATCCGCCTCGATTCGTGTCTCGACGGCGGCTGCGCTGCCGGGTTCTCGCGAGGACAGCTGACCACGCGCGGCGAGATCACGCAGGTTCTGCACGATGCGCCCGAGGTCACCGCGCTCGACGCGGAGAACGCGCACGTCGGCGCCGGGGCCAAGCGCCATGCGATCGAGCAGCGTGATCAGGGTCTGTAGCGCCAGCGGCGACACGCCCCATGACTCGAGCCAGACCATGCGGGTTGCTGCGTCGGCGACGGCGAGGTGATCGCGCTGGGTGCGCAAGTGAACGAGGGCCCGGCCACGATCGTCGCGCGGAGCACGGCCTGGCTCGAAGAGTCCATTCAGCGCCCGCGCCACGGTGTCTGGGTCTGAACTTGCGAGCGTGGTGCTGAGGGTTTCGCGGGGCCGGATCGTGGCGAGATTGGCGGCGCGCTCGACCGCATCGATGGCGTCGGCGACGTCGCCCAGCAGCGCTCGGTGGAACGCGACCGCGAGGACCTCGGTCGACGCATCCATTTCGACCAGCACGGGGAACGCACGCGCTTCCTCCGCCGGTCGCGCACCGAAGCGCTCGCGAAGGCGCTGCGCCACCGGCTCCACGTCCTTGCAGCGCATGAAGAGCGGGCGCATGACGTCGAGCGCTGGATGCTGCGGTCCGCGCTCCGACTCCGCGAGCCGTTCGAGCAGCGCGATCTGCGCAGGCACGCCCTCGACAACCACTGCGTCGCGCGTCTCCAGCACTCGGACTTCCGCCAGCGGGACCGTGCGCGGCGTTGCGATGGGTACGCCGCGCGCGATGAATGCGCGAAGCGCCTCGGCGGTGTCGGATGGGGAAGCCGTGCGCGATGGAATGAGACGCGCCGCGCGCGGATCGGCCCGCAGCCCGCGCTGCGCCGCCAGCTCATGCTCGATCGCGGCAATCGCGCGCGGATCTCCGCGAAGCCGCAGCAGCCCCGATGCCTCGTCAAACTCGGCCGACGAGGGCACAGGCAGCTTCTCACGAAGGGCCGCCGTCCGCGCAAGCGCTGCATCGACGAGCCGCGTGGCATCAGCCGGCGGCACGCGTGCGTCGATCGCCACCGCGGCGAACTCGCTTGATTGGTCGATGTACCCGAGGCCGGCGCGTGCCACCGCAACGCCGCCCGCACGCGCATCGAGCACGGCGATGCCGAGCTCGCCGAAGCGCGCGACTTGCGCCGAGCGCGCACCGGACGCCGACGGACGGGCAGCGAGCGATTCGATGAAGCTCGACTCCGGCGCCGCGCCGGGCGCGGCCAGCGAGAGGATCGCACGCTCGCGGACAATCGCGCGGCGGCCGAGCGTCTCGCGCAAGACGCCGGCGAGCCTGGCGACATCGGATCGTGCCCCGATCGCCAGGATCTCACGTGCATCGGCGTCCACATCGATCCGCATCAACGGCTCACGCGCTCCCCGCGGCATCGCGCGGGCACGCCATTCGTCGACGGCTCGCATGATCGCGGCGCCGTCGAACGCTCCGTCGCGCGATGCATCGTCGCCGCCACCAAGACGGAAGGTGTGGGCGGCCAGCCGGGCGTCGCCTCCGGCATCGATCGCGCCAAGCAACGCCGTGACGACATCCGCATCGAGTCGATCGGCGCGGAGGAGGATGGCGCGCTCATCCGGCGAGCTCGCGAAGCGGGTTGCCTCGCGAAGCCGCCGCGGCAGCATGGAGCGCGCAACCTCGATGCGGGCCGCAGCGTGCTCGCCGTCGATTCGCAGGAACACCCGCTCTCCGTTGCGTGCGGGCGAGACCGGCGCAGCTGGTCCGCGGACGTCGACGTCGACGAGTTCGAGCGCGTACCGCGCCTCATCGATCAGCGCCGGGCTCCCGCGCAGCACGACCGCTTGCGCAAGTTCATCGAATGTCGCAAGCAGTACCCCTCGGGCGACCGCATCTTCGAACAGCGCCAAGAGCGTGGCGTGTGCGCGTCCGGCCCCGACGCGCCGCAACGGAAACACCGCCGCATCGCCCTCCATGCCAATGCGATCGAGCGCCTCGATGACACGTGCGAACCGGGTTGCCTCTTCTGCCGGCGCCACGATGGCGAGCGCGTCACCGCCCGCGACCCGTGCCACGGACGCCGTCTCGGGCAAGAGCGGCGCCAGCGCCTCAAGCGTGCCAGCCGGCCAACGCGAGACGAGCGGCATGACGCGCGCGACGTGCGTCGCCGACCGCGCATCCGGTTGTGGACCGGTACCGCGTACGAGCTCCGTCATTTGCTCGTCGCCCGACTCGGGCGGCACCGCCACGAGCGCAACCGCGTCCTCGCGCTCGACGAGCCGACGCCCGAGGATCCGCAGCAGTTCGTTCGACTTGGTCAGCAGCGCTGCCGGCGCAGGCGTCGTCGGCTCGAACCAGTCGATCGATGTCGCGGCGAGATCGACCTCGATGATCAGCGGCTTGCCGACAGCGTCGGCAACGAGCTCGGCCAACCGCTCGATCGGTGCTTCGGCCAGATCCAAGGCCCGCGAAGCACGGGCGCGTGCCGGCGGTGTCTGCGTTTGGCTCACGCGCACGTCGGGGGCGCGATCTTGGGCAGGCGGCGGTGGTGCTTCTTGGTGCGGCGCCGCCATGGCGAAGCCTGTAAGTCCAAGGCTTGTGAGTCCAAGGCTTGTGAGTCCAAGGCTTGTGAGTCCAAGGCGTGTGAAACCAAGGCTTGTGAAACCAAGGCTTGTAAGTCCAAGGCTTGTGAGAATGAAGCTCGAGAAGACCCTTGGAACGAACGGCGCAGCGACGGTGCCAGCGCGCCGGACACGCGGACCGCGTGCAGTGTGGGTTCGGTTGGAGCGCGCTCGTTCGATCAATGTCTGACTCAGGAGTCGTCGCGCGGGTCGGCGGCGAGGTCGGGCGAGGGAAGGTTGGCCGCGGCGTCACCCCCGGGCCAATGGGGTCGGAACAGTAGTCGCAACGTCGATCCGCAGCGTTCGCCAACGGCCCGCGGAGCGCCTGCCCGCGGTTCCACTCCACCCTCGCGTCAACGACGGCTTTCGCTGTCGAAGTCGCGTGTCGGTATCGGCCAACGGGCGCCCGACACGCCGGAATCGGTGGTGGCTGGTGTTGGCCAAACGGCACGAGCCCCGTCTCGCGGCTTGAGGGGCGACATGCTGTCCATCTAGGTTCTGTCTGACGGATACCCGGCCGGCGAGAAGAGACGGAGCCTT
>JBIKXP010000168.1:0-7192 GCA_044355685.1 Phycisphaerales bacterium
CCTGCCGTCGCGTGGCGCTGTGTGCCTGCGTCTCGCTGTCGCTCGTCGTAGCCGAGGCCGCCTTCGCGCAGACGCGCGTCGAGCCGACCCGTGCCGGCGGCGCGACCGCTGTGTCGAGCCGACCTGCAGGCCCACGCGCGCCCGCAACGGCGGCAGGTCGCGGCGCGGCGCTCGGCGATGGCAACGCGCTCGGCGGGCAGACGTTTCAATGGACCCGCACGACGGGCGCAGGGCAGTCGCTTGGCGGCGGCAACCTGCTCGATGCGAACACGCAGGTTGGCTCGGGACGGTCGAACAATGCCGCGACGCCCGTCGACTACAACGCCCGCAACCTTCTCGTGACGGGAAACGTCGCCGGTGGTCGAGGATTCCGCGGCTCGGTGGGCTACACGGCCGACACGGACTTCCGCGGCAGGACCGGCTCGGACGACACATTCAACTTCGAGGCGGGGAGCGCCTACTCGAACGTGGTCTTCAGCAGTTCCGCGATGTCGCGCGATCGCTTCCTGACGGCGCAGGGACTCGGTGCGTTCGAGTATCGCCGCGAGTCGACGCCGATCGGCATCCAGCAGCAGCGCGCGGCGATGGATCAGCCCGACAGCCGCATGCGGCTTGATCGCGCGAATACGGCGATGTCGCTCGGTCGCCTCAACTACGACGCAGGCGAAGATCGCGTCGTGGCCACCGGAAATCTTGGTTCCGGCGAATCGGTGCGCTACATCGTGTCGCCGCTGCGTGGCCTGCAGACGGAGAAACTCTCCGATCCGGTCGTGCAGTCTGGCCTCGGGCTCTACGAGCAGGCGCGGGCGCGGCAGGAAATCGCACTTGGGCTCGCGAAGCCAGAGGACTTCTCTCCGCGTGCGCGTGCGATCGAGCGGGGCATGCTGGACACGCAGTTGAAGCCGGCAGAATCAGGCCAGGCGCCGCTGCAGGACAACCGCATGTTTGCGCCGGGATATCTCGACATCCTCAAGAGCGTCGACACGGCGACCCGCCGCAAGACGAGCGACGAGACCGCGACCGTCGATCGCGTGAAGAGCGATCTCGCCGAGGTCGAGCGCTCGCGTCGCGAGGCGGGGCGTCTGCCGGTGATGGAAGAAGGCACGGAGAGTCGCGAGCCGGCGACGCGCCCCTCGACCGAGCCGAGCCGCGAACGCGAACCGTCGGATCTCGAGCGCGCGACCGACCGTATCGCGCCCGGGGCGCCTCAAGGAGCGCGCGATCCGCTTCTCGAGCCGACGAGCGCCGAGGGAGAGCGCGAGCGGGAGCGCGAGAAGTCGCGCGGCAAGATCATGAGCGTGCAGGAGATGGCCGAGGTGCTTCGGCACGGCCAGACGATCAACACGCTGGCGAGCGACGATCGCCGGCGGCTTGGCGAACTCATTAGCCTCGGCCAGACTGCGCTCAAGGCGGGCGATTACTTCGCGGCTGAGCGGCGCTTCATCCAGGCGCAGGACTATCGATCGGGCAACCCCATGATCGAGGTCGGGATGGCGCACGCGCAACTCGGCGGCGGCACGTATCTCTCCGCGACGCTGACGTTGCGGCAGCTCTTCATGTCGCATCCTGAGTTGATCGACACGCGCTACGACCGCGCGCTTCTTCCATCGGGGGAACGGCTTGACAGCGCCGTAAAGCGCATTCGCGAGCGCATCGCGCTGGGCGAGGATCGAAGCGACTACGGATTCCTTCTCGCGTACATCGGCCACCAGGCCGGCGATCGCGCGCTGGTCGAGGAAGGTCTGCGCGAGGTCGCCGGGACGCCGTCGCTCGAGACCTACGGCGAGTTGCTGCGCGGCATCTGGCTTGGCGGAAAGTGAATCGAAGCCTTCGCCGAGAGAACCTAGATCCGCTCGTGCAGCATGTGCTCGAGCATCTCCTGACGTCCGCTCTCGATAGGCCATGAGGTCTGGTAGAGCGCGACCTTCTCGAGTTCCTCAAGCGTCGCCATGCCCGCCTCGACGCGGCGACCGAGATCGCTGTTCCAGCTTGCGTAGCGATCGGCCACGAAGCGGGCGATTCGACCATCGGCGCGAATGGCCGCGGCCGCCTTCAGCCCGCGCGCGAACGCGTCCATGCCGGCGACATGCGCATGGAAGAGGTCGACCGGCTCGAAGCTCTCCCGTCGGCGCTTGGCGTCGAAGTTGAGGCCGCCGCTCGTGAAGCCGCCCGCCGCGAGGATCTCGAGCATCATCTTGGTCGTCAGGCGCGGATCGGTGGGGAACTCGTCGGTATCCCAGCCGCAATGATCGGTGCCCGAGTTCGCATCGACCGAACCGAGCACGCCAGCCGCACGGCATGTGGCAAGTTCGTGCTCGACAGTGTGACCGGCGAGCGTCGCATGGTTTGTCTCGATGTTGAGCTTGAAGTGGGGAAGAAGACCGAACTCGCGCAGGAACGCGAGGCACGCGGCCGCGTCGGAGTCGTACTGGTGCACGCTCGGCTCGCGCGGCTTTGGCTCGATGTAGAACTGGCCCTTGAATCCGATCGACCTCTTGTAGTCGACCGCCATGTGGAGGAAATGCGCGAGATGCTCGCGCTCGCGCTTCATGTCGGTGTTGAGGAGCGTCGTGTAGCCCTCGCGCCCGCCCCAGAAGACGAAACCATCACCGCCGAGGCGGTGCGTGACTTCGATCGCCTTTCTGACTTGCGCTGCCGCGTGCGCGAACACCTCGAGTCGTGGACTCGTCGCGGCGCCGGAAACGTATCTCGGATGTGCGAAGAGGCAGGCCGTTCCCCAGAGAAGCCGCTTGCCGCTTGCGTTCTGGAGCGCCTCGAGATGGCGCACGATCTCGTCGAGATCCGCGTTCGATTCCGCGAGCGTCGCCCGCTCAGGCGCGATGTCGCGGTCGTGGAAGCAGTAGAAGTCGATGCGGCACTTGCGCAGGAACTCGAAGAAAGCGTCGGCGCGGCGTCGGCAGTTGTCGAGGCCGTCGGTGCCGTCGTCCCACGGCATGCGCGCTGTCGCGGCGCCGAAGGGGTCGGCGAGGCCGTTCCTCATCGTGTGCCAGTAGCACGCCGCGAACCGCAGTTGATCGCGCATCGACTTTCCTTCGACGATCTCATCCGGACGATAGTGGCGGAAGCCGAGCTGGGCTGTCGAGTCGCGCTCGACGAACGGAACGGTCTCGATGTCGGGGAAAGCGTCCTGTGCCATGCGCGGAGCGTACCGCACCCGGCCGTGCGCGATGACGCCATGAAGCCGCCCGTCCGGAAGGAGAGTCGGACGGGCGGCTGCGAAGGAGTCGGGTTTCGATGGCTCGATGCGAGCTCGCATCCTGCGTGCGTTGGCGGGTTCCTTTCGGCGAGGCCGCGCGCGGTCGTCCGTTCAGCCGACCATGTCGGTGTCGACATCGAAGCGGACCGAGTCGCCCCAGTCGAAGCATGCATCGAAGTCGATGATCAGCGTGTTGTGGACGTCGCCGGCAGTCGCGGCGGGTGGGATGCGGATCGGGTTGCCCCAGATGGCGCGCATGTTCCAGACGCCGACGCCGCCAAGGTAGATCACGTCGCGTCCGGTGAGCGAACCGGCGGTGCCCGGACTCGGCTGGAATCGGTCGAAGACGATTCGCTGCCCGGCGTTTCCGAACGTCACCGACTTGATGCCGTTGTTGGTCGCGCCCGTGTGCCAGATCTCGAAGGTCGTGCGGTCGGCGCTGATCACGGTCGCACGGATGACGTAGGTGCTGCCGTTTGCCTGCGCGGTTGACGCACCCGTGACGACGAAACCCGGCGTCTCGATCGCACCGCTGCACATCGTGACGCGCACGGGCAGCATGGGGAACTGGCCGACGATGGTGGTCTGCGTGACTGAGTTCACCGTGCGGATCACGAGCGATCCCGTGAAGTTCCCGACGAAGGTTGCGGCCGAAGCGAACTGGGTTGCGAGTGTGGCGGAGGCAATGGCAATGCTGGTGGCGAGGCTGGTGGCGAGGCGATTCATGGCGGATGTCCGTTCGTGTCTGTGTTTGCGTGTGGGCGGGCGCGACTTGGGTGCGTCCGTCCTTCACGAAGGTGTCCGCGTGACGCCCCGGCTCCTCTCAGTAGGATTGGAAACTCTCGGGTGCGATCGTTCCTCCACGCACCCTGCAGCCCGACCGAACCACCCTTCAAGGGCCTACACTCGCAATCCATGGATCCTTCGGCGCCCAGCCCTAATCTCGAGCTCGCACGGCGCTTTACGGGTTGCCGCGTGCTCGTCACGGGCGGCGCTGGCTTCATCGGCGGACATCTCTGCCATGCGCTCGTCGCGGGAGGCGCAGAGGTCCGCGTGCTCGACGACCTGTCCACCGGCCGCATCGCGGCGTTGCCGAGAGAGGCCGTCCTGATCGAGGGCGACGTCTCGGACGAGACGACGGTGCACTGCGCACTCCGCGGATGTAGCCACGTGTTTCACCTCGCTGCGCTCGTGAGCGTGCCGCTCAGCATCGAGCAGCCTGCGCGTTGTTTCCGCGTGAACATGACCGGCACGGAGGTCGTGCTTCGTGCGGCGGTGCGCGAGGGCGTTGGGAGCGTCGTGCATGCATCGAGTGCGTCCGTCTACGGCCCGAAGCCAACGCTTCCGAGCCGAGAGGGCGACCAGTTGTGCTGCGCGAGTCCCTATGCGGCCACGAAGGCCGCAGGGGAGAGTCTTGTGCAGGCCTTTGCGCAGGCGTACGGACTCCGCTCGACGAGCCTGCGGCTGTTCAATGTGTTTGGACCTGGTCAGGATCCGCGCAGCGCGTATGCGGCTGCGATCTCCGCGTTCATCGATGCCGCGAGGAGCCGTCGGCCGGCGACCGTGTTCGGCGACGGCAGGCAGACGCGCGACTTCGTTCCGGTGTCCGATGTCGTGCAGGCATTCTTGCGCGCCGCATCCGGTGGCGCGGAAGTCGCCGGCGAGGTCTTCAATGTCGGCATCGGGCGGAGCATCACGCTGCTCGAGGTGATCGACATGATCGGCCGCGTCGCGGGCTTCGCGTCGCCTCCCATCTTCGCACCGCGCCGTGCCGGCGATGTCGAGCACTCGGGCGCCGACCTCACGAAGATCCGAGCGGCGCTCGGCTATCGCCCGACGTCGGAACTCGAGCCGGCGCTCGCGGCGCTTGTGCGGGCCGAGTGCGAAGGCGCGTGCTCGGGGAGCGGGCGCGCGCCGAACGCGTGACTTCGGTACACCTTGGCGCGCAACGCAAGCGGCGCCACCCGTAGGGAGGGGCAGCGCCGCGTGCTTGCGAGAGGGATGTGCTGTGTCGCGGGAGAGAGTGGTCACGCCACGCGTCGGTGCCGGGCCGCGACCGCCGTGAAGCGATCGTTGCGCGCGCTGCGCTCGCTGACGAGCTTCTCGAGAAGATCATTCGGGCTCGCGGCGCAGACATCCGCGCCGATCTCCTCGGCAAGGCCGGGCGCGCGGTTGAAGATGCCGCCGCCCACGACGATCTGCATGCCGGCGTAGGCGCCGTTCTCGCGGATTCCGTCGATCAGCTCGCGGATGAACGGAGCATCCTTCGCGCTCGAGGCGAAGAGAAGCAGCACGTCCGGATCGCGCTGCGAGAGTTCCTCGCGGATCTCGTCGTTCGCGACGCCGCCGCCGGCGAAGGTCACCTCGTAGCCATCGGCCTCGAGAAGATCGGCGACAAGCTGGCCTGCGAGCTCCTCGGACTCGTTCGGGCCGCAGAACATGGAGATGCGCTTGTTGCGCGGCTTCGCCTGCGTGTAGCGGGCCTGTCCCTGGTCGACGAGCATTCGGAGGATGCGCGTCGCGTACTGGTGGGAGAGAACCGTGATCTGATCCTTGCGGAAGAGCGAAGTGGTCGTCTCGAGGATCGGCCAGAACACGTCCTTCGCGACCGTCTCGGGGGCGATGCCGGCCTCGTAGACGGAGTCGACCAGCTGACGGGCCGAACGGCGGTCGCCGGAGACGAGGTGCGAGAAGAGCTGCTCGGTGACGCGTTCGAAGTTCGGTGTGTTCTTCATGACGAGGGAGGAGAGTTTCGCGTGGAGTGCGGCGCATCCGCGCGCCGTGTCCACTGATCCGTGCTGAGCCTGTCGCCGGGATCCTCCCTGCGTTGCCGCTGCACGTTGCCGCGGCGACCCTTGTTTCGGCGAATCGGGCGCGGGTCCGCAAGCATCGGTGCGCGGTGCCAATAACGGGAGATAACGCCCCGGACGTGCGTTGCCGCAGCCAGGAGCGCATGCTCGGGCGACGATCCTGCGTCCCTGCACGCCATGCTGGCATGATTGTGGGAAAGTCCGCGACATGCCCCTCATCCGTCTCGCCGCCGTGCTTGCGTGTGCGCTTCAGATCCTTCTTGTAACCGACGCCTTCGCGCAGATCGGCGCGACTCCCGCGCAGAAGTCCGATCCGACGGTCGTGCAGTCGGTCGCGCGCAGCGCCGACATCGCGCGCGTCGAAGGCGTGGAGGACGGCACGAAGGGCGGCGAGCGGATCATGGTCGATGTTCCGGTCGGCTCGATCGAGTGCAGCGTCGATCCGAACGCGACCAAGACGCGTGTCTCCGCGGAGTTCAAGGTGGATGGCAAGGATGCGGCCGACGCGCAGCGCCGCGCGAAGCTCGTGAAGCTCTACGCAGAGCGCGCGCCGGATGGCACGATCATCGTCGACGCGATGTTCCCCGGCGCAGCAATGCCGATGGACACAGTCAAGCTGGCGATCGTCGCACCGCCGACGCAGGAGCTCGTGCTGAAGAGCGCGTCCGGCTCCGTGCGCGCGCGGTCGACGATGGGCGCGCTTCGTGTCAGCACGAAGTCGGGCGCGATCTTCGTCGAGAATCACGTGGGGCCCGTCGATGCGCGCGCCGCATCTGGCAGGATCGAGATCAAGGGTGCGCGCGAGTCGGTTCAGGCCACGTCGGCGAGTGGCGCGATCGATCTGGCGCTTGCCGATGGCAACGACCAGGTGTTCACGCTCGAGTCGCGTAGCGGAGCCGTGCGCGTGGAGGTCGGTGCCGGCTTCGATGGCGTCGTCACCCTCGCAAGTTCGTCGGGGGCGCTCGCGGTCGTCGACCCCGCGAAGCGCGCGCGGATTCCTCAGCAGTCGGAGACGCGGATCGTCGCGGAGATCGGCGCGGCGGCAGCCCCTTCGACGATCGACACGACGAGCGGCGCTGCGACGCTCGTGGTGCGCTGACACCGCGCTGCAACAGACAGAGGCGGACCGTCGCGGGCCCGCCCCTGCCGAGCACCTTGCAGCAAA
>JBIKXP010000026.1:0-23601 GCA_044355685.1 Phycisphaerales bacterium
GCGTTGCCAAGATCGATTGAACGGGTGTGGCCCGCCGAGAGCGCCGCGTGCAGCCGATCAGCGTCGGCCCGCATGCCGAAGGCCCGCGCGAAGAGATTCTCCGTGCCGCAGGGCGCGTGCCACAGCGGGACGTCCATCTTCGCTGCGAGCGGGGCGACCAGCCGCACAGCTCCGTCACCTCCAACGACGACCACGCACTCCGCGCCCGCGAGCACCGGAGCAAGCCACGAGTCCGCCGGCTCGCGGCGCGTGGCGGCCAAGACGACGTCGCGCCCTCGAGCACGAAGACCTCGCTCGAGTTCACTCGCCACCGCTGCGGCGCGCCCTGCGCCCGACACTGGGTTGTAGACCACCGCCACGGACACCTTGGAAAGCCCTCCCCGCAAATCGCCGCCGGAGCGTACCATCGCCGCCATGGCGTCGTGCCGACATCGTCTCATCGCAGCCTTCGCAGCGCTCTCGGCGGCGACGCTCTGCTTTGCACAATCCGAACGCTTCGTGCTCGATGCGCTCGACCGCTGGAAGAAGGTCGCGGACGTCGACCCCTCGAGCGAGGAAGCGCAGCTTCTCGCGGCGCGGCGCGCGCTTCTCGACGGCGAAGCGACCCGAGCCAAGAACCTCGCGAATGCGTTCATCGAGCGCTACCCGCTCTCGCGCTACCGACCCGATGCGCTCCTGATCCGCGGCGACGCGATCCGCGAGGAGGGCGACGAGTACGAGGCGCTCTTCGACTACGAGGAGATCGCGCGGCGCTACCCCGGCAGCGACGTGTTCGTGCCCACGCTCGAGCGCGAGCTCGAGATCGCCAAGCTCTACGCGGGCGGCCTGAAGAAGCGCTTCTTCGGAACCGTGCGCATCATCGACTCCTCCGAGGATGCACAGGAACTCCTCATCCGCATCCAGGAGCGGCTGCCGGGAAGCGAGCTCGCCGAGCGTGCGGGCATGGAGCTCTCCGACTTCTACTTCAATCGCCGCGAGATGATCATGGCGGCAGAGTCGTACCGCCTCTTCATCGAGAACTACCCGCGCAGCGCCCAGATCACCAAGGCGCGGCTGCGGCTGATCTACGCCTACATCGCCGGTTTCCGCGGCCCCGAGTACGACGCCAGCGGACTCCTCGAGGCGCGCGCGAAGCTGCAGTCGCTCCAGTCGCTGCAGCCGGGCCTTGCGCAGCAGGTCGGCGCAACCAGCATCCTCGCCCGCATCGAGGAATCGGAGGCTGCGAAGTTCCTTTCGACGGCGTCCTGGTACCTCGAGATCGGCGACCCGATCTCGGCGGAACTCTCGATCCGGCGGCTCGTTCGGCAGCATCCGACCTCGATCGCCACGCTTGAGGCGCTGCGCATCGTGCCGGACATCCTGAAGCGGCTTCCGCAGAACGTGATCGACGGCGCCCCCGACTATCGTTCGCTGCGCAGGGCGCTCCTTCAGGTCGAGTGGGAGGACATGCCCGCCGCGCCGACGATTCCCGATTCGGAAGACGCCGCCGCCGAACAGCAGGATGCGGCGAAGGCGAGCGCGAAGGAGACGAACCCGTGACCGCGTTCGTGCCCGGAGCCCGTCCGAGACACTCGCGCAACGCGCTCGCCATCGCGGTGCTGGCACTCGCTGCGGGCGGCGGAGTGCTCGGGCTCGCCGGCTGCGCGTCGAGCCCGGACGCCGGCTACGCCGCCACGTCGCCCTTTCCGAGCCGGTACCGAAGCGTGGCGCTGCCGATCTTCCGGAACCAGACCTTCATGCGCGGAATCGAGTTCGACCTCGCGCATGCACTCGTGAACGAAGTCGAGCAGTCGACGCCGTACAAGGTGATGTCGGAGGCTTCCGCCGACACGGCGCTGCGCGGCACGATCACTTCGGCGGAACTCGTGCAGCTGTCGAAGGACCCCGCCACCGGACTCGCCAACGAGATGATGGTCCGCGTGCGGGTCGACTTCGAATGGGTCGATCTCCGCTCGGGCGACCGCATCGTTGCCCGCGAGAGCTTTGAGACAAGCGCGCTGTTCGTGCCGTCCTACCCGGCCCGCGAGCCGATCGAGCTCGGTCGCGTCGGTGCGGCCCAGTCGCTCGCACGCGAGTTGGTGGGCGCAATGCAGTCGAACTGGTAGCGCCGACGGCCTGAACGACCTCCGAGCGCCTCGCAATCCCGCGTTCCGTGGGCGAGCGGTGAAACCGCGCTGGCGGGGACGCCGAATTTCGTCCGAACTTGGGGGCTTCCGATCACGCACCTGCACCCGGATTGCCGAAACCTCATTGCGGGCAGCAGGTTTCTCGCGAGAGAAGCTTCGAATGACAGAGGGTTCTCCCCGAGCGCGCGCGGCTTTCCGTCGTCTCTGACGGAACGAGGCCGACCGCCTGTCTACAATGATGGTTCCTTTCGCGCGGCAGAACGAACAGCATGAACGACTCCCCCCTGCACTCCTCCGACCCGGCCTCGCGCAATGCTCCGTTCGCCGCTGGGCGAAGCGCGCTCGGCAATCTCCGCATGGAGATGTCCGACCAAGACGGCGGGAATCGCCCCGGAGGCAGCCCCCCGCCGGGTGGACCGGCGATGCCGCCGAACCGCGGCGGCCGTCAGGTGTTCAGCTGGGTCATTGCGGCGCTGATCTTTGCGCTGCTCATCCTCGCCTTCAGTTCGTCGATGAGCGGACAGAAGGAGATCCGCTGGAACGACTTCAAGAACCTGATGCAGGCCCGCAGCATCGAGGCCGACTCGATCGTGATCGAGGGCAGCCGCGTGCAGGCGAAGGTAAAGCCAAACACGCCGGGCTTCTCCACAGAGAAGGCCGCGCAGCCCGTCTACTCGGTCGTGATTCCCGACAAGGACTACTACATCGAGGACATCAAGTCGGCGAAGTACGACTGGCGCAGCGTCGAGCCCTCCTACTGGCCGATCATCCTCGCGAACCTCCTGCCGGTGCTCCTCATCATCGGCGTGATCTGGTTCATCGCGCGCTCGATGCGCGGTGCCGGCGGAGGCCCCGGCGGCATGCTGGGAAGTTTCGGCAAGAGCCGTCACCGCATGCAGACGAAGGAGCAGGTCAAGGTCACCTTCGGCGACGTCGCTGGCGTCGACGAGGCGAAGGAAGAGGTGCAGGAGATCGTCGAGTTCCTGAAGAACCCGAAGCGCTTCTCCCGCCTCGGCGGCCGCATTCCCCGCGGCGTGCTGCTCTCCGGCCCTCCGGGCTGCGGCAAGACGCTGCTCGCGAAGGCGATCGCTGGCGAGGCAGACGTGCCCTTCTTCTCGATCTCCGGCTCCGACTTCGTCGAGATGTTCGTGGGCGTCGGCGCAAGCCGCGTGCGCGACCTCTTCAAGCAGGCGAAGGAGCACGGCGCGTCCATCATCTTCCTCGACGAAATCGATGCCGTCGGCCGGCGTCGCGGCGGCGGATTCAGTTCCGGCGGACATGACGAGCGCGAGCAGACGCTGAACGCGATCCTCGTCGAGATGGACGGCTTCGATGCAAGCACCCAGGTGATCGTCATCGCCTCGACGAACCGGCCCGACGTGCTCGACCCCGCGCTCACGCGCCCCGGTCGTTTCGACCGTCAGGTGGCCGTGAATCTCCCCGATCTCGTCGGCCGTCGCCAGATCCTCGCGGTGCACGCGAAGAAGGTGAAGCTCGCGGAGGACGTCGACCTCGAGAAGGTGGCCCGCGGCACGCCGATGTTCTCCGGCGCCGATCTCGCCGCGCTCATCAACGAGGCGGCGATCATTGCGACGATGGCCGACAAGGACTTCGTCGAACTCGCCGACCTTGAGGAGGCGCGCGACAAGGTCCGATGGGGCCGCGCCAACAAGAGCCGCAAGATCGAGCAGCAGGAGCGCGTCGCCACCGCCTACCACGAGGCGGGCCACGCAGTGCTGCAGGTGCTGCTCGAGCATGCCGACCCGCTCCACAAGGTGACGATCATTCCGCGCGGACAGGCGATGGGCGCGACGTTCTCACTTCCCGAGAAGGACCGCTACGGCTTCGGCCGCAAGCACGTCGTCGCCACGCTTCGCGTGCTCTGCGGCGGTCGCATCGCCGAAGAGAAGAAGACGGGCGACACCAGTTCCGGCGCCTCGATGGACATCAAGATGTGCACGCAGTATGCGCGCGCCATGATCCTCCAGTGGGGCATGTCCGACCGCCTCGGCTTCGTCAACTACGCAGGCAGCGACTCGCGCGAGATGTTCCTCCCCGAGCGCGACTACTCGCCGGAGACGGCCCGCATCATCGACGAGGAGATCCGACGCCTGATCGACGAGGCGTACTCCGAGGCGCAGCGCATGCTGACCGACAACTGGGAGAAGGTCGTGGCGGTCGCCGAGGCCCTCCTCAAGTACGAGACGCTGCAGCGCGACGACGTCGACCGACTCATGCGTGGCGAGTCGATCGGGAAGCCAACCGTCGCCGACCTGCTTTCGCTGGAAGCGTCGCGACCGCGTCCCGCATTGTCGACGAATCCTTCGTCCCCAGACCGGGATGCCGGCCTCGGAGACTCCGTGATTCCAAGCCCGGCCTGACCGGGCCGCTCAGGCGACCGCCGATTCTGGAAGCCCTGATTCTGGAAGCCCTGATTCTGGAAGCCCTGATTCTGGAAGCCCTGATTCTGGAAGCCCTGGTTCTGGAAGCCCTGGTTCTGGAAGCCCTGATTCTGGAAGCCCCGAGTCGGGAAGAACCGAGTGACCGATGCAGCGCGAGAGCTGCATGCGGTTGCAGATCCCGAGCTTGCGGTAGATCCGCTTCGTCAGCGTGGCCACGCTCCCCGGCTTGATGCCAAGCTGCGCGGCCGTGTCGGCGCGGGTGAATCCGCGGACGATCGCCTGCGCCACCTGACGCTCGCGCGCGGAGAGCCGCGACATCGCGTCGAGTCGCTCGGCGCCGCGGTTCAGATCGCGCTCCCTCGCGCGCATCACGACAACCGGCTGCGGAAGCACGCGCGTCGCCAATGGCTGGAGCTGCAGTTCGAAGCGGTAGTTGCATCCATAGCGCGCCGGATCGACGTCGCCCGCGTGCTTCTCCTGGAGAAGCCGCAGGAAGGACGTGAGTTCGTCGAGGCGCTGGCGCAGCTCGTCGAGTTCGCTCGGCTCGAGCCGAACGGGCATCACGTAGAAGCAGCGCGCGAAGCGCTCGGCCTCCGATTGCTCGAGCGGCATCTCGTTCTTCGCAAGCTGCGCGGCAGCCTCTCGGATGCGCGCGCTGTACCCATCCCAAAGCTGCCGGTCGCCTGCGTCGTTCGGCTGAAGCACGATTCCAATGCGCGCGTGCGTCACCCGGTAGGTCACGAACTTCCGACTCGCTCGGGCGGGAACCGCCTCGAGCAGGCCGTGGATCGCGAGAAGTTCGATCTTGTCCTGCACGCGCTCCACGGTGAGCCCTGTGCTCTCCGCAACCTCCGGAGCCGATGTCGGGCGCGCGCGCCGTCGGATGAACTCCCAGACCGCCATCGCATCCTCATCGAAGATGAGTTCCATCGCAGCGGCATTTCGAATGTCAAACAATGCTTCTTGCATAGACACTGCTCCTCGGTCGCCGACTTCATGCAAGCGCCCTCCCGGGACAAGCAGACACACGACCGTCCCAGCGAGACTACCGGAGGAGATGGTTGTGGACAAGAACTTGTCCGCAAGATGCTCATCTTGGCTGAGGTTGCGTCCCCAAAGGGGAGACGAAATCGACGCTTCGGATCTCGCTGCGCACCTGTTCGGGTGAGCGCGCGAGCGCTGCCCTCGCGCTCGGCTCCTCGAGCCTCTGTCGCGGTTCCGGTCATGCGGGCCGTGCGGGCTGTCGGGGCTCGCGAGACGCGAATGCGCGTCAAAGCGCAGGCCAGAGGTCGACTTGGCTCAGACATTTGTCATGTTGCCTGAGGTCGGGCCGCCAGCGGGCAGTTCGCTTGGGCGTCGACGTGCGTTCGGAAATCGACCAGTGGGAAAGGACCGAGAGATGCTGCAAGACGCAATCCCGTTTGCCTCGAACAAGACGACACTCCTCCAGTCGAAGTCGCTGCAGGCCGCCGCGACGGTCGCAGGATTCGTGCTTGCTTCGCCCGCTCTCGGTTCGTTCGTGATCGACTCGTTCGCGATCGATCAAGGAGTGCTGGTCGCGGCGACCGGCGGCCTTGACTCGACCGACTCCGCGTCGCGGGCAGGACCGATCGCGGGAACCGCTGCCAACGAGCGCAGCGTCTTCGCCTCAATCGACGCGCCAATCGACGATTCGCAGGTCTCGAACGCATCGATCTCGATCGGGCGCGGCGCGCTTGCCTTCACGTTCCGCAGCGACGGCGCGATCGCCTCCGATCCATCGGCCTATCTGCAGGCCTCGTGGCGGTACACCGCCGGCGTCGATCTGACCGCCGCCGGCAACACCTTCGAGATCGCAAGCACCTTCAGCGGCACAGGCATCGAACTCACGCTTTGGGCTGTCGACCTCGCGGGCAACATGGCGTCGTTCGCGTTCTCGCCCGGCGGAACTCGGACGATCGGCTTCGCGGCCACGGGCTGGAACGTCGCCGGTGCGCCGGTCAACTTCGCCTCGATCGAGTACCTGATGCTCGATTGGACTGCGGATGGCACGCTCGAGGGCTCGACGCCCGCCGCGACCAGCGTGCAATCGCTACGCGTCATTCCCGCGCCGGCGTCGCTGGCGGTCCTCTTCCTCGCAGCCTTGTGTTCGCGGCGGCGCGCCGATCGCTAGGAACTGACTGAAATCCCGCCTGGCTTCGATCGGCCGCGACGGCGAGATTTCAGACAGAACCTAGCGATCCGCAACCTCGTCGCCAGGCGGCCGCTTCGCGTCGTCGCGCTCTTCCTCAAGCCGGGCAATCGTCCGCTTCTTGCGGACTTTCGCCGCCGTCTCGCCAAGCAGGCTCTTCTCGCGCAGGAGATGGTGGTAGTGCTGCGCGAACCTGTGCGCCTCGTCGCGGATCGCCTGGCAGAGCCGCAGCCCGAGGTGCTCGCGACCGAGGCGAATCGGCTGGTCGCTTGCCGTCGTGTAGATCAGTTCCTCCTTCTTCGCGAGCGAAATGACCCGAGGTGGCTGCACGCGCAGCTGCGCGAACGCCTCGAGCGCTGCGTTGAGCTGCCCGACGCCGCCGTCGATCAGGATCAGGTCGGGGTAGAGTTCATGCCCCTCGCCCGCCTCGCGGTAGCGCCGGCTGACGACCTCGCGCATGGCGCTGTAGTCGTCGTTGGTCACGCTCGTGATCTTGTAGCGGCGATACCCTTCCTTAAACGGTCTCCCGTCGATGAAGCACACCTTCGACGCGACCGTCTCGCCGCCGCGCAGGTGCGCGATGTCGATTGCTTCCATGCAGCGGATCGGCTGCTCGGCGCCGAGCACGCGCGCAAGGCTGCGCGCCCCTGCCGCCGGATCCTGCACGAATCCGGTGGCCTCCGGCTGCCAGTCGAACTCGGCGTCGTCGCCCCGCGCGCCGCCGCGGGTCTCGCGCTCGTCGAGCTTCTCGATCGCCTTGATCTGGTCGCGCAGCACCGCGGCGCGCTCGAACTCAAGCCGTGCGCTCGCGGACTCCATCTCCTCGCGCATCTCGCGCAGCATGGCGCTGCGCTTCGAGCCGAGGAACCGCAGCAGCCGCTCGATGTCGGCGCGATACTCATCCTTGGTGATGCGGGCCGCGCACGGCGCCGTGCACTGATTGATCGCTGCGAGCAGACACGGCCGGAACAGACGGTTCTTCGGGTCGCCGTCCACGATCTCGAGCTCGCACGTTCGGTACTTGAACACGCGCTGCAGGAGCTGCAGCGCATGGCGCAGCGCGCCGACCGAGACGAACGGACCGTAGACCCTCGCGCCCTTGAAGCGCTCGTTCGCCGGATCGCGCGTGATGTAGACGCCAGGAAAGTCGTCGCGCAGCGTCACCGCGAGATATGGAAACGTCTTGTCGTCCTGCAGCCGGTCGTTGAAAGGCGGCCTGATGTCCTTCACGAGCCGCGCTTCCATCAGAAGCGCCTCCCACTCCCCCTCGCACGGGATGAAGTCGAAGTCCTCGACGACATCAAGCATCGGCTGCTTGCGCGGTCCGAGGTCGGCGGAAGGGACGAAGTAACTCGCCACCCGGTTGGGAAGCACAGAGGCCTTTCCCACATACAGGACCGATCCCGCCGCGTCCTTCATCAGGTAGACGCCAGGCACGTCTGGAAGCATGCGGGCCTTCTGCGAGAGTCTGCCAAGCCGCTCCGCCCGGTCTGCCGCGCTTTCTCGCTCTCGCGCAGGGCCGCTCGGCCGCCGGGCCTCCTGCGAGGCCGGCTGGGGTGGCGTCCCCTCCGGCGCAGGGTTTTGGTGCGGATGCGAAGGCATTGCACGTCAAATGTACGCGCACAACCTTCCGGATTCCGCATGATCGGACCTCAACTTCCCTAAACGTGAGGTACACTCCCATCTCTCGCAGACCGCAGGCGTTTCGTGCCGATCATCTGCGCTCGAGAGGCGGTTCGACGGGAGGTCCGTCGCCCGCGAAAGACCCGCGTGTCGCGGGAGTACGAAACAGCGTCTGGCCAGACCAAACAGTTCGACACTGGACCCGACACGCGACCCCTGGCACACATAGGAGACTCCTCAATGAAGAAGATCGCCACCCTCGCTGCCCTCACGGCATTCGCCTTCCTCGGTGCTTGCTCGAGCTCGCAGAACACCACCGCTCCTGGCGCCGTCGGCACCAAGAGCGCGTCGTGCTGCGGTAAGTGCAACAACACCTGCAAGGACAAGGCTGCCCCGGGCGCCGTCGGTGAGAAGAAGTCGGGCTGCTGCGCTGCCAAGGCCGAGTGCTCGGCCTCGAAGGCTGCTCCTGGCGCTGTCGGCGAGACCAAGTCGGGCTGCTCGGCTGCGAAGTCCGAGTGCTCGGCCGCCAAGTCGGCTCCTGGCGCTGTCAGCGGCAAGAGCGACTGCTCGACCAAGTCGGGCTGCGCTTCGAAGTGCCCCGCCACGAAGGGCTGATCGCCACCGTGATTCTCACCGGGGCGGCCCAAAGGGCCGAACCCGAACGCTTCAGGCCTTGATGCATCGGACGTGCGCGTCCAATGCGGAGCTTGAAACCGTACTCTCAGCGCCCGGCCATTGCGCCGGGCGCTGTGCTTTTGGCCCTCGCAAGCTTCTCCGATTTCCTATGATCGCCGCCATGCCCGTCCGAGCCCATCGCAGCGTCGTCGCAGCCCTCGCCTTCCTCTCCATTCTTCCGTTGTCGGCGTGCCAGAAGCCCACGCGCGCGCAGTACGACGCCACGAACGGCTGGTCGACCTTCGGGACGCTTGTCGAGACGTTCCGAGAGGTGGATCCGGAGATCACGGCGGCCGACGTCGGTACCCACGCCGGAAGCAACCAGCGCGTGGTCCTCAGCGGATTCGTCGCCGACGTCTGCCAGACCATGGGCTGCTGGCTCGAGATCGAGGACGACGCCGGCGCCAAGGTGCTGGTGATGAACAAGGATCACGCGTTCTTCATTCCGCGCAACGCGCGTGGCCGTCCGGTGCACGCGATCGGCTGGGTCGTGGTCGAAGAGCACTCGGTCGACTTCCTGAAGCATCTCGCGATGGACGCCGGCCGCACGCAGGTCGAGATCGACGCCATCACGGAGCCGAAGACGCGCACGATCTTCATCGCAGAGAGCGTGATCCTGCCTCCGGGCGGGCTCGAGAAGGCACCCGTGCCTCTTCCCGCCGAGACCGAGGTGCCAGCATCTGACACGTCCATGACGCCTGCCACGGCCGAACCGCTCCCAGCGGAACCGACCGCTCCTGCGGGGCAGCCGGCCACGACCGGGGGCGGCAACTGGTGAGCGGAAAGGCGATTCTCTTCAAGGGTGGCCGCCTGCTCGACGCGAGCCAGTCGGTCGACGCCGAAGGTGACCTTCTCGTCGTGGACGGCCGCGTCGCCGCGATATCGCCGGGTCGAGCAATCGATGCGCCTCCATCCGCGCGCGTCGTCGACTGCGGCGGCAGATTCGTCACGCCGGGCCTCATCGATCCGCACGTCCATCTCCGCGAGCCGGGCGGCGAGTCGAAGGAGACGGTCCGAACCGGCACGGCGTCCGCGCTGGCCGGAGGCTTCGCGACCGTCTGCTGCATGCCCAACACGAATCCTGCGCTCGATACCGCGACCACCGTCCGCGCCGTCCAGCGCGCAGCGCGCGAGGCGGGCCATGCGCGCGTCTTCGTCGTCGGCGCTGCGACCGTCGGCCGCAAGGGCGAGCAGCTCGCCCCCATGCACTCGATGGCCGCGGCGGGCGCAGCCGCTTTCTCCGATGACGGCGAATGCGTGATGAATCCGGCGATGATGCGCCGCGTGCTCGAAGTGTGCAGGGCGCTCGGCAAGAGCTTCATGCAGCACTGTCAGGACCACCAGCTGAGCGAAGGTGGCGTGATGAACGAGGGACCCACGGCGACGCGCCTCGGCCTCCTTCCATGGCCGCGCGAGGCAGAGGAACTGATCGTCGAACGCGATGTTCGGCTGAACAAGTCGATCCAGGCCCGCTACCACGCGCAGCACCTTTCGTCGGGTGGAAGCGCGGCGATTCTCCGGCGCGCGCGCGCCGAGGGCATCCGCTGCTCGGGCGAGGCGAGTCCCCATCACCTGCTGCTGACCGACGAGGCCTGCAACGGCTACGACACGCAGGCGAAGATGAACCCGCCGCTGCGCACCAAGCGCGACATCGCCGAACTGAAGGCCGCCATTGCGGACGGGACGATCGACGTGCTTGCGACCGACCACGCTCCGCACACCGCCGCCGAGAAGGCGCGCGACTTCGCGAGCGCCCCGTTCGGCATCATCGGCCTCGATTGCGCCCTTCCGCTCTACGCGAAGGCGCTCGTCGAGGACGGCGTCATCGGCTGGCCGAGGATGATCGAGCTCATGACGCGCACGCCGGCGGAACTCTGCGGGCTCGACGCGCTCGGCCTTGGTTCGCTGAAGGTCGGCGCCCCGGGCGACGTGACCGTCATCGATCCAGCGCTCGAGTGGACGATCGACGTGGAGCAATTCGCCTCGAAGAGCCGCAACTGCCCGTTCCACGGCTGGAAGGTGCGCGGCCGCGCGGTGATGACGGTCGTCTCGGGCAAGGTCGGCTTCGAGCTGCACTGAACCGACCTCAACCGAACCCATGCGAAGGAAGCGAGACGCCCTGCCGATCGCGTGACGACCGGCAGGGCGTGATGGTTGCGTCGTGGACGAACCGGCGGCGCGGACTTACTGCGGACAGGAGCCCCACGCGCTCAGCAGGATGCCGAGATCCTCGGAGCCGACGCTGCCGTTGCCATCAAGGTCGGCCCGCGCGTCGGCGGTGCCCCATGCGCTGAGGAGCACGCCGAGGTCGGCCGAGTCGATGGCGCGGTCCCACGTGATGTCGGCTGGGCATGCCGTCGTCGGGGTGAACAGCGCGACCGAACGCTCATGCGCGCGACCGGCGGCCTGCGCGCCGAGCACGCGACCGGGGTAGTCGTCGAAGTACGGGTGGATTCCCCCGAGGATTCGCGACTGGCCCGAGTTGTCGGCGGCGTCGTAGTACGTGGCCCATTCGAAATCGAACGTCTCGCTCGGGCCATCCTCGAAGACGAGGAACTCGTTCTGCACGCAGGTGTAGATGCCAAGGCCACCGGGGAAGTACTCGGAGCCCGTCAGGCGGGTCATCATCTCGGCACCGGCGCGACTGTAGGTCGAGTGACCGGAGACGTAGCCCGCGAAGGGCGGGGTGACGAACGTCGGCCGCTGGTAAGGCACCCAATTTCCGCCGAGCATCCAACGGACTCCGGAGTACTGTCCGTCCGGATCCTCCGGCGCGTTCGGCCACGAATGGACGGCGATCTGGCCCTCGTAGCCGACGAGATCCTCGTGCCGCTCGCCGGGCGCGGTGGTCGCCGCGGTGATCAGCTCGATGACGCCCGGAATCAGCGTGATGCCGTTCGGGTTGTACGAGGGCAGCGCAGGGTCGCTGCACTGGCCGTTCTGCACCAGGTAGCGGATCGCTCCGACCGGACGCATGGCGTCGTAGTAGCCCTTCACGCCCCACGCGCAGATCGCCGCGTCGTGCATGGCGCCGTTGAGCGCGACGTACATCTTGACGTCCCACTCGAGCGGACTGAGCTCGGGGCCGCTGCCGCCCATGCGGCGCACGAACGCCGGGTGCTCGACCACGTGATTCGCGATCTCGTTCCAGTGGCCCGGCGGCGTGGTCGAGTTGGGGCCATCGGCCCAGAACTCGGCGAGCGAGCGCGCCCAGTCGCCGCGCTTCACAACGTTCGGCTCATAGGGCAATCCGGTGACAGGGTTCGTCGTGCGGCCAGTCCCGCTGTCGGTGCCAAGCGGGTTGTTGCCCATCGAACGCGGCGAGATGTCCATCATCACGCCATCGTCCGGGGTGAGCCAGGAACTCTTCACGATGACCTGCTCATGCCCGTCGCGGAACGTGGCGTTGTCGAAGCCGTTGAGCGTGGGAACTGGCGCCGGGTTGAAATAGACGCCGCTTCGGGTCGGATCCATGTCGGTGGGAAGCAGTCCGTAGGGCCGTACCGAGCCCCAGAACGGAGCCAGCTTCGACGGGAAGCCGCCGGGGATGACGTTGCCGTTCTGGTCGACGAAGAAACTGAGCGCAAGAGGCTGGTAGCGGCTGGGATTCGTGACGTTCGGGTTGAACGGCAGCGAGACGACGAGCGGCTGATTCACGTCGGGATAGGTGCCCGGCGCCTTGGCGTGGTCGAAGACCTCGCGCGAGTTGTCGGAGAGCGCCCACAGGATGAGCTGGGAGGCGATGCGATTGCCGACGGCCGCCGGCGAGTTGCCGACGGTGGTGGTGACGGTCGTCGGGTAGCCGAGCGCGTTCATGCGCGCATCGAGGATCGGGTAGATGACAGCGACGTTCGGGCTGCTGCCGAATCGGCTGCGCATCACTCGGTAGGCGGCGTAGGAGATCGCCTCGTGCCGGGCCGCCTCGACGTCCGTCGCCTGAATCTTCTCGGTGAAGAAGTATCCGCGCGCGTTCTGGTCGTATGCCGCCCACGCGTCGTACATGGCGACCGAGGCGTGGAACAGATTGCGCGCCTGAACCGGCGGACGAACGCGGTCCTTCTTGATCGACGACAGCATGGTGTCGTTCCACTGGCGGGCGACCGACTGCGCGCTGTCGGCGAAGGCTTCGCCCGCACCGAGCAACGAGAGCAGAGCGCCAACGGCGAGCGCCGTGACGCTGCCCATCAGGCGGAAAGGACGGCCACCGGCGGAACGCATCTTTCGCTTGTGCATGAATGGATACCTCAACTGCAAGGTACAGGGTGAGCGCCGCTGGACAAGGGGAGGCCCCGCAGTTGACGGAAATCACCGCGTGACGGGTTCGGAGAAGTCGGGCTGTGCCGTCTACACTGCGCCGGAAGCCGCGACAGGATGACGGCGCCGTGCGATCGCGGATGTAGGATCTCGGACCAACCGGCAGCGGCCCCCTCCCCGCGTCTGTCGAACCTTCCATGACCGTCCATGACCGTCCATGACCTTCCATGACCGTCCATGACCTTCCATGACCGTCCGTGACCTTCCATGACCTTCGATCTCCGATCCATCCTCGAGCGCCACAGCGGCCGCGGACATGAGCTCCACGCCGAGCACGTGAACCCGCGCTTCGCGACCGTTCTGCGGACGATCGGCTACGACCGCGACTACGTCCGCGCGGAGGGGCCGCACCTCTTCGACCGCTCCGGCAACCGGTACCTCGACTTCCTCGGCGGCTACGCGGTCTGCAACTTCGGCCGCAACCACCCGACGATCCGCCGCGCGCTCGAGGATGCGCTGTCGCTTGAGCTCGCCAGCATGGTGCAGTTCGAGGCGCCCGTACTCTCGGGCGTCCTCGCAGCGGAACTCAAGCGCCGCATCGGGCGCGGGCTCGACTACGTCTTCTTCACAAACTCGGGCACGGAGGGCGTGGAGGCAGCGATCAAGTTCGCGAAGTGCGCGACGGGCCGTCCTGCGCTGCTCTATGCGCCGAAGGCGTTCCACGGGTTGTCGTCCGGCGCTGTCTCGCTGAATGGCTGCGACAGCTTCCGCCAGGGCTTCGCGCCGTTCCTGCCCGAGTGCCGCAAGATTGCCTTCAACGACCTCGCCGCGCTCGAGCGCGAGCTCGCGAAGGGCGATGTCGCAGCGCTCGTGATCGAGCCGATCCAGGGCAAGGGCGTGAACATCCACTCGCCCGGCTACCTCGCGGAGGCGTCACGTCTATGCCACCGCCACGGCGCGCTCTTCGTCGCCGACGAAGTGCAGACGGGCCTCGGTCGCACCGGCTCGTTCCTCGCGATCGATCAGGAAGACGATGCGAAGGGCCCCGTCGAGCCCGACATGGTGGTGCTCTCGAAGGCGCTGTCGGGCGGCTACGTGCCCGTCGGCGCCGTGCTCGTGAAGGGCGAGGTCTGGAAGAAGGTCTTCACCTCGCTTGACCGCGCGATCGTGCACTCATCGACCTTCCATCAGGGCGCCCTCGCGATGACGGCGGGCCTTGCGAGCCTTGCGGCATACGACGAGACGAACGCTGCGGGCAATGCCCGCACGATGGGCGCCCGCATCAAGGCGGGCGTCGAGGCGATGATGCCGCGCTTCGAGATGCTGAAGGAAGTCCGCCAGCGCGGGCTCATGATCGGCATCGAGTTCGGGCCGCCGAAGTCGCTGCTCTTGAAGGCGAACTGGGCCGCCACGCACGCGATGGACAAGAACCTCTTCGCCCAGGCGGTCGTGGTGCCGTTGATGGAAGACCACCGCATCCTCTGTCAGGTCGCGGGCCACAACCAGGATGTCGTCAAGCTCATCCCCCCGCTTGTCATCGATGATTCCGACGTCGATTGGTTCCTGCGCGCGTTCGAAAGCGTGATGGTGAGCCTGCACAAGCCGACGGCGACGGTGGGGCTCCTCGCACGGCTTGGGAAGAACACGCTCTTTGGTGGGCGCCGCGAGAGCAACGAGCCGACCGAGGCCGCGCAGCCGTGATGCGGCGGCTCGCTGCAGTCGTGACGGGCTGGCCGCGCGCGGTGGTGGCTGCGGCCGCTGTTCTTGCCGTGCTCGGCGCGTGGCTCGGCGCGTTTCACCTCAGGATCGACAGCGACACGGATTCACTGATCGCCCCCGAGCGGCCGTTCATGGCCGGATACCGCGCGTTCCTGATGGAGTTCGGTGACCTCGAGGGCATCGTGATCGCAGTCGATCCAAAGGGAAACGATGCCGCCGCGAGGGCCGCGATGGACGACATCGAGGAACTGCTCGACTCGATGACCCACGCACGCATCTTCGTGTCGGCGGCAGCGTCGATCGAACCGTCCGAGCAATGGCGCCTCGCGTCGTGGGCGTCGAGCGACGCGGAACTCGAGGCCATGGCGGCCAATGCGCGTGCGATCGCAGATGTCGCGCGCGGCAATGTCGCGGCGCATCCCGTGATCGCTGCAGCGCTCTCGCGGCAACTGGAGCGCGAGTCTCTGCGCGCCCCGGGCGGAACGCTGCTCTTCGCCGAAGCGATGCCCGTGAAGGACTTCACCGAGCTCAATCCCCTTGGAGACACGATCCTCGGGCTTCGCAAGTCGCTTCAGCCGATCGCCTTGAGGCACTCCGGCGTCGACATCGGAGTCACCGGCAAGCCCGTCCTCCAGCACGATGAGATGGCGACGGCAAACAGCGACATGGCTGAGGCGAGCATCCTCTCGCTCGTCATCATCACCATCCTCTTCATCGTGGTCTTCCGAGGTGTGCGCCGGCCGCTCCTCGCCGTGCTTGCATTCGGCATCGCAGCCGGCTGGACCTACGGCGCGGCGACGCTCCTTGTCGGGCATCTCAACCTGCTCTCGACCGTCTTCATGCTTGTCCTCGTCGGCGCGGGCCTCGACTACGGCGTCCATGTCGTGAGCCGATACGGCGAGTATCGCCGCACCCGCCCCACCGCCGAGGCTGTTGCGCTCGCTGTCCGGCACATCGGGCCCGGGACGCTCGCGGGCGCCGCAGGATCGGCGGCCGTCTTCTTCGGCGCGATCTTCACCGACTTCGGTGGACTGCGCGAACTCGGCGTCATCGCGGGCACGGGGCTCCTGCTCTGCGCGCTCGCAATGGTGACGGTGCTGCCGGCGCTGCTCGTCCTCCTCGACCGGAAGGACATCCAGTCCGCGACGACTTCCCTTTCGAACTCGCCGCGCGCGCCCTGGCCGCGTGGACTCGCGCTCGCGGCGGCACTTGTCCCCGTCGTCGCCTGCCTGCCGTTGCTGCCCGCTGGCCTACGCTTTGAATCGAACCTGCTCGATCTTCAGTCGCAGCAGCTCGAGAGCGTGCAGTGGGAGAAGCGAATCTTCGCCGACAGCGCCAGCGCCTCGTGGTTCGCAGCATCGACCGCACGCGACGCGGAGACCGTCGCGGAGCTTCGCGACAGGGCGAAGGCGCACCCCGAGATCCTGCGAGCCGAGAGCGTGCTCGATGTGATTCCGCTCGAGACTCCCGAGCGCACCGCGCTCCGCGCCACGCTTGCCGCCGCAGGCGCCGAAGTCCATCGCCCCCACAACGACGCACCGCCCGCCGTACGCGCCGCGTGGCAGATCGTGCACGGCGCAGGACTCCCGCTGCGCGAGGCGCTGCCTGCGGCGATCGCGCCAAGGCTCGTCTCGCCGAACGGCGCGTATCTGGTGCGATACATTCCACGCGAGGACGCGTGGGAGGAAGAACCGCTTGCACGCTTTGTCGATGCCGTTCGGGACGTCGACCCGGCCGCCACGGGCGTGCCGATCACACAGCTCGAGTCGATCCGCGACATGCGCCAGTCGTTCATCGACACGAGTCTCTGGGCGCTCTTCGCCGTCACGATCATCGCGTGGATCTCGTTCCGCGCGCTGCGGCCTGCGCTCCTGGCGACGGCCACCGTGATCGCGGGCGTCGCCGCGACGCTTGCACTCCTGCCGCTCTTCGGCTCGCACCTCAACCTTGCGAACTTCTTCGCGGTTCCGATGCTCATCGGCCTTGGTATCGACAGCGCGATCCACATCATCCACCGCTTTCGCGACGACCCCGCGAACGCAGCCCCGACGGTCCGCGCCGTGGCTTTCACGGCGCTCACGACAGCGATCGGATTCGGCGCGCTTGTGTTCGCGGATCACCGCGGCATGCGCTCGCTCGGCCTCGCGATGGGCGTCGGAAGCCTCGCATGCATGTATGTGGCGTGCGTGGTGCTTCCGCTCTTCATGCAACGAAGCGCCTCGGCGGGAATCGCGTTCTGGCCGAGGTCCTGACTGACGGATCACCGAAGCCCAAGGTCTAAGGCTTTGGGAACCGCGCGGCGCCCGGCTGGCAAGGAGGCGAGACGAAGCTGTATCCCCAATGATCCAACCACGCGATACAGCGAGTCGAAGCCGACGAAGACGGATCATGGCCAGCCGGGATGCCGCGCGGATCGCCGATGGCCCGAAATCCGCATCGGCGCCCGGCTGGCAAGGAGGGGAAACGAAGCTGTATCCGCAGCGATACAGTGAGTTGAACCCAACGCCGCCAGTCGGGATGCCGCGCGGATTGAAGCCCGGCCGATCCGTCAGACAGGACCTAGACGCGTCGAAGGAGATTGACAGGGAGACTCGGCTCGGGGCACGAACTCATGGGCACCAGCTCATGGGTACGAGCTCATGGGTACGAGCTCATGGACACGAGCCCATGGACACGAGCCCATGGACACGAGTTCATGGACACGAGTTCATGGCAACGCGCTCATGGGCACGAGCCCCACTGCGCGAGCAGCGCGCCAAGATCCGCGTCGTCCACGAGCCCGTCGCCGTTCAGGTCGGCGGCGGAGCCCGACGCGCCCCAGCTCGCAAGCAACTGCCCGAGGTCCGCAGAGTCGACGGAGCGGTTGCCGTCGAGGTCGGCGGGGCACGGCAGCAGCGGCTCGAACAGGTCAAGTGCCTTCTCGATCGAGCGCCCTGCGATCTGCCCGGCGATCTCGCGACCGGGATAGTCGTCGAAGGTCGGATGAATGCCGCCGAGGATCCGCGACTGCCCCGCGCTGTCGGATGCGTCGTAGTAGGTCGCCCACTGGAACTCGAAGGTCTGCGACGGACCGTCCTCGAAGACGAGGAAGTTGCCCGCCTCGCAGGTGTAGGTGCCGATGCCACCCGGGAAGTACTCGCTTCCGGTCAGCGCGGTCAACACGGTCGCAGCACTGCGGCTGAAGGTCGAGTGTCCGGAGATGTAGCCGCCGAACGGCGGGGTCATGAACGTCGGCCGTTGGTACGGCAACCATGTGCCGGCGCGGATCCAGCGAACGCCTGAGTGCTGGTTCGCGACGTCGGCCGGGACGCCTGGCCAACTGAGCGACGCGACCTCGCCCTCGAAGCCGGCGAGCGCCTCGTGCCGCTGCCCCGGCGCCGTGGTGGCGTGCGTGATGAGCTCGACGACTCCGGGCACGAGCGTCAGTCCATCGACGCTGAAGGACGGGAGCGTCGGATCGGTGCACTGACCGTTCTGCGCGAGATGGCGAATGGCGCTGAGCGGTCGCACGGCGTCGTAGTGCGTCTTGATGCCCCACACGGCGACAGCCGTGTCATGCAGCGCCCCGTTCAGCGTGAGGTACATCTTCACGTCCCACTCGAGCGGCTCGAGTTCCGGCCCCTTCCCACCGATGCGGCGGCTGAACGCGGGATGATCGACCACCGCGTTCGCGATCTCGTTCCAGTGGCCGGGCGGCGTCGACGATGTGGGGCCGTCTGCCCAGAACTCAGCGAGCGAGCGGGTCCAGTCGCCCCGGCGGACGACGTTCGGTTCATAGGGAAGTCCCGTGACGGGGTTCAGCGGACGGCCCGCTCCATCGTCGGTGCCGAGCGGATTGTTGCCCATCGCGGCTGGCGAAATGTCGATCATCACGCCGTCGTCGGGCGTGAGCCACGACGACCGATGCAGCACCTGTTCGTGCCCGGCGCGAAACGCAGCGTTGCCCGCTCCGTTGAGCAACGGCACGTCCTCCGGATCGAAGTAGACGCCTGGGCGCGTGGGATCCTTGTCGCTCTCGAGGAGCGCAAATGGACGCACGGCGCCCCAGAAGGGTGTCAACCGAGGCTGCACGCTGGTCGGAATGATCTCGCCCGACGTGCCAGTCGTGTACCCGAACGCAAGCGGCTGCCAGCGATTCGGCGAGGCGAGATTCGGCGCAAACGGAAGGCCGAAGACGAGGCCGGGATTGGCGACGGGATAGGTCCCGGCAGCAGCCGCATGGTTGAACTGCTCGCGGGAGCCATCCGCCAGCGCCCATGCGATCAACTGTGCGGCAACGCGGTTGCCCACCGCCGCCGGGCTGTTGCCGGTCGTCGACGTGAAGCCTGTCGGATAGCCGAGCTCCGCCATACGGGCATTCAGAAACGAGCCGATCAGCGCGGCCTGCGGACTTCCGGCAAATCGGTGCGAGAGCAGCCGGTAGACCGCGTAGGAAATCGCCTCGCGCTGCGCGGCGTCGACGTCCTTCGCGGAGATCTTCTCACTGAAGAGGAATGGCTTCGCGCCCGGCTCGAACGCGGCCCATGCGTCGTACATCGCTACCGACGTGTGGAAGAGATTGCGCGCTTGGACGGGCGGACGCGCCGTGTCCTTCCGGATCGACGCGAGCAGCGTCTCGTTCCAGTCGCGGGCAACGGAGTCAGCGTGGGACGTCGACGCGGAGACAAGCGCTCCGACGGTTGCCGCGGCGATCGCCGCGCTCTTCACCCAGTTCGCACGTTGTGGTTTCATGGCCGTGAGGCTCCTTCGCCCCACAAGCGCAAACAGGCGACGAAACAGGTCCGGCCCTCCAGCACATTGCCGAAAAAACGTCACCCAATCAGGCGTGCGCGAGTTATCGCCGCCAGAAGCCCAGCTTCATAACCCGAGTCACGGCGCGAGAACTCAGACGAACTCGGGCTCGACGCCGTCCGGAAGCGCGGCCATGAAGCGCTTGCCGTAGAACTTGGTCACCACGCGCGGATCGAGGATCACGATCCTTCCGGCATCCTCGGCGCTTCGAATGAGCCGCCCGATTCCCTGCTTGAATCGCAGCACGGCCCGCGGCAGCTGGTCGTCGCGGAAACTGTTGCCACCGGCGGCCTCGATGCGCTCGTGCCGGGCCTGGATCAGCGGGTGATCGGGCACGTCGAACGGCAGTTTCGTGATGACGACGTTCCGAAGCGCGCGGCCTCGCACATCGACGCCTTCCCAGAAACTCGACGTCCCGAAGAGCACGGAGTTCTCTCGTTCGCGGAATCGCTTGAGCAGATGGCTGCGCTCGCCGTCCTCGCCGTGGATGAACACGGGGTGGCCGGCCGCGCGCAGCACCGGGGCACAGCGCTCCGCCACCTCGCGCAACGTGCGGAAGCTCGTGAAGAGGACGAAGGCGCCCCCGCCCGTCTCATCGATCTGCCGGAGGATCCTCGGCACCAGCTAGTCGACGGCGCGCGGCGAGTCGGGCGTGGGCATCGAGCGATCGACGATGACCTGCATCTGGCTTGCGTAGTCGAACGGGCTTCCAAGCGCGAGCTTCTTCGCCTCATCGCAGCCAAGCCGTCCGATGATGTGCGAGAAGTCGTCGCCGGCCGTCGTAAGCGTCGCACTCGTCATCGTGATCGAGACCGGCATCGCGAAGAGATGCTCGCGCAGCACCGGACCCACGTCGATCGTGGCGCAGGAGAGCGTGATCGACTGCCGTCGGCTGCCGTGCGCTGCCTTTCCGCGCTCGACCCAGTAGACGCAGCCCTCAAGCCCCTGCGAGAGAAAGAGCTCGGTCTCGGCCGCGAGGTTCATCACGCGCTCGGCCGCGCTTCCGAGGTCGAACTGGAGCGATTCGTCGGACGCGCGTTCGCGCAGAAGCTTGAGCCGCGTGGCGAGGTCGCCAAGCGCGGGCGAGAGTTCGTTCGGAAACGCATCCGGAGCGGAAACCCGCCCGCTCGGCTGGACCACGCCGCTTCCAGACGACGCGACGCGCCACACAGAGTCGAAGAACGACTCCGCGACCGCCTGGACCTCGATGCAGGCGTGCGTCGCTGCGTCGACCTCGTCGACGGGGAGCCCCGCCGCCTCGATCCCGGCAAGCGTTCCGCGCCCGGTCGTCGCGTTGTAGAGCGTCCTGAGCATGTGTCGAACGCGATTCTCGGAGAGGCGGATGCCGAAGTGGCCGCTCGCGACGTCCTCGAGGTGGTGGGCCTCGTCGAAGATCACGTGGTCGTAGGCGGGAAGGAAACCGGCGCCCTTCGTCCGCAGCGCGAGATCGCTGAAGAAGAGCGCGTGGTTGCAGATCAGGAGGTCGGCGTTCTCCATGCGTCTGCGCGCCGACTGATAGAAGCACTTGTCATAGGTCGGGCAGCGTCGACCCATGCAGTTGCCCGCGTCGCTCTCGACGTGCTCCCACACGCTTCGGCGCGGCAGCTGCGGCAGCGTCGCGAGCGATCCATCAACCGTCTCATACGCCCAGTCCTCGATGAGGTCGAGCGAGTGCTCCTCTTCCTCGCTGTGGCATATCTTCGACTTCTTCTCGCTCGCGATGCGCAGCCGGCGGAGCGACACGTAGTTCGCGCGTCCCTTGCAGAGGACGGTGGTGAACTCGTCGGGGATGACCGCCTTCAGCAGCGGGACGTCCTTGTCGAAGATCTGCTCCTGGAGCGAGATGGTGTGCGTGCAGACAACCACCCGCTCGCGTCGCTCGAGGATGCGGCGGATCGCAGGCACGAGATACGCGAAGCTCTTGCCGACGCCGGTTCCCGCCTCGACGAGGAGGCGCCCTTTCGCCTCGAGATTCCCCTCGACGGCATCGGCCATGCGCAGTTGTTCGGGCCGCGACTCAAAGCCGCGGATCCGGCGCGCGAGAGGGCTTTCCGGCCCGAGGAAATAGGCGGGGAGAAGGGACACCGTCCGAGGAGGGTAGCGGCGTGCCCGGGCTCTGACTGAGGCGGTCGCGGCGAGGGGCACTCGCTCCCGCCGCGAGAGCCGCGAACCGCGATCGAGCCGCGCAAAAACCCGTAGGCGCACAACCGCGGCGTGGCTCGCGAAGCAAGCCACGCCGCGGTCGAAGCGGACAGGGAGGGATTCGAACCCTCGGTACAGGGAATTCCCCGTACAACGGTTTAGCAAACCGTCCCCTTCGGCCTCTCGGGCACCTGTCCGACGGGGTCGGACACTATACACCCTGCGTCGCTCCGAAGGAATCCCCTCCGAATCAGCAGAGAGGGCGCTCGCGGGCGCGATCGCGACACACCGGGCCGCAGGCGTCATGACCGGGCCTGAACGAACTCCTCGGAACGGGAGATCGCGATATCCTATCGACCCCTATGAAGATCCACGAGTTTCAGGCCCGTCAGTTGCTCGCCCAGGCTGGTGTTGCGGTCCCCGCGTTCGCCGTCGCCGAGGATGTCGCCACCGCCGTCGCGGAGGCGAAAAAGCTGTTCGATGCCGGCCACAAGGAAATCGTCATCAAGGCGCAGGTCCACGCCGGTGGCCGTGGCAAGGCTGGCTTCGTGAAGCTCGTGTCGAGCCTCAAGGACGCAGAGGCCGCCGCGACCTTCATGCTGACGAACAAGATGGTCTCGTACCAGACCGGTCCGGAGGGTCTGGTCGTCCGCAAGTTGCTCATCGCCGCGGCGGAGGCAATCGCGAAGGAGTACTACCTCGCGATCACCATCGACCGATCCCGCCGCACCGCGACCCTGATCGCGAGCGCCGAGGGTGGCGTCGAGATCGAGGTCGTCGCCGAGAAGAACCCCGCCGCGATCATCAAGGTTCCCCTCCATCCGCTCCTTGGCCTCCAGGGGTTCCAGGCGCGCGAACTCGCGTTCCGCCTCGGCTTCAAGGGCAAGCAGGTTGGTCAGGCGAGCGACATCATGATGAAGATCGCGAAGGTCTTCCGCGAGACCGACGCCAGCCTCGTCGAGATCAACCCGCTCGTGGTCACTCCGCCCGATGAGAAGTTCCCCGATGGCCGCGTGCTCGCGCTCGACGCGAAGTTCCAGTTCGACGACAACGCGCTCTTCCGTCACCCCGAGATCGGGAAGATGTTCGATCCGACCGAGGAAAACCCGGCTGAGATCCGAGCGCACGAGTTCGGCCTGTCGTACGTCGCGCTCGACGGAAACATCGGCTGCCTCGTGAATGGCGCAGGACTCGCCATGGCGACGATGGACATCGTGAAGCTCCACGGCGGCGAGCCGGCGAACTTCCTCGACGTCGGCGGCAGCGCCAGCGAAGAAGCCGTCACCGAGGCGTTCCGCATCATCCTGAGCGACCCGAACGTCAAGGGAATCCTGGTCAACATCTTTGGCGGCATCATGCAGTGCGACAAGATCGCACGCGCGATCGTCACGAGCGCGAAGAACGTCGGCTTCAAGGTTCCGCTCGTCGTGCGCCTCGAGGGCACGAACGTCGCTGCGGCGCGGCAGATCCTCGCCGACGCGCAGAAGGAGATTCCTGCCATGCAGCCGGCGACCGACCTCACCGACGCCGCCAGCCGCATCGTGTCCGCCGTGCGCAAGGCGGGCTGAGCGCGCGTGGGTCACGCCGCCGAACATCTCGTCCTCTTCGACATCGACGGCACGCTGCTGCGGACAGAGGGCGTCGGCGTCGCGGCCATGCTGCGCGCCTTTGCCGCCCTTCATGGCGAGAAAGGCTTCAG
>JBIKXP010000169.1:0-7141 GCA_044355685.1 Phycisphaerales bacterium
CCTCTGGCAAGAGCCGCATCGTGTCGGTCGCCGCATCCCAGACGAATCCCTTCGCAGTGCAGCCGGAATCCCACACCAGACCGCACACGTGGCTTGCGGTCGGCGTCATGCCCCAGGCGCTCGTGCGGGAGATGTCGCAGTGGAAGCCAAGGCTTCCGATCGGTGAATCGTAGGTGAATGCCGTTCGGTCGTAGAAGGTCGCCTCGGCCTTCTGCACCTTCTTTCCCTCGAGCGTCGCGCAGACAATGGTGTTGCCGTCGGCGGTGATCGCCGGACGGCCACCCACCCCGTTGCCATAACCGATCGACTCGTCGATGCGTACGACCCATGTGTCGCGCGTCCACCACCATGCGCCCTGGCTGTCATAGCCGACGACGACGTTTCCATCGGCGCTCGGCTCGACGGCGTACGAGTACGGCACCGGACCAAGGAGGTGGAGCTCGCCGGCGGACGAGGGCGATGAAAGTGCAAGCGACGCGGTTGCCGCACAGAGCGACGATGCGAAAATCGTTCGGTTCATGGGTTGTCTTCGGAGAGAGAGAGAGAGAGAGAGAGAAGGAGAAAGAGAGAGGGAGAAAGACCAGCGCTCGAGTTTCCCCGAGGCGCTGGGCGGATGCCTGCGTTAGGCTCTGTCTGACGGATCCCCGGGCTTCAATCCGCACGGCATCCCGGCTGGCGGCGTCGGGTTCAACTCACTGTATCGCGTGGTTGGATCATTGGGGATACAGCTTCGTTTCCCCTCCTTGCCAACCGGGCGCCGATGCGGATTTCGGGCCTTCGGCGATCCGTCAGACAGAACCTAGTTGCACTGTCCCCAGGCAGAGAGGAGCGTGCCGAGGTCGGCGGAGTCGACCGTGCCGTTGCCATCGAGATCGGGGCTTGCGGTGCCCCAGCCCGAGAGAAGCGCACCGAGGTCAGCCGAGTCGACGAGGCCGTCGCCGTTCAGGTCTGCCGGGCAAGCAACGCCCGGCTCGACGCGGATCCTCGCGATGGAGTAGAACTGGTTGTTGCTATCGCCGGCACGAAGGACGAGCCAGCCGCTGCTGCTGAAGCCCGTGCTCTGACCGCTGCCGTTGTTGCCAGTCGACCCGATGAGCGTCAGTTGGTTGATTGGCGTGCCCGTGAAGATGGTGTCGCCCGTCGGAGTGAACGGCGACGCCGCGAGGGACGATTGCTTCGCAAGCATGCGGAGCCCGCCGGCCTCATCCCACGCCATCAGCGCGGCGCCGGTTTCGCTGCCGTCGTTCTTCACGATGCTGCCGAGGAACACGACGCATCCGTTGTCGCTTGCGCAGATGCTCGTGCTGCCATTGAGGCTGCTGAACGACCAACCCGCAAGGCCTGGAACGGGGTCCGTCTGCCGGCAGATCGTGAACAGCGTTCCATCGGCCTTGCGGGCGCCGACGTACGTCGCAGGTGCGGGGGAACTGATCGACGAGCCATCGGGATTCATGAAGATGCCCTGGAACGCGTAGAGACCGTTGTTGTTGAGGGTCTGTCCAGACGAGTTGGGCGACGAGAACACCTTGCCGTTGAAGTTCGGATCGCTCGAGTCGGTGATGCCCGGGATGGCGTCGCCCTTGCGGATCAGAATCGAGAAGACGCCGTTCCGCTCGGTCATCACGGCGCTGTTGTTCACCGTCGTCACGGAACCGCCGAGCGTCGCGACGAACGTGATCGTTCCGTCTGCGGAGATCGGGTTCTGGACGAACGAGAGGCTCGAGGTGTTCGCGATCGTGAGTCCCTTCAGCCCGGGGATCGAATCGCCCTCGCGCGCGAAGATGCGGTAGCCGCTCGACGCGAACGCGTTCGTGCAGTACACGCTGTCGTTGGCGGTGGTGATGCCGCTTCCGACGAGCTTCCCCGAGAAGAGGTAGTTGGAACCGTTCAGGAACAGCCCGAAGCCGTCCGGCGTGATCGTGAACGGCGCGAAGCCCGGAGCGAGGTCGCCCTTGCGCACGATCAGCGCATCGGGGCCGCTGCGAACCATGACGATCGCCGAGTTGTTGGCGGCGACGGTGTCGCCACCCGAGAGCGTCATGGCGAAGAGGCTCTCGCCTGCGTTGTTCACGCGGGTGCCCGTCGCCGCGGTCATGTTGGCGGGATACTGCGCGCCCGCGGTCCCGGGGCAGACGTCGCGGCCCTGCGCAAGCAGGACGGGCGAGCCCGAGCTTGGGATGAACCATTGCGCGGTGTCGTTCGTGCCCGCCGTGATGCCGGGGCCCGCCATGAAGGCCGAGACGATGCTGCTTCCGTTCCCAGTCAGGTTGATGTTGGTCGACGGAATCGAGAAGTTCGGGCTTCCGGTCCGCGAGATCAGGGCATCCACGGGCTGGTTGCCGGGGACACCCGCGTTGTTGCGCAGGACCACCGTCCAAGGCGCGCCCGCGCCGCGCACCACGACGACGTGGTTCGCGAAGGCGCCGGCGTTCGTGATGCCGTCACCCGCGATCTGGCTCCGGAAGGTCACGATGCCGTTGGCATCGATCACTGGGTTGTTGAACTGGTTGGGCACCCACACGGCGTTCTTGACGCCGGTGATGTTGGCGCTTGAGACGCCGTCGCTCACGGTGAGCACCTCCCACGTGCCGTCGGCGAGCACCGTCGAGCTGAGGGTTGCGGACAGGAACAGGCCGACGCAGAACTTCGACTTGACGCTCATGGGACTCCTCGGATTCGGTGGGGACGATTCGGTCAGGGTGGTGAAGGACGGCTTACCCGCGGAACGGCGACCCACGGCGGCTGGACCGCGGTGGCGACACCAACCCGCACTTGCGTCGCGACTCGGGAGCCGAGGCGGCCGAGAGAGAAGCGGGCTCGGGACAGCCGAGCGCGCAACGCCCCGGGGGACGGGTCGCGACAAATCTAAGTGCAGATTTCACCGCTGCAACCTTCCCTAGGGAAAAACCCGAGATATCTTTGGGGAAACTCCACGCCCCTCCCACGCCCCTGAAGCCTCCCCTGAAGCCTCCCCTTAAGCCTCCCCTTCAGCGCAAAGCCTCCCCTTCAGCGCAGCACTCTCGAGAAAGTCCTGTAAAGTCCCGCCCGCGCTCTCTTTGCGTCCATCATGCCTCCCTCACGAACCAAACCCTCCCGCGGAGCCAGACTCTCGAAGCGCTCGCGCCAATCCGACGTTCGGGAATGGTCCGTCAGCGCGGCCGCATCTGCGCGCGCTCCGGAACTGCTGGGGTCGTTCCGGGGCGATTGCGAAGCGACGATCGCAGCGGTCCGCGATGCAGTTCGAGCACTTTGCGAAGCCGTTGGCGTCGATCCGCTGAGGCCGCAGGATGTTTCGCGCCGTCTCAAGCTCAACAAGAACCTGACGTGGAAGTTCGCACGCATCCTGATCGAGAGCGATGCGCTCGACGCGGCGCCGATGCTGCCCGGGCCCGAGGGCGTTGCGATCTACCTGCGCGCGTTCGAATCCGCAGGCGTCGGGGGCGAGTTCGTCGCGAAGTTCCGCAGCGCGATCGATGCGTTCGACGCGATGGTGATTCGTCACTTCGGCGGCCGCGCCGAGTTCGAGCTGGTGCTTGATGGCCTCCGGTCGGGCGCCAACCTCGAGCAAGCGCGTCGGCTCGCATTCCGTGGAAACGCAGCCGTCTTCGGCGTCCAGGCGGCCGCCCGCGTCACCGCCCAGATTCTCGCTCCGAATCGGGGCGACGCCGGCCTGGCAGACCTCGCGCTCATCGTCGGCCTCGTCGGAGTACGGCGCCTACGTCCGATCGCCAAGCTCCCGGTCTTCCGCTCGCTCATCAGCGGGAAGTCGTCGCTTCCATCCGCTCGGCCGTTCCTGCCGGGCGCGGACGGTTCGGATCCAGACTTCCTGCTCCGCGATTTCTCATCGTTCCCGAATGCAAGCGTCTCCCGGACCGAAGCCGACGGAAGGCTCACGATCGAGCTCGACAACGGTCCGATCGGCCGCATCGGCGAGTCGGATCTCTTCTTCGGGAGCCTGATGGAACGCGCCTACGCCCGGAGAGGCACGACAAGCGATGACTTCGCGCAGTTCATCTCCGCGGTCACCGTTCCGTCGGAGTCGTTCGTCTCGGACATCTTCGTCCACCGCTCGATCGAAGGACCGGACTCGGTCGACGCCGCGATGTTCGGCACGCTCTCGGGGCCCGTGCCGCACGATGCCGCAGCTCGCGAGCCGGCACGCATTCCAATCGACTGCGCGCCCATGATCGAGGACGAACTCGCTGGGCCCAGCGGTGCAAAGGCGATCGAAGTCTCGAACGTGCCGAACTACGTTCCGATGGTGGAGCGTGCGTTCTGCGCCCTCGGCGAGCGAATCGCGGACTACCGCCTCATCCGCGTGGCCATGCCCCACCCACCCGCGCCTTCGTCGCTCGTCGTGCGCTGGCAGTTGCCGCACTGATCGAGCCCGTCGCGCCGGATGACGTCGTCACACCTCAACGAATCCCCTGGATAAATCCCAGGTGTAGCTGCGCGTGCCCGAGATGGAGGCGCATCCATTCGTCGTGCGAAAGGGCGCCAAACGCGGGGCTCGCGTGGGTGCAGCGAGCGCCGCCGTCGAGCCGGTCGAGCACGCGCCGCATGCGAGCAAGCCCGTCCGCCGTCGATGCGCCCGGGCTCGGCAGGAACGCGGCGGACTCCTTCGGCAACTTGAAGCCGGCGGAGAGCGTCTTCCCGCTGGTCACGCGCCCCTTCATGAGCCGCGCGATCACGCGAATCGGCCAGACGACGCGGATTTCGGGCGGAAATCCGTCGATCGAGAACTCGACCGTCTTCGCCACGTGGTCGAGGATCTCGCCAGCGGTCCAGTTTCCCGTGGTGCGCAGCGTTCCCGCGCGCTCAGCCGCCTCGATTCTGACGAGGTCTTCCTTCAGGCAGCCCGTGCAGTGAAACGCGAGTTCCCGGCGCTCGGCCTTGCGCGTGTTGATCGGCGCACGCCCGGCCACGCTCACAACTTGCCGTCCTTCTTCGCCATCAGCGACAGCATGTCGACGCAGCGGGTCGCGTAGCCGAACTCGTTGTCGTACCAGCTGACGATCTTGAAGAAGCGATCGGAGAGTTGGATGCCCGCCTTGGCGTCGTAGATCGAGCTGCGCGGATCGCTCATGAAGTCGCTCGAGACGACCTCCTCCTCGGTGTAGCCGAGGATCCCCTTGAGCGCGCCCTCGCTCGCGGCCTTCATCGCCGCGCTGATCGCCTCGAGGCTCGTGGCCTTCGTCGGGCGGAACGTGAGGTCGACGCACGAGACGTTCGCGGTCGGCACTCGGAAGCTCATGCCGGTGAGCTTGCCCTTCGTCTCCGGGAGGACGAGCGCGCACGCCTTCGCGGCGCCGGTCGAGCTCGGAATGATGTTCATGTAGGCGTTGCGGCCGCCGCGCCAATCCTTCTTCGACGGGCCATCCTGCGTGGGCTGCGTGGCGGTGACGGCGTGCACCGTCGTCATCAGGCCTTCCTCGATCCCGCAGTGGTCGAGGAGCACCTTCACGATGGGTGCGAGGCAGTTCGTCGTGCAGCTTGCGTTCGAGAGGATGGTGTGCACCGCGGGGTCGTACTTCGCGCAGTTCACGCCGTGGACGAACGTCGGCACTTCCTTCTCGCTCTTGGTCGGCGCCGAAATCAGGACGCGCCTCGCGCCGGCGTCGATGTGCTTGCGCGCATCCTCCGCGGCTGTGAAGAGGCCGGTCGACTCGAGCACGTAGTCGACGCCCTGCGCCTTCCATGGGAGTTGCGACGGGTCCTTGACCGCCGTGCAGGCGGCGCGCTTCCCATTCACAACGATCGCGTCGCCGTCGGCCTTCACCTCGGCGTCGAAGCGGCCGTGCGAGGAGTCGTACTTGAGGAGATACGCGAGGTTGTCCGCGGGCACGAGGTCGTTCACTCCGACGATGTCGAAACCGCCGCGGGCGGTTGCGATGCGGGTGACGAGGCGGCCGATGCGGCCGAAACCGTTGATTGCGATGCGGACTGCCATGGGTTGATCTCCGTCAGGGACTCGCGCCCCGCCGTGAGTCGATCTCCGGTCGGGAAGGGGTCGGAGGATAGGTTCGTCCGCGCGACGCTTCAACCCACCAGCGCGCAGCGTGGAGGGCGTTTGGCAACCGGAACTCGCCCACGACCCCGCTACACTGCGACAATGGCGGTTTCGCCACGTGCTCTCGCCATCCTTCTCGCGCTTTCGAACCCCTGCCTCGCTTCACCGCAGCCGCAGGAGGCGGCCGGTATCCCTGCGGCGGCTCCGACGCGACTCGTCGTCGGGGTGTTCGACGCACCGCCATTCAGCGAGCCAGACCCCGAGGGCGACGGGTGGGGCGGCGAGAGCATTCGGCTGTTCACGGCCGCCGCAGAACGGCTCGGAGTGGAAGTTGAGTTCCGCGCCGGAGGGGAGGCGGAGATCCTTGACGCGGTGGCGCGCGGTGAACTCGATGCATGCGCCTCGCCGGTCGCCGCGTCTCCCGCGCGTCGGCTTGCGATGGAGTTCTCGCATCCCTTCGCCTCCGCGGGGCTCGCCGTCGCGGTCCACGACCGCACCTCGCTCTTGAGCGGGCTCGAGGCCATCGTGCGCGGGCTCCTCGCACCGCCACAGCGGCACCTTGCCGTCCTGATCGGTGCCTTCATCGTGCTCGCGGCGATCGTGATGTGGCTCGCCGAACGACGCCGCAACGTGCAGTTCGGCGGCGGCGCGCGCAGAGGACTCGGCTCGTCGCTCTGGTGGTCGGTCGTCACGCTCTCGACCGTCGGCTACGGCGACAAGGTTCCGACGTCGGTTGCCGGAAGGGTGATCGCCGCCGGTTGGATGCTCACCTCGCTCGTCCTCACGACGCTTCTCACGGCAACGATCGTCTCGGCCGTCACGGTCGGGTCTCTGACCTCTCAGAAGATCAACTCTGCGGCCGAGTTGTCGGGCATTCGCGTCGTCGCCGTGCGCGGAAGCTCGGCGGCGGAGTGGCTGTCGGGCAACGAACTGCCGTATCTCAGCGCACCGAGCCTCGCGGCCGCTGCCGACATGCTCGAACGGGGAAAGGCGCAGGCACTCGTGGCGCCCCGCAGCGAACTGGCACTCGAGTTGCGAAACCGCCCCGAGATCGCCCTCGCGCCCGTCCGGCTCACGCACGAGTTCGTAAGCTTCGCCTTCCGCAACGGCCTTCCGCGCGACCTCGTCGGG
>JBIKXP010000170.1:0-7136 GCA_044355685.1 Phycisphaerales bacterium
CTGACTTTCGCTCGCCATGAGAACCTCCATCGACAGGGCAGAACCCCGCCGCGCATACTTTGTCGCACAAAGTATACGGCTCTCGCAAGCCTCCATTCGAGGAATCTTCATACTTTGTCGCACAAAGAATCGGCGTCGGTGCAGGTTCTCGACCCGTGCGGCCCCGCCCGTTACCGGCGCGAGGTCGGTCGGAACGAGAACTGCAGGAATTCGTCGGCGCCGTACCACGGAACCTCAAGTTTCGCGGAGGCGCTGCCCGCCGCGAAGCGCCACCGAGCGCCCTCGGCGGCCCAGCTTCCGAGCGTCTCGCCCATGAACCTGCCAAGCTCCGCGAGATCGGCGGGGTACCTGCCCTTCGCACGCTCGAAGCGAACGATCGCGATCACGGCGCGGGCGGCCTGCGCACGGTTCTCGCGCTGGAGCACCCGGACAAGCCCGCTCGCCCGCGCGGCGGCGGCGAGCCCAAGCAAGTCGGGGACCTCGATCTCCGCACGGTCCTTCGAAAGCGTGTCGCCGTACCGCGCGTCGAGCTCGCGGCTCAACGCCAGCGCCTCATGCGCACTCGGGGCCCGTGCCGCGGCGAGAACCCGGTCGAGCAACCCGTGCGCGGCCGCGAGATACGCGCGACGGCCGATCGGCTTGGCCTCCCAGTCCGTGTCCTGCCCAGCGAGAGTGATCGGTCCATCCCGCGGGGGACCGAAGACCGTGTCGAACGCCGGGTCTCGCGGCACGCCATCACCCGAACCGTCATCCGCGAAGCAGAGTTCGGCGATCTCGTCGATCTTCCGGCGCTCGAATTCGATGGCCCGGAGGAGCGCGTCTCCTCGGACGGGAATCGCGGCCGCAAGCCCGACAAGCTGCTCTTCGGTGAACTGCTCCGCCTGCGACGACACCGCGCCGCAGATCGCCCGGCAGATCGCTTTCTCAACGAAATCCCGCCCGATCGCAGCCAGCCAGTCCTCGCCTTCGCCGAAGTGGCGCGCGACCATCCTCACGGTCTCGATGTCGACGACGAAGTCGCCAGTGCGCTGTTCGCGCAACGCGACCGCTGCCGACGCGAGCATCAACCCGGATGCACGCATCAACATCGAGTGCCCGGGCCGCCGCGCGCGCAACAGCGTGTTCGTCAGGAGGCCCGTACGAGTCTCCGCTTCGGCAACATCGAGAAACCGCGCAAGCCTCGCGTCCGTAAGCGGCCCCGCGACGAACGGCACGCCGAAGACGGGCCGCTCGCGGATGGTGCGAAGCTTCGCAATGTCGGGCATGATCGGAGCGATGAGCGTCTTCGCGCGGGCGAGCGCCTCTTCGTCCTTGTCGAGCCTGTCCACGAGCTCGAGCAACTCGCCGAATCCGTCGTGCCCCCGCTTCGAGCGGTACGACCCGTCTTCGCCCGCAAGCGCCTCCATGTACACCTCGACCGCGGGCCCCTCGGGCCCGGGCTTCGGCATGCGCGCGTTCTGCGCGATCAAGGCCTTGCTCGGCGGCTGCGGCGCGGCGCTGCCCGCCTGTGGCTCGACCTGCACGAACGCCTGCAGCCGCTCGAAGTCCACGGTCGCCTCGGCAAGGCGTGCTTCCATGTCGATGGGCTTGGTCACCGCGAGGCCATCGAGCGCCGAGGGCTCATCGACTTGCTCCCCGTCGAGGGACGAGTAGATGCGCGTGCGTAGTTGGCTCGACTGCGCCTGTGCGGCCTCGAGGTCATCGAGATCGAAGAGACCGCGAAGATCAAGCAACGGTCCATCGAACGAGCACTCGCACGGTTCGCTCGCGATCGCCGGCCGCGGACCGGTCAGCGTTCCCACGAGAAATCCGACATGGTCGGGCGTGAGCTCGGCGAGGCGCTTTCGGCCGAACGCGGAGTGCTCGCGCGGTTCCGCGAACATCGGCTGGCCCATCGTCGCGATGTGGGCGCGCTCGAAGTCGATGCTCCTACGCAGGCCGAACGGATCGTCCGCATCGAGACGCGCCAGCTCGGCGCCAAGCCGTCGACGCGCCTTCCCATCCAGCGAACCGCGCGTCGCGAGTTCCTCGAGCACCGCCGCGACATCGCGCGAGAACCGCTGCGCGACGAGCGGATTCCCGATTCCGCCGCCCTCCGCGAAGTGCCGGATCGCAACAAGCGACGCGACGCAGGCGTCGACGGCCGTCGGCGCATCCGCGGGCCGATCTCCCGGAAGCAGCGGATCGAAGAGCATGATGCGCAGCGCACCCAACGCTCCATCGCAGCCGTCCTGCACGAGCGACGGGTGTGGACCGCTGCCATGCCTGATCGCATCGAAGTCGCAGCGCTCATGCTTCGTCGCCTGCAGGATTCGGTCGATCAGCTGCGGCCGGAGTCCCTCGGTCGCTCGGCGCACGGCGCGATGCTCCTCTTCGGTTCCACCGCCGGGGGCGCTGCGAAGCGCGATGATCCTTCGCTGCAAGTCGGGCGAAAGCGTCTCGGCGGACTTCGACGCCGCGAGATAGTGCGGCGCCGCGTTGATGAGGTCGACGGGTTCATATGCCCCATCCTCAAGGGCGAAGAGCGCGTCCTCCTGCATCGCGAGTTGCTTCTGCACCGACTGTTGAGCCATGACCGAGCGCGCATTCGCGCGACCCCACTCGGCGACCCATGGCCCAAGCGTGCCTGCGACCGCGCGCTCCTCGAGCGAGCGAACCGCCGTGAGCAGCATCGCGTCGTCTTCCACCGCGGTGGCCGCGACGATCGCATCCCTGTATGCGATCGAATCCGCAAGCCTCTGGATCTTGTCGCCCGCGAGCAGCTTTGCCATTTCGCCAAATCCGCGCGCCTCGAGCTGTTTCTTCGCCCGCTCGGCTCCGTCGGTGTGAAGCCTCCGCGTCTCCGTCACGAGAATCTCCGCATCGTTGCGCAGGCCCGCCAACAGGTGTGCGCGCAAGACCACCGCGACATCTCGTCGCGCCTCAAGCAGCGCACGCGCTTCGGTGGAATCGATCGCGCCACGATCGATCAGTTCACCGACGGTCTTCGCGTGGATGGCGACGATGCCTGCATGTACGAGCGCGCTTGTCGTCTCAGGGTGCTCCTTCAGTTGTCCTGCAAGCCGGAGCTGGGCACGCAGGAGATCGAGCTTTGTCACAGGGTCGCCGCGAACCGCGGCGTCATGCGCGAGGATCCGCGCGACTCTCGCAAGCGAGCGCTGAGGCGACAGCGAGAGAGGCTTCCGGCTCCATCCCTGCTCCGTGTCGATCTTGCTCTCGTACGGAAGTCGTACCGCCGCGATCAGTTCCGGGCCGATGGGACGCACGGCCTCGAGCCACTTCGTCACCGCCTCGTCTACGACACCCGACACCACGAACGGTTCCCATCCGTCGTCGGCGTCCATCGTGTAGGCCGCGTTCACGCGCGCTGCGAGTTCCCTGTAGCGGGTGATCGCCTCGCTCTCCGTGGTCGACGCGGAACCTTGCGACGGGCTCTCGTCCTGACGGAGATTCGCGGCGCACGGCGTCGCGGGGAGCATCGCCGCGACCGTGAAGGCTGACGCGCGCAGAAGCCACAAGGCGATGACCGCATCACGCGTGTTCACGGCGCCACCCACCCTTCCGCAACCGTTACCCGCGCGCGATTCGCCGGCGGGTCGACTTCAAGCGAGACAAGCGCTCCGCCACGCACTTCGGCGGTGACGCGCGTGCCTGCCGCGCCGTACAGGCGGAAGCGCGCGTTCCACGACTTCGGCCACGCTGGGAGAAGCGTGATCGTCCCGTCCGGGCGTGATTGCAGCAGCATCTCCTGCACGGTGGTCAGGAGGTTCGAACCATGGCACTGGTCGGGCAGCCAGTCGAAGTTCGGGCCCCAGAAGGTCGGGTAACGGAAGTTCTGGTGCGTGTTGCCGAGCTTCGCGCGCACGTTCGCGGCCGCGTCGTCGGCAAGACCAAGACGCGCGGCCTGCATGCCGTCCTGCGTCCAGCCGTGCGTCATCTTCTCAATGCGCGCCGCGAAGCTTGCGCGGCCAATGCCCAGCATGTCATCCGGCAGCCAGAAAGGCCACACCGCGTAGAGCTCCGGGTTCTCGCAGTTCGACCGCGTCGGGTCGAACTTCTCCGCCGGCGCGAGGCGCGCGCCGTCTGCGGTCAGGGGCAGCGGCGGACACGATGCGCGCATCCGCTCCCAGAGCGCGCGATCGGCGGCGTCGCCGAACCGCGCGGGTAGCGCGAGAAGGCGCGCCGTGACTTCGCGGAGACCCGCAACGCATGGCAGATCATTGACGACGCCGGTCCAGTATGTCTCGAGCGCCTGTGTCGGTGAGATGACGAGGATCCCACGCGCGTCGCGCGTGAAGCGCGTGTCGAAGTAGCGCAGCACCGCACGCGCCGTCGGGATCGCGCGCTCCTCGAGCATGCGCTCGTCGCCCGTATGGTCCCAGTGGTCGAGAAGAAGCGCGATGAGCTCAGGCCCCTGGTTCCACTCCCACTGCCACCATGGGCACTGCACGACGCCCTTCTCGAGTCCCTCGCGGTTCCAGCCATAGTCGCCGTTCGAATAGGTCGCGAAGGTCGTCATCGTCTCGGGGAAGTACGCGCCTTCCGCGCCGTAATACTCCTTCGCGCGCACTGAACAGCCGCGGATCGCCTTGAAGTAGAAGTCGAAGAGCGAGCGCATGCGGTCGTCGTCGCCGCGGGCCAGCATGCCGTGGTACGGAAGCCGCGTGTTCTGCCACCAGTAGTCACCGCCCCACCGCCGGAAGTCGTCGTTGAAGGATTCACCGTTTACGAAACGCGGTGCGACGGTGAAGATCGACCCGTTGAACTTGACCGGAAACACGCCGCCGGTGGCCGCGAGCGCTGCGGCGCGCTGCGCTGCGTACGCCTGCGAGGGCGCCAGCGCGCCACGCTCGGCCTCGGGCATGTCGACGAACACCCAGCTCTGCGCGAAACGGCTGCGCCACCACGCGGACGTGCGCGCGCGCGACGCCGCGTGATCGGCCGCACTTGCCGCAACCTGCCCAAGCCGGCGCTGCCACGAGGCGAGGTCGTCGGCCTGCGAGCAGGCGACGGTGACGCGCAGCGCGTGGCGCTCGCGCGCTCCGTCGGCGCGCATGGTGTGCGCGTCTGCGCGCACAAAGCCCTCGCCCTCGATGCGGCCGCCGAAGGTACGTAGGATCAAGGGATCTGGAAACGCGCTCTCGAACTTGATGAGCCCCTGATGCTCGAGCGTCAACGCCACGATCGAGGACTCGTTGCGGTGGTACCACGCGATCGCATCTGGCGATTCCTCGATGGGCACGACGACATCGGCCGACTCGACGAGCGCGATCGAACCCGGCGCGTCGCGCATCACCCACGAGCTGTTGCGTTCGCCGCCTTCGAGCGTGCGGGCGGTGCCGCGCCAGTTCTCAAGCGTGGCCGTCACGGTGCGCGGGCGCCTGCCGTCGAGCGTCGTGTGAAGCGTTTCGCTCGCGCTGTCGATCCATACGCGCAGCAGAACGCGATCGTCGCCTTCACCGCACTCGACCTCGATCATGCCGTCGGCGAAGCGCATGCGCTGCGCAAACGGCGCGACCGCAAGCGGCGGGTCGCACGAGATGCGCACGCGCCCGAGCTTGAGGAGGCGCTCGATCTCGCTGAAGGCATCCGTATGCGAGAGGAGGAGAAGGAGATCGCCCTTCGTGTCGATCCAGACGTTCGCGCCGAAGGTGCCGTTGCCAATCGGCATCGAGCCGGCTTCGTCGCCGCCGGGGGAGCTCCACTGCACGTCGTGGCGCACGAGTTCATCGAGGGCACGTGCGGCGGCTGCATCGTTCGGGAGAACGGGCTGGGGCGCGACGGTCGCGTCGCGCACGCGTGGGGCAGCGCAGGCCGCCACGGTTGCGGCGACCGAGACACATGCAAGACGGCCGAGCGAGGAGAGGGCGCGGGAGGTCATGGGATGCCATCTTCGCGGCAGATCGCCCAGTTCCACAAGCGCGCCCTGCGGGAAGCGACAGATTCACGCCGCCTGCCAGCAACGGTGCCTGGCACGTGCCGGGGGGTACCGTGCACCGCACGGCACGTGCTTGGCACCAGCCCGCGGTAGCACCAGCGCACTGAATCCAGAGGATTTCCACAGCATTCGCCAGGTGCCTGGCACGTGCCGGGGGGTGCCGTGCACCGCACGGCACGTGCTTGGCACCGTTTCTTGGGGTGACGAAAGAACGCAGCAGCAACGCGGTCCCCACGTTCCTCGGGTGTTCCGCGTTGCTGCTGCGCCGTATTGACTTGTTGATCTCTCTCGTCAGTCCGTCAGTTCACGCTGATCCGGCGCGGGGTCGGTCGCGGCGTGTACGGCACCGTCACCGTCAGCACGCCATCGGCGAGGTCTGCCTTGATTCCCTCGCCCGAGACGCGCTCGGGAAGGTGCAGCGCGCGCCGAACGCTCGACGTCGGCCGCTCGCGCACCAGCGTGCGGACGGGCCTCTCAGGTGCCTTGCAGCAATCCGTGCCGCAGGACTTGCTGTCGACTGGCTTCTCGGCACGCGTGGCCGCGATCGTCAGCACGCCTTCATGGAACTCGACGCCGACCTCGTCCTTCGTGAATCCCGGCACGTTCGCGGTGATGGTGATGCCATCCTGGTTCTCGCACACGTCGATCGGCATGCTCGGCGCAGCGGCGGCATGCGCGCCTCCGACGACGGCGTCGAAGAGCTCTGCAATGTCGGTCGTGGCGAAGAAGGGCGAACGGCGCGAAGCGGTCATGTTCATCATGCTGTTCAGGGTGTTCATGGTTGTTCTCCGATGCTGGCTCTCGTTCGATCTCGTCGCCGCCGGACTGCCGGCGCGCGACACCGCCGAGACGCGAACGGCGTGCCAACGTGGATACGGCCTGCGGGCCGGCGTCGACTGCCAACTTGTGCACGGTGCGAGAAGCGCGCGCCGCTGCGGCAGCGCTGCTACTTCTGGGTCGTGGCGGGCTGCGACGCCGCTGGATCGGCCGGCTTCGGCGCGGGCGCGGCAGGCTTCGAGACAGCCTCGATCATCCGCGCACACGCGTCGTCGCAGGTCTTCGCAGCCGCGACGCCGCCTTGGTTGGTGGCTGCCAGAACGGCAAACCCCTTCTCGGGCGCAAGCCACGCCACGCAGTACCACATGGTGTTGGATCCGGCGTGCGTCAGCACATTGCCGCCCCATGGTCGCGTTGCGCT